>DATEDJ010000089.1:0-48901 GCA_035281725.1 Solirubrobacterales bacterium
TGACGATGGACGACTTCGAGCGGATCTCCCGCGCGACGCCGCTCTGGGCCAGCCTCAAACCGGGCGGCCGCTTCGTCGCCACCGACCTCTACGCGGCGGGCGGCGTGCCGGTGATCCTCAAACGGCTCGACGACGCCGGGCTCCTGCATCGCGACCAGATCACGGTCACCGGCCAGACGATCGGTGAGGTCGCCGAAGCGGCCACCGAGGCGCCGGGCCAGGAGGTGGTGCTGCCGGTCGATGCGCCGCTGAAGCCCGAAGGCGGCCTCGCGATCCTGCGCGGCAACCTCGCCCCGGACGGCTCCGTGGTCAAGGTCGCCGGCACCGAGCGCCGCCGCCAGACCGGCCCCGCCCGCGTCTTCGAGTCCGAAGAGGAATGCTTCCGCGCGGTCAAGGACCAGCAGATCAACCCCGGCGACATCGTCGTGATCCGGGGCGAGGGCCCGGTCGGCGGCCCCGGCATGCGCGAGATGCTCCAGGTCACCGCGGCGATCGTCGGCGAGGGCCTGGGCGAGTCAGTCGCGATGGTCACCGACGGCCGCTTCTCCGGCGCCACCCGCGGCCTGATGATCGGCCACGTCGCCCCCGAGGCGGCGAAGGGCGGCCCGATCGCCGCGATCCAGGAGGGCGACCGGATCACCATCGACATCGACGACCGCGCCCTCTCGGTCGACCTCCCCGACCGGGTCATCGCCGAACGCGTCGCCGCCTACGTACCGCCGCCGCCCCCGCCCGAGTTCCGGCGCGGCGTGATGGGGAAGTACGCGGCCACCGTCTCGTCGGCGGCCCACGGCGCCGTCACCAGCTGACGCGCGGGCGCGGCGCTCAGATCGTGCCGATGTCGTCGATCTGGGCGAGCGCGATCAGCGCCCTCCGCCTCGTCGCGCCGACCGCCGCCTCAACCTCGCTGAACTCCTTGCGGCGCCCGACGGACGGCCCGTAAAACCGGTAGGCCGCGCGCCAGCCACCGTCCTCCATCCGCCCGACCCACAGGTCACATCGCTCGGCGAACGCCCGCTGCCGCAGCACGTCTTCGAGCTCCGCGTCGTCGAGGCCGTCGTAGCTGGGGATCATCGGCGCCATGACCCCAAGGTACCCGCGGGGGGAAGGGGCGGGGCGGAACGGCCGGGGTGTCCGGAAGGGATCCGGGAAGGGTCCGGCCCGTTGCGGCCGGGGACGGGTGGGCCCGGGCGTCTCGGAGGCGACCCGGGCAGGCTGTGGCCGCCTCCGAGACGCCCGGGACGGGAGGTTTTCGGGAGGTTCCGTCACAGGGACGGGAGGTCTGTCACGGAGATGCCACGAATGCCACGAAGGCGTCACACCTCCACGACGCCAACTCCGGTGCGTTCGCAGTAATCCCCGCTATGCGGGGATTACTGCGAACGCACTGAACGGACCCGTGACAGACGTGACGCCTCCCCTGGGTGAACGTGACGTTCCCGGCGTCTCCCTCACGTCCCTCCCCGAGACCCGCACGGGGCCCGCACCCTCGCCTCCCCCCGCAGACCCGGCCATCTCGGCGGCGGCCTCAGCCTGCCCGGGTCGCCGCCGAGATGGCCGGGTCCCTTGCCGTCCCTAGGCGGCGCCCATACCCCGGAGCCCCTCGGATCAACTCTCGGGCGTGCCTCCCGGGACGATCACATAGCGGTACTGGATGACCGTGGAAAGGGGGATCAGGCAGCTTTCTTCTTTGCAGCCATCGGTCGAGCGGCGGATGGTGATTTTGCCCGGTGCCAAGGTGTAGCTGATCGTGTTGAAGGCTCCCCCGGCACCTGACCGGTATGGCAGTGACGATATTTCGCTCCCGAAGGTCATATAGACGTCGACCGAGGCGTTCGCTAGCACTTCCGAGGTCAGCGACGGCGCATTGATGGTTGCCGTCCGGGCCCAGGTTCCGTCGTAGATTCCGGCTGGACCCGCAGTCGCGAGGGCCCATTTCGAGTAGATCACGCTTGCTGTTCCAGGTTCGCCTTTTTCTCCCTGGTTGCCCTTCGGTCCGGTATCACCCTTCGGTCCGGTGTCCCCCTTCGCTCCGGCTTCGCCCTTCGGTCCCTGCGGACCGGTGAGGGTCGCTTTCGCGGCGCTGCTCAGCTTCGCCGGCGTGACAGCTTCCTTCTTGAGCTGCTTCGTGCCGACGCTGCCTTTGGGCAGCTGGGTGGCCGCGTAGGCGCCGCCGCCCAGCAGCAGAAAGAGACAGAGGGTCGACAACACGTTGGCGTAGGTGACGCCGCTCCGGAGCTTGCGCATCCAGATTCCTTTCTTGGGGGGCCAGGAGGGGAAGAACCGGACAAGCCTTCCATTCCAAAGGCGCCGCGCCTATGCCAAATAGTGGGGTTCCTTGCAGCGTGAATCGGCGCCCAAGCGCGTCGACTACTGTCACCCGGCACGGATCTACCGTGCCAACAATCGAGAGGCGGTCTTTTGGAACCGGTCGGATATGAGCTTTGTACCCCCGAGGGCAACAAGGGCGGTGGGGTTCGCGCGACCCGCGCGTTTCAAGTCGGTGAGACGGTGATGGTCGGTGAGCTCGAAGGGGAGGTTGAGCGAAACGACTCCCACGCGACCCAGATCAGCCGGACCAGGTGGGCACGGCACGCCGGTCTCGGGCGGATCGTCAACCATTCCTGCGACCCGAACTGCGGCGTCGAGCTGAACGAGACCGGCGCCTGCGACTTCGTCGCCCGCGAATCGATCGCGGCGGGTGAGGAGATCACCTTCGACTACGCGATGCGCAACTACTCGATCGAGCACTTCCCGGGCGGGTGCCTCTGCGGCGCCGACCTGTGCCGCGGGTCGGTCACCGGGTGGAAGGACCTTTCGGACGATCGCAAAGCGGACTACGCCGGCTCGGTCGCTCCATACCTGCTGGAGATCGACCAGGAGCTGGCCGTCGCCTCTTCGTAGAGGCCGATCGACGGTCGCCGAGGGCGAGCCGCCCGCGCCCCCTATCGCAACCAGTGTTTCCCGGTTGAGGTCGGGGGCGACGCGGGGGCCGCGTCTTCGGCCGACGTACGGATCTTTCCGTCCCCGTCCAGGTCGAAGACGTCCCAGTCCTTCTGGCGACTGCGTGGACGGGACATGTACCGGCCCGGGCACAGCCCTCCCGGCGTTCTCTCCTTCAGCGCCTCGAGTGCCGCTTCCCGGTCGGCGCCCTTCCGGTGCCCGACCGATTCCCACTTTCCACTTGCGTTGCGGAAGCGGAAGTCGTAATCCATGTCACCGAACCTACTCGGTTCAGGCGTAGCCCATGCGTTCGAGCACCGGCACTTCGCGGATCTGGGGCGGCTGCAGGTGGTCCCAGAGGATGCCGCGGGGGCGGTCGTACTGACGCTCGATCTCGATCACCGCGCGGGGGGTGGCGATCACGTCGCAGGGGAGGTCGTGGGCGGTGACCATCAGGTGCTGGCGCAGGATCTGGATCGGGTGGACGGTGGTGGCGACGGAGATGTGGGTGTCGATCTTGCCCGCCTCGACCAGGATCCCGTACTCGAGGTCGTGGTAACCGCCGCCTTTGCCGACCCGGGCGCCGCTGAGGTTGACGGCGACTGAGCCGCAGAGGACGAAGTCGATCTCGGGCAGGTCGTCGAGGGCGACCACGCGGCCGTGCTTGAGGGCGCCCTTGATCGTCGCCGCCTCCTGGATCGCCGGCTTCGAGAGCTTTTTCGGATCGAGGACGCGGAAGGGGTGGGGATCGCGCAGGCGCGGCACCGCCATGATCACCGTCTTGCCTTCTTCCAGCGCCAGCCGGCGGGCGTGGGTCTGCGGCGAGTCCGGGTTGGCCTTGACCACCATCGCCCGTTTCCAGAGCCGGTGGGCGGCGAGCTTCTCCGCCGCCAGCTTCGCCCCGGCGAAGTTGGGAATTCGACCCTCGGCCCCCGGGAAGCGGGAGACCCCTTGGTCTTCCATCGCCTTCCAGACCTCGGCGCGGACCTCGTCCTTGGAGCGCATGAGCCGAAACATATCCCTCAATCAACCCGGCGCAGCGGGCCCCGTCGCGCTCCCCACCTACACTTGGGCGGTCCCGTCCACGACCTCTAGCTGTGGGGACAGCAATGGGCCGTAAGTCGAAGATCGCCGTGATCGCAGCCGTGCTCGTCGTCGCCCTGGTGGCGGCCGGCGCCTACCTGTACGACCGCTCCCAGGAGGGGAAGATCGCCAGCGGCGTGACGGTCGAGGGGATCGAGGTCGGTGGGATGGACGCCGACGCCGCGGAAGCGAAGCTTCGCCGCGAGCTGCTGCGGCCGCTGGACCGGCCGCTGCGGGTCAGGTTCGGCGACCAGAGCTGGAAGCTCACGCCGGCGAAGCTGAAGGTGCGCGCCGACATCCACGGCGCGGTCGAGGAAGCCGTCGCCGCCAGCCGCGAAGGCGATCTGCCGACCCGGCTCGGCCGTTACCTCGCTGGCGACGACCTCGAACTCGCGCTCGCCGCCGATGTCGAGTACTCCCACGGCGCGATCAACAAGTTCGTCCGCCAGATCGCCGAGGACCTCGACCAAGAACCGCGCGACGCCTCGGTCGACCCGGGCGCCGACGAACTCGAAGTCGTCGCCTCCCAGCCCGGGCGCAAGGTGCGCGACAACCGGCTCGAGCGGCAACTGCGCGACGCCGTCGTCGGTGGCGGCTCGCGGACCATCACCGTCCAGGTGCACGAGACGAAGCCGGAAGTGACCACCACCGAGGTGGCGCAGCGCTACCCGTCCTACCTGACCCTCGACCGCGGCACCTTCACCCTGCGCCTCTGGCGGGACCTGAAGCTGACCAGGACCTACACCGTCGCGGTCGGCCAGGAAGGTCTCGAAACGCCGGAAGGCCTCTACGAAATCCAGGCGATGGAAGAAAACCCGATCTGGCACGTGCCGGAATCCGACTGGGCGGGGGACCTCGCCGGGCAGACGATCCCGCCCGGCCCGTCGAACCCGATCAAGGCGCGCTGGATGGCGATCTACGAAGGCGCCGGCATCCACGGCACCGAAGAGACGGCCTCGCTTGGCAGCGCCGCCTCGCACGGTTGCGTGCGGATGGCGATCCCCGATGTCGAAGAACTCTACGACGAAGTGGAAGTCGGCACCCCGATCTTTATTGGATAAGACGGGTAAAGGGGACAACCGTCCGATGCAGAATGAGAGTCCCGTGAACTGGGATACAGCAATGGCGGGATATGACAGGGACCTGCGCACCCGCGGCTCGGCCGAGCGGACGCGGCGCGCCTACGCCGCCGACCTGGCCGCCTTCACCGAGTGGGCGAAGGCGCTCCACCTCTCGCCCGGCGACCTCCGCCACCGTGACGTGCGCCGCTATGCCGCCTCGCTCTCCTCCGCGGGGAAGGCGTCGACGACGGTCGCCCGCCACCTCGCCGCGATCCGCGGTCTCTACGACTTCCTCGTCCGCACCGAGCAGGTCGGCGGCAACCCGGCCGAGCTGGTCTCCAGCCCGAAGCGCCCGCAGAAGCTGCCGAACGTGATGACCGGCGAGCAGATGCGCCTGCTCCTGGAGGGGATCCCGGCGCGGACGCCGCTCGAGCTCCGCGACCGGGCGATGTTCGAGCTCGCCTACTCGTGCGGCCTGCGCTGCGAGGAGATCGTCAACCTCGACATCGACTCCTTCGACTTCGAAGAGGACCAGCTGCGGGTGCTCGGCAAGGGCTCGAAGGAGCGCCTGCTGCCGGTCGGCGAGCCCGCCCGGCGCGCGCTCGAACGCTACCTGCAGCGCGGCAGGCGGCCGCTGGCGGGCGATCCACGCGAGAAAGCCCTCTTCCTCTCCAAGAGCGGCCGGCGGCTCTCCAACTCGGATGTGACGCGACGGCTGCGGATCTGGGTGGCGAACGTATCCAGCATCGGCGGGGTGTCGCCGCACTCACTCAGGCATTCCTTTGCAACCCATCTGCTTGAGGGTGGCGCGGATCTGCGTACCATTCAGGAGTTGCTCGGCCACTCTTCGATCTCGACGACGCAGGTCTACACCCGGGTCGATGCCGCCCGGCTGCGCGACACCTACTCCGACAGCCATCCACGCGCATGACCCAGCGTCCTTCCTGCGAACGTAGAATCCCCTGACCCATGGCGATGGAGACGGGAGTCAAGGAAGTCGAGTTGCGCGAGCTTTGGCGCCGCTACAAAGACCAGGGTGACGCCACCGCGCGCGAGCGCCTCGTGGTCGCCTACTCGCCGATGGTCAAGTTCGTCGCCGGCCGGCTCGGCGCCGGGCTGCCGTCCCACGTCGAGGATGCCGACCTGATCTCCTACGGCCTGGTCGGGCTGATCGGGGCGATCGAGCGCTTCGAGCCGGAGCGCGGGATCAAATTCGAGACCTTCGCGATGACTCGGATCCGCGGGTCGATCATCGACGAACTGCGCTCGCTCGACTGGGTGCCGCGCTCGGTCCGCTCGCGGGCCCGCGAAATCGAACAGGCCCAGGCCAAGCTGGAGCACGAGCTGCAGCGGGCGCCGACCGAGCAGGAGCTGGCCGACAAACTCGGGATGACCGAAACCGAGCTGCAGAGCGCGCTGCTCGAGATCGCCAACTCCTCGGTCTACGCGCTCGACGAGCTGTGGACCGTCTCCGACTCCTCCGGCGACCAGGTCAGCCTGCTCGACACGATCGCCGACGAAGGCGCCTCCGACCCGCAGGAGGCGCTCGCCTCGAACGAGGTCAAGGACCGGTTGACCGAGGCGATCGGCTCGCTGCCCGAGCGCGAGCAGCTCGTCGTCGCCCTCTATTACTACGAGAACCTGACCTTGCGGGAGATCGGCGAGGTCCTCGGCGTGACCGAGTCCCGCGTGTCGCAGCTGCACACCAAGGCGGTCATGCGGCTGAAGTCTCACTTGCAGCA
Source organism: Solirubrobacterales bacterium (assembly GCA_035281725.1). Classification (GTDB taxonomy): domain Bacteria; phylum Actinomycetota; class Thermoleophilia; order Solirubrobacterales; family 70-9; genus VAYN01. The sequence goes on from DATEDJ010000089.1 coordinate 6,830, forward strand.
GGCCTAAAGACGATCCCGCATTTTGCGGATAACGCCTGGCCGATGCTAACTTGGGACGGGTGAGCCCTCGGGATGCCTGCGCGGTCTGTGGACGGACGTTTCTCGTCGGCGAGCAGGTGCATGCCTTCGTCTCGATCGAGGGGCGCCACGAGGTCTGTGAGCTGTGCGCTGGTACTACCGCCGAGCTCGGTTGGCTGCCTGCCGACCAGGATGGGGCGGAGGAGGCGCTGCGGGCGCAACATGAGCGCAAGCCGGGCCTCTTCGCCCGGATCTTCAGCCGGCCGCCGCCGGCGGAGGCGGAGGTCGGGGACGAGGAGCGCCAGGCCGAGCGCACGGCGCCGGGGCCGCCCGCGATCCACGAGCTGGAAACCGAGCGCTACGACGTCGAGGCGGAGTGGGAGGACGAGCCGCACGGTCGCGCCGCCGACCTGCCGGCGCCTGACGAGGTGCCCGAGCAGGAGGAGTCGCCTGCGCCGGAGGCTCCCGGGCCCGAGGCCGACGCAACCCCGGCGCCGCTGCCCGACCCCGCCGGTCGCGGCATGCGACCGCGGCGGCTGCAGCCCGACCTGTCGCCGACCAGCCGCTTCGAGCAGGCGATCGCGCGCTTCAACGCCGGCGACGCCGGCCGTACCGTCGCCGGCCTCACCCGGACGCTCGGCGCCCCATCGGTCTCCGTCGGCGACTCGGCCGGGGCCGCCGACGAGGTCCGCGTCACCGTCGCCTGGGAGCTGACCTGGTACCAGTGGGGCGTCGACCTCGGCGACGAGCTGCGCCCGGTCTACGAGCTCGACAAGGGCTACGAGGTCGACGAGATCGACGCCGCCGCGCGCCAGTGGAACGCCTCCGCGCACGACGGCCGGATCGTGATGGTCGCCCCGCGCCGCCGTGAGGCGGCCGACGGCAAGCCGGTCCACCGCTGAGTCGATGGGAAAGCTGACGGTGAACGTCGACGGGGGCGCGCGCGGCAACCCTGGACCTGCGGCGATCGGCGTCGTGGTCCGCAGCGGCGACGGCGCGGTCGTCGAGCAGGTAGGGGAGACGATCGGCCAGGCGACCAACAACGTCGCCGAGTACCGGGCGCTCCTGCGCGGCATCGAGCTGGCCGCCGCTCACGGCGCCGACGAGGTCGAGCTGATCGGCGACTCCGAGCTGATCGTGCGCCAGATCGAAGGCCGCTACAAAGTGAAACACGCGGACATGAAAGAGCTTCACGCCCAGGCCAAGACGATGCTCGCCGGCTTCGAGCGCTGGTCGATCCGCCACGTCAAGCGCGCCCAGAACGCGGACGCCGACAACCTCGTCAACGAGGCCCTCGACAATGCCTGAGCCCGACGCCGCCAAGCCTGCCCCGCGGCCGATCGACCCCGGGGTCGACGTCGGCCACGTGCACCTGAAGGTGGCCGACCTCGAGCGGGCGCTCGACTTCTACTGCGGCGTGCTCGGCTTCGAGCTGATGCAGCGCTTCGGTGCCGAAGCGGCGTTCATCTCGGCGGGCGGATACCACCACCACATCGGCCTCAACACCTGGCAATCGCGCGGTGGCTCGCCGTCCCCGCCCGGCCATACCGGGCTCTTCCACGCGGCGATCCGCTATCCGACCCGGGCGGCGCTCGCCGACGCGCTCCGTCGCCTGGTCGAGGCGCGGGTGCCGCTCGAAGGCGCCTCCGACCATGGCGTCAGCGAGGCGCTCTACCTCTCCGACCCTGACGGCAACGGGCTCGAGCTCTACTGGGACCGGCCGCGCGAGGACTGGCCGCAGCCCGCCGCGGGCGAGAAGGTCGGGATGTACACGCGGCCGCTGGACCTGGAAGCGCTGCTCGAGGAGGCGGTCGTGGCGGAGACGGAGGCCGAGGCATGAGCATCGTGGCGATCGCCGGCGGGCACGGGAAGATCGCGCTGCTGCTCGGGCAGCTGCTGGCCGAGCGTGGCGACACCGTCCGCGGGCTGATCCGCAACCCGGACCAGGAGGACGACCTGCGCGCGGTCGGGATCGAGCCGGTCGTCTGCGATCTCGAGGGCGACGGCGACGTGGCTTCCGCGGTCCGCAGCGCCGACGCCGTGATCTTCGCCGCCGGGGCCGGGCCCGGCTCGGGCGCGGCCCGCAAGACGACGATGGACCTCGAGGGCGCGGTGAAGCTGATCGACGCCGCCAAGGCCGCGGGCATCTCCCGCTACCTGATGGTCAGCGCGATGGGCGCCGCCGACCCGCCCGCCGAGGGCGGCGGCGGGGACGATGTCTTCAGCGCCTACCTGCGGGCGAAGGCCGGCGCCGACGCGGCGCTCCGCGCCTCCGGCCTCGATTACACGATCGTCCGTCCCGGCGGGCTCACCGACGGACCGGGAACCGGCCTCGTCAGCATCGCCGAGCGACTGGACCGAGGGCAGGTTCCGCGCGCCGACGTCGCCGCCGTCTTCATCGCCTGCCTCGATGTGCCGGGGACGATCGGCAAGAGCTTCGACCTGATCGGTGGGGAGACCCCGATCGCCGAAGCCCTTGCCGCGCTCCCGGGCTGAGAAGTTGATCCCACGACGCTGGCGCCGCGGGCGGGGGCGCGGGGAAGCTGGCGCCCGGGGGGCCGGAGGGTGGGGAAGCTGTCGCCTCGCGGCTGATGGGCGACCCCGGCGGGGCTAAGGCCGCCCATCAGCCGCCGGGGCGGGGGAGGTTTCGAAGGGGCGCGGGTCTAGGGACGGAGGCGTGAGGGTTCCTCGCCTTTCCGCGTGGCGCTCACCGCTCAAAAAGATGCGTGTTTAGTTTCGGTTGCTGTGGACCCGAAACTAAACACACATGATCTTGAGCAAAGGCGGGGGCCGGGATCCCGCACCGAAGGCTCACGGAAGCGTCAGGTCTCGCGCCTCCTAGGAACCTTTCCCGCCTCCCGAGGAGCCGTGGATGCCGGGCCGACCTCAGATGACCCGGGTCGCACCGGCATGCACGGCGCTGCGGCGGCCGTTCAGGCGCCGAGGATCGCTTCGAGCAGGTTCGCCTTGAACTTCACCGTCCCCTTGACCAGCTGCAGGTTCGGGAAGGGGCCGTGGGCGCGCTCGTAGGCGAGCTCCTTGGCCAGGTCACCGACCCCGTTGGAACCCGGCAGGGGCGCCAGGTCGAGCGTGCTGAGGACGCCGAACGCGTTCCCTGACGCATCGAGGAAGCCGCTCCCCGAGTCGCCCGGGATCCCCGGGGTCAGGGTGGTGACGAGGTGGGTCCAGCCGCCGCCTTCGTTGGCGAGGAGGAGGCCCTGCTTCGGGCTCAGCTTGGTGATCCCGCCGCGCAGTTCGGAGTTGCCGTAGGAGTAGATCGTCGCCCCCGGTTCGCCCGGGCCGCCGACCCCTTCAGGACCGCCGAAGCCCGGCACCGAGGGGTTGACCGAGCCGACGTCGGCGGGGTTCAGTTGGACCAGCGCGAGGTCGTTGAAGGCGCAGGTGTCTTCATCGGACTCGCCGACGGCGTGCATGGTCAGCCACGAGTTGTAGGCGAGCTTGCCGGGCTGGGTGGCGCCGGTCACTTCGACCGCGGTGCCGAGCGGCAGCGATGCGCTGGTGCAGCCGTTCGTTTCGGTCGAGCCGCCGGTGCCGGAGCAGTGGGCGGCCTGGCCGATGAAGACGGTCGAGCCTTCGCTGAAGATGAAGTTGGCGGTGCACTGGGCGCCTTCGGTGTGGGTCTGGACACCGGGGTGGATCGGCGCCGTCCCGGCGGGCGCCCAGGCGGACGCGGCGGCGGGTGCGATCAGGAACAGCGCCAGCGCGACAACGGCGCCGACGAGCGTACGGCGGTGCATTTCTTATGGCCTCCTAGCGTTGGTCGTAGCCGTCGCCCCTGCGACGACCGCGCGCGCACTCTACCCAAAATTGAGTAGAGATAACCTAGGTCTTAGAGACGACGCCTGGGGCGCCCGACTCGACCGGGTTCCCGGCCGCGCGCCAGGCGCCGACCCCCTTGCCGACGTGGATCACGTCGGCGAAGCCTTCGCGCTGCAGGATCGAGGCGGCGAGGCCGGAGCGTTTGCCGCCGCGGCAGATCGCCGCGACCACGCGATCGCGGGGCAGCTCCTCGACCCGCGCCGCGATGTCGCCGTAGGGGATGTGGAGGCTGTCGGGGATGTGCTCGCTTGCGTACTCGGAGGCGTTCCGCACGTCGAGGATCAGCGGCCCGTCCGGCTCGGCCACCCGCCGCGCCAGCTCCTCCGGGTCGATCTGCTCGATCCGCTCGACCGGGCGGCCGTCGATCCGCCAGGCGGTCATCCCGCCTTCGAGGAAGCCGCGCACCCGCAGGCCGACCGCGGCGAGCAGCTCGGCCGCGTCGCACTCGTCGACGTCGTGGGCGGCGACGACGATGATCTCGACCCCCGGCGGCGCCACCCGCGAGACCTTGGTGGCGAAGCCGGTGTCGTAGGCGGAGGTGCTGAGCGCGCCAGCGATGTGGGCCTCGTCGAACTGCTCGTTGGTGCGGCCGTCGATCACCACCGCGCCCGCGGCGACGGCCTCCTCGACCTCGAACGGGGTCATCGGCAGCGGCGTGCCGAAGCCCGCGACCAGTGGGCCGCGGTTGAGGGCGACGATCTGCTCGACGTTGGGCGGCCGGTCGGGCAGGGAGGAGGTGGCGTGGTCGACGAAGTCGGCCTCGCCGGCGATCGCCAGCGCCGGGTTGTGGGCGCGCTCGAAGCCGATCGTCGAGGAGCTCTTCAGGTCGATCCCGGAGCCGCCGCAGAGCGAGCCGCCGAGGTGGCCGGGCCAGACCTCGACCTCGTCGTCCAGCTCCAGCAGTCGCTCGTGCAGCGAGCGGAACATCTGCGCGGCGCCTTCGCGCGGCTCGATCGCGAGGTCGGGACGGGCGACGTCGCCGACGAAGAGCGAGTCGCCGGAGAGCAGCGCCCAGGGCGCCCCGCCGCGGCCGGCGTCGCGGAGCAGGAAGCAGGTGTGCTCGGGTCGGTGGCCGGGGGTGTGGATCGCCTCGACCGTCAGATCGCCCAGCGTCAGCTTCCAGCCGTCGGCGAATGCCTCGTGCTCGTACTCGGCCTCGGCCAGCTCGTGCACGTGGACGGTGGCACCGGTCTGCCGCACCAGACGGCCGTGCCCGGAGACGTGGTCGGCGTGGTTATGGGTCTCGAGGATGTGGCCGATCCGCACCCCGTGCAGCCGCGCCAGCCGGCGGTACGGCTCGACTTCCCACTGCGGGTCGACGACCACCGCGACGCCGCTTTCGCGGTCGGCGACCAGGTACGAAGCGCAGCCGAGGTCCTCGTGGATGATCTGGCGAAAGAGCATGGTCAATACCTCCGATCCGCTCCCAGGCTACTCCCCCGCATGCCGCCTGGGGCATCCATCGCGAAGTCCGATCACCGACGTTCTCAGCCCTTTAACCAGTCGCGCGGACCCGCCCGCGAGGATCTTTCCGAGTCGGCTCGGCGTGCCTCCAACCGCCGTCCGGCGACACCCCGCACCGGTGTGGCAAGGCACCGGTGCCGCTGGACGACGACCCCGAATCTGCCGCTTCGGGGTCGTCGCGCGTCCGGGGCCGTCGGGCTATTCGGTAGCCGAGAAGATCTTCCCTACGTTGCCGCCACTCAGCGACATTGTGGCTTCTCCGGCGAGCGTGGCTTCTGGTTTGCCCCAGGTCAATTTGCCTTCGCCTGTCGCCTGCTCGGCGGCGCCGAAATCGAGCGCCTGAAGGGCGATCGCGGTCGTTGTCCGCTGCATTTCGGCGGTTATGGTGCCTTTGAGCGGAGCCACGACTCCAGCGATCGGGCACAGTGCGCCCACGAATTCGATTTCGGCGATCGTCGTCGGCACCTCGGGGAAGAACTTGTCGAAGGTGGAGAGACCGCCTTTCGGATCCATGATGACTTCGTCTGTCAACGCGGTCGTCGTGAACGCGCCGCCCGCGACCGAGCAGTTGGCGGGTTCGTCGACCGTCACTTCTGTGAACGTCAATTTCGCGGTGGAATGGTCTGTGCCGAAGTTGGCACCGTCGATCGAGCATGTCGCGCCCGCAGCGCACTCGACCTTCTGTGCTGTGATCTTCACCGCCCCGATCGGATTGCCCGAAAGCGTGAACGGCGTCATCGCTGCGTACTTGACATCTTCTTGGAGGGCCGCGCCTAATTCTTTGCCTTCGATGAACCAGGCCGCGTGCGCCGCGTTCGCCACAACCGCAGTCAGTGCCATAGAGGCCACCACGGCGGCGACCATCTTCTTGACTCTCATGAGGATCCTCCTGTGTTTCCCGAGGCCGGACCGGATGGCCCGGCGGGATGAGAATCCACCGGCGCCCGCAACCGGTAAACAAACCCTTCTGTTTGTTTCTCAACCCGCGAGCAGCGCGTCGGCGAGATTCGCCCGTGCCGCCCCGACCTCGACCCCGATGCCCTCGAGGTAGTCGTCCAGCGAGCCGAACTCCTCGTCGACCGAGTCGAGGAACAGGTGCATCGCCGCGGTCGGCGCTCTGAAGACCCCCGGCGGCCGCCAGCTGGTCCGGCGCGGCGCCGTTTTCGAGATGCCAGGCGGGGAGCGCCGCCGCGGGCTCGTCGCTCAGCGGGTAGTCGGCCGCACCCCGATCGCGGTCCGAATCGACGCCGCCCCCTCGCTCAACATCCAGAGGTAGGCGTCGGCGAGCGTCCGCGCACCGCCTCCAGGTGGTCGGCCTCGAGCCGATGCATGCTGGCGCCCCGGTAAAGCCGCCCCGGAGCCACGACCCGTCCGTCCGCGGTCGCCGTCCCGCCGAGGTCGCGCAGGTTGAAGTGGCTCGGCAGCGAAGCCAACGGCGAGTGGGTCTCCAGCGGTGGTGCGATCGTCTGCACGCTACGCGGCCGCGCCACCGATCGGGCTTCCGCGCTGTGAATCGAGCGGTGTCACCGTCCGCCCCTTGGGCTCCCTTGAAATACTTAGGGGTAGTGAAGGCATGGGGCCGTCTCTTCGCCGCGGCTGCGGTGCTGGTCGCACTCGCGGTAGCCGCCGCGAGTGCCTCGGCGAGCAGCGAGGCGCATCCGCGACACGTCGAATTCCGGCCGCCCACCAGCCACGCCTTCCTCTTTCTCGGGGAACGCGATGGCTACGAATTCGCCTTGTCCTTCACCGAACCCGACTACGCGATCCTCGAGGCGGTCGCGTTCGACCCCGAAACTCAGGCCGGTGTCTCAACCACCTACGGGGCGCACTTCCAGGGGTCGCTCGTCGGCGGCCAGGTGCGAGCCAGATTCGGGGCGATTGGCTCGATCGCGCTGCGTTTCATCCCCGATGGAAAGGTCCGCCCCGGGCGACGCGGGAAGAACTGCGAGGGCCGCAGCCCGCGCGAGGAAAGCGGCCGGTTCGTCGGCCGCATCTCGCTCCGCGGCGAAGGTGATTACTTCCGCTTCTCGGCGCGGCACGTCGCCGGATCCATCAGCCGCACCTTCCGCGTTCGCTGTCGGGTGAAGCACCAGGCACCGGTTCCCGCCGCGCCGTCCCTGCTCGAAGAGGTCGTACCTGTGTCGGGTTTTCTCGTCAGCAGCAACGGGGGCGCTCTGACGCTGCTCGGGGCGGGTGTGCGCGAAGGCAGCCGCCGGCTCGAACTGCGCGCCTCTCACATGGCGGGCGCGCCCGCCGGCGCGGAAGTATCGGTGCGCGCGTTCGAATACCAGGGGCGGATGCCGGTCGGGCGCGGCGCCTGGGCGTCCGAGTCGCCGGCCGGGACCCTGCTGACGAGCTTGCCGGGCGAACATCCCCCGACCGCGACGCTGAAGCCGGGGTCGCCGTTCGTCGGCGAAGCCACCTACCTGGCGAGCTCGCCGACCTCGCACAGCTGGACGGGCGACCTCGCCGTCCAGTTCCCTGGCTTGCTGGAGCCCCTCGCGGGTCCCGACTTCATCAGCTCGCTTTGTGTGGTCAGTCCATTGAAGGTCCGCTACGGCTGCGACTTCCTGCCGCCTGATTGGCAGATGGCCGAATGAGTCCGCTTCGACGCCGCCCGTGCGGGGGTGCGCTCGCGATCATCGTGGCTCTCCTCCTCGGCGCACCTGTCCACGCGGTCGCCGCGGATACCTACCCGGTCTCCGGCGGGTCACTCGTCTACGGCCTCGTCTCGGGCACCGACGGCTACCGGGTCCATTTCTCGGAGTGGGCCCGAAATCACCGCCACCGTTTCAAGGTCGCGGTGGACGGACACCATGCCACCGTCACCTACGAAGTGCCGGCCGGCCGCGACCCGGCCGACGGCATCGCCGCGAACCTCGGACGCCGAGGGCGGTTCGGCCTGCGGTTGGTGAAGACGGGGAAGCCGAAGGATCTGGCTTACCAGGACTGGTGCGAAGGGCCGCATGGCCACTGGCAGCGCGGATACCTCTCCGGCATCGGGCGCTTCCGCGGCGAAAACGGCTACACCGAGGTGCACTTCCGCCGGGTCCGGGTCATCTTCGAGTCCTGGCCGTCCTTTCGCTGTCATTACGCCGAAGGGGGCGGGGGAGGAGAACCCCGTCGCGCCCAAGTCTTCGCCCACCGCCGGAGTGTCGGGTTTGGCGCGGTGCTGGCGTCGCGACACGCGGCGCCCGCCGACCGTCGGGTCCTCTTCAGGGCCTGGATGGGCGACAGCGCCGGACGCCTGCGGATCGCCCGTGAAGTCAGGGTCCCGGCGACCGAATCGTCCTTCTCCTTCCCCGGCGGCCCGAAACTGCCCGAAGAGGTGACGGTGGAACCGCCCAGCCCGTTCGCCGGCACCGCGACCTTCAGCCGGACCCCGGAATCGACCTTCTCCTGGTCCGGCGATCTCAGCGTCGAATTCCCAGGAACGCGGCCGATCCGGCTGGCGGGCCCAAGCTTCGGCGCCGGGGTTTGCGACGCCGACAGATGCGTCCGCCAGGAACCCGAACGGGAACCACCGGGTTAGCGTCCCGGCAAGCAGGCGGGCTCGCGGGGCGGTATCTTGTCCCGTCCACGCGGCTGTAGCTCAGCTGGCTAGAGCGTCTGCTTGCCATGCAGAAGGTCGAGGGTTCGAATCCCTTCAGCCGCTTGGTCGAGATCCCGCCTCTGAGCGGGATCTCGTGCGTCGTTAGCCCTCCGGGCCGTTGGAGGTCACACTCAGACCTGAGCTGCTTGTCAGGCAACCAACGCTGTGACAAGCTGCCGCGGCTGATGTCGAAATCGGTCCGGTCGCTTGCCGCCTCCCTGATCGTTGCCTGCGTCGCGCTGGCGGTCGCCGCCGCGGCGCCGGCCACCCCGACCAAGAAGGGCCAGGTCATCGTCAGCCCGAAGCCGGGCCAGGTGGTCCGCGCCAATACGGCGCGGATCGCGATCCGCGCCAAGGGCAAGGTGCGGGTGCGACTGAACGGGCGCAACGTCAGCCGCGAACTTGGCCGCGGCCGTCGTGGCGTGCGCCGGTTCCAGGCCTCGATCAGCCAGGGCCTGCGGCAGGGAAGCAACGTCCTGACGGTCCGGATTAAGCGTGGCAAGCAGGTGCGCCGGGCGAAGGTCCGCTTCCAGGTCCGGAACGAAGACCCGCTGGTCGGCGCCGGCCGCGACAACGTCGCCGGCATCGGCGACAGCTTCCGGCTCGCGGGACTTGTCGGCCCCGGCGGCTCCGGCCAGAACCTGGACTGGACGCCGGTGGAGGAACCGGAGAACGCCGTGCGGGGATGCCCGGCCGCGGCGCCGACCGTCCTGCGGAGCCCGTCCGGGCGGACCGCGACCTTCCGGCCGCGGATCGCGGGCGACTACGTCTTCCGGCTCCGCTCCGCCGGCGGCGCCGGCGACACCGTCGAGGTCGAGGCCTCCCCGGCGAACCGCCTCTCACCGATCGAAACGATGATCGGCGACGGCTCCAAGCCGGCCTCGGCGGGGACCCGGGTCGGCGCTGCCAAGTACCTGCTGAGCCAGGCGACCGCCCGTCCGGGAGCCGACAACTCCGGGCTGCAGGTCCTGGTGCTCGCTCGCGAAACGCTCGAATGCATCTCGAACACCAAGTACGCAAGCGTCGCCGAACTCAGCAGCGACCTGAAGGCCCAGGGCATGAACTCCTCGAAGCTGGTGATCGTCGCCATGCAGCCCGGTGCGGCGGGCTCGCCCAACGACGGCAAGGGCCTCTACGAGGCGCTCGGCGAGATCGGCTTCCCGAAGGAAGACGGCGGCGCGCTGCCGACCGGGCCCGGCTCGTTCTCCGGAGTCGGGGTGCCGGGGATGAGCCGCGGCGACGCCGACGTCAACGTCTTCGGGGGTTCGAAGGAGGGTGGGAAGATGGTCGGCTACCTGACCCCCGACCAGTACGGCAGCTTCGGCTTCGTCCCTTCGGAGAGCCAGCAGTACGTGCTGCTCTCCCACGAAGACGCCCAGTGCGGCACCGATCGGGCGCAGTGCGAAGCGAAAGCGGGCTTCTTCCTCCGCGAACTCGACGGTCGCACGCTGGCGCCCGGCCCCAACGACAAGACCTTCTACAACACCGGCGCGGCGGCGAAGGCGACCGCCGAGGCGAAGAGGCTGGGAGCGGTTCTCTTCGGCATCCCGGCGGGAACCGTGGTCGAGCTCGAATCCCAGAGCGCGCGGATGAACCCCTCCGAGCAGGCCTACCTGCCGCCGATCGCGAGTACGGTCGACAAGGGGACGATGATCAACCTCGCCATCGCCTTCGCCGGGGTCGGCGGGACGAGGAACGCCTTCAACAAGATCGCCACCGTCGAAGGCGCGATGGGCAGCTATGGCCTCACCTACGCCCTGGTCGGCTGGAAGGGCGCCGCCGAGGGCGAAGGCGCCGAGTCCGCGCAGGGCGTCGACGGCGAAGGCGTGAGCCCTGGCATCAGCGGGATCCTTCGTCCGAACCGGCGCTCGCTGATGCGGCCGGCGGTCGAGAGCAACCTCAATCCCCGCGACGATCTCGCCAAAGTGGTGATGGAACCGCCGACCACGAGCTGGCCGCTGGAAAACAATCCGGCGGCGATGAAGGCGTTTACCGTGCTCGCGGAAAACCATCCGCTGCTCGGCGGGGATCCCCGCACGGCCTACTGGAACCAGCCGCTCGAACCGGCTAAATGGGAATCCCTGGCGAAGGAAATCGAAAAGGAAACCTACGCCGGATTGAAGCCGGAACAGAGGCAGGAATTCACTGAAAAGCAGTTCGCCGAAGGGCGGAACGAGCTGGCGCAGGAGCTGAAGTGGGTCGCCAACGTACGCGAATACCTCGGGAACCTCTCGAAGCCGTTCGAAAAGAACATCTTCAACAGCTGGGCCGAAGCCCAATCGATCGCTGACGAAATCTTCAAGGAAGCGCACGCGGAGGACTCGGAGACGACCGTGCGGTGGCTCGAGTACACCTCGATCATCCTCAAGCTGATCGGCCCGGCGACCGGCCACATCACCAACGAGGTCGGCGAGGCGATGGATCTCGGCGTCTGGGCCTTCGGGGCCGACGCGGAGGGGCGTCCCACCTACGACGGGGTCAGCATCAAAGCGCACGAACTGGGCAAAGAGCTGAGCGGCCAGATGCAGGCAGCGGCTGAAACGTACCGGCGGATGGGCGACGTGATCGTCTCCGACCCGAAGAAGCTGGAACTGATCGGCAGGTACGGTGGCTGCAACCCCGGCAACCACTGCCGCGAAGAATTCTCCTTCACCGAAGGTGACCGGCGTCGCGTTGCCGCTGATCTCTACCGCGCGACCGCCCGCTTCGCCTGGGAAAGGCTGCTCCCCACCACCTACCACGTCTACAAGCTGAACCCGGACCGCGAACCGTCGCGCCACGGCGGCAAACCGCAGGATCCGCATCACTACGAGTGCGGCGTTTTCCATCCCTGGTACTACTTCGAATCGCTCGCGCTGCAGAAATCGGTCGCGAACCTGCTGCTCCGGATGCAGCCGGGAGGCACCGACAACAACTGGCAGATCCTCGTTCTGGCGCGGGAAGGCGGCGGCGAGTATGGCTACCCCCCGTCGGACGAGACCCTGACGCGGCTCTTCAGCCCAGTGGCCGAAGACAACAACCCCCACGACGGTGGGCTCGGGATGTCGCCGGAAGCCTTCATATCCGAGCAGCCGTGGGTGTTCTGGGATGAGAACCCCAACGAACCCGGCGGCGACGCCTGTTACTGGGACAACTGAGCCCGGCCGGCGGGCTTCGCCGAAGTCCCGCTCCAGACTACCGGGCCGTCGAGTGGCCGCCACCGGTTATGGGAAGTTGACCACCTGATCGTCGAGCGGGAGCTGGTGTCCACGCTCGTCTGCTTCCCGACCAGGTCGAATGCGGTGAAGCGAAAGGGGATCGCCGAGCCGGCCGATCGTCTGGCCCACCTTCACCCGCTCACCGGCGTGCACGGTAATGCTCCCGGTCTGCAGGTGGGCGTAGGAGGCCTCGCGACCGTGGCCGAGCGCGATGACCACCTTGCCGCCGCCCTCTTCGAGCGGCAACTTTGGGGAGGGTTCCGCCAGGGATCTCGGGCAGTTGACGGGCCAGACGACGGCGCGATGGGCGTTCCAGTTCGAACAACAACCGCTGTCGGTGTCCCGATGGGGTCGGTATACCGGCGGATGGATCACGATCGCCTTGCCCCGCGACACCTTGGTCGGGGGGCCGGCGCATCGGTCATGGCGCTCGCGCCGGCGGCGGCGAAGGGTCCCCCGCCGAGTGCACCGGCCAGCGCCAGACACGCCAGACCCATAGCCGACCTGGTGAACATGCGACGGAGTTGACTCACGTTGTGTCCCGCTCGGAGCATCGTTTCCTGATCCCGACATCCACCTCGGAGTTGACGGGCAGGATCTTGCCGGCGGGGCGACGTGAGGTCGTGTACGTGATTGTGTACTCTGGACGGCAATGGCCAAGACCGTTCCTGTCCGTGAGCTGCGCGCCAACCTGAGCAGCCTCCTTGATGAGGTGAGTGATCGGCGCGACCACGTGCTCGTCACGAGGAATGGGGTTCCGGCGGCGGCGCTGGTGCCGATCGACGAGTACGAGGCGCTCGAGGAGACCGCCGAGATCCTCTCGGACCCAGATGCGATCGCCGCGCTGGAGGAGGGGCTGGGCGAGCTCGAGCGCGGGGAGACGGTCACCTTGGCGGAGCTGCGCAAGGAGCTGGCCGCCGCCCGTCCAACCTCGGAGTGACGCTTGGCCCGGCTCGTCCTCGCCCGACGGGCGCGCCGTGACCTTCTGGATCTTGGCTGGCTACTGATCGACGCGATCGAGGATGCGCTCGGCCTGCTTGAGCGCGATCCGTTCGCCGGCCACGCGCTGCGGGGGCGGCTGCGCGGTCTCCGGTCATTCCGCGTCGGCGCCTACAGAATCCTTTACCAGGTGACCGATGAAGGGAAGACGGTCCGGGTCGCCGCGATCCGTCATCGCTCGGTCTCCTACGGCACTGACCCTCGTTGAGTAGCTCACTCTGCCGGCGCACCGTCGCTGCGGCCGGACGGTGTGACCTGATGATCCATCCCTTGCCATGCCGAAGGTCGAGGTTCGAATCCCTTCAGCCGCTTCTCCGAAGTCCCGGCCCACTCAGGACCGCATGAACGCCCGATAGAATCCGCGCATATGAGTCGCCTCCGCCGCCGGATCGGCAAGCCCAACACCGCGGGCTACGTCGTCCTCGGGATCATCGGGATCCTCGTCGTCGGGGTCGTCGTCGGCGTGATCATCGGTGGCGGTGCAGGTGCCACGATCGACGCCGTTGCCGGCTTCCTTATCGTCGTCTTCATCTTTCTGATGTTCGGGGCGAATACTCCGCGCCGGCCCGGGGACGATCCGCGCGATCACCTTCCCGAGCCCCCGGGCCCAAGCGGTCTCCACTGACCGGCGCCCTCCGACTCTTCGTCTCGATAGTCGGCTTTCTCCTGGTCAGCGAGTGGACGTGCGCGGCCCGACGGGAGCCTCCGAAAACAAGGCATCGCGTCAACACAAGACCTGATAGCGCGGTGATTGGGTAGTCGGATTACTTGACCGCGGACAGAGTCACTGATCGGACGCGAGCGAAAATCCAAGGAGGCGGATGAGATGAGCGGCGAGGAGTTTGGAAGGCAGGAAGACTCCGGCGCGCAGGGACGGATGCTGAGTGAAACTCAGGCTGAACTGGGGCGTTGCAAGGGGAGATCGGTTCAATCGGGCAAACCTTCGACGTGCCTGAGGCGAACGGCGTAGTCCAACTGATTGGGTCCGCAGTAGAAGCTCTGGAAGTGCTTGGCGGTGCTGTGGCTAGCGGGAATGATGGCGGCCAAGCCGCTCTACAAGTGATCACCGCGCTTAACGCCGCGCAGCTTCAACTTGAAAATGTCGCGGTGTGATCGGCAATTTGAAAGCCGCGCTTGCGAAGGCCTGGCATTTGGTATCCCGCCTCCTCACGCCTAAGGAGTGGAAGGTCTCGGGACAGGTAGGGGGAGGAATCCCCGGAATCGGCCTGGTCACGGGGGGTATCGAGATCTCTTTTGGCTGATGAATGGATGCGTACGCCTGCGATCCAGCGGTCGGGGTTTGGCCATCCACTCCAACGGCAAAGGGCTGGATGAGGCTGCCCTCTCGCGCAGACCCTTCCGGTCCTGTGCCATTCCTTCCCGCCACCGCGGCATGAGACGCTGTCGAGGTGGCGACCGTGGATTCCCGCAAGGAGCATGCCCTGGAGATGTTCGCGGCGCTGCCCGGCAGCTACGACGAGGTTGCCGCCGCGTTCAGCTTTCTCCAGGACGGACGCTGGAGGAAGGCGATGGTCGAGTCGGTCGCGGCGCGGCGGGGAGAGCGTGTCCTCGACGTTGCCTGTGGTACCGGCCTGGTCACCGAAGCGCTGGTGGGGCGCTGGGGCTGCGACGTGGTCGGGCTCGATCAGAGCGCGGCCATGTTGGCTCGGGCGCGGAAGCGGGTGACGGCGGATCCGCGGCTGGTCGGGCGGGTCGACCTTGTCGAGGGCGAAGCCGAGGCGCTTCCCTTCGCCGATCGCGAGTTCGACCACCTCACGTTCACCTACCTGATGCGCTACGTCGAGGACCCGGGTGAGACGCTGCGCGAGCTGGTCCGGGTGGTCAAACCGGGCGGTCGGGTCGCCAGCCTCGAGTTCAGCGTCCCGACCGGAATCTGGCTGTGGCCCTGGCGTCTCTACACCCGCGTCGGCCTGCCGGTCCTCGGTCGCCTCGTCTCGCGCGGCTGGTACGAGGCGGGGCGCTTTCTCGGTCCCAGCATCGAAGACCTCTACCGCGCCTACCCGTTGGCGCGACAGGTCGCGCTGTGGGAGGCGGCCGGCATCGGCAAGGTCTCCGTGAGGCGGATGAGCCTCGGTGGCGGCGTCGTGATCTGGGGCACCGTTGGAGACTGAGGGCCGTCCGCGGCCCGCCTTCTACGCGCTGGCCGCGGACGGCGGCTGGCGGGACCTGATCACGGTGCTTCACCCGCCGTACACCCTCTGGCACGTGAGCAACGTGGCGATCGGAGCGGCGATCGCGCCGCACATCTACGCCGACCGCCTGCTGGCAGCGATCGCGGCCTTCTTCCTTGCCGTCGGCATCGGCGCCCACGCGATGGACGAGCTGCACGGCCGCCCGCTCGGCACGCGGCTCTCCCGGCGGGCGTTGATCGGCCTCTCCGCGGTAGGCCTAGGCGGTGCGCTCGCGATCGGCGTCGCCGGCGTGTTCATCGTCTCTCTGACCCTGATCCCGCTGATCCTGGCGGGCGGCTTCATCGCGCCCGCCTACAACCTGGAGTGGTTCGGGGGACGCTTCCACACCGATTTCTGGCTTGCCGTCTCCTGGGCGGGCTTCTCCTGCTTCACCGGCTGGTGGGTGAACGCGCTCGGCATCCACTCGTTGAAGGAAGCCGTCGCCATCGCCGCGGCGGTGCTCGCCTGCATCTTCCTGGTCACCGCGCAGCGACGGCTCTCGACCCCGGTCCGCGAGCTGCGGCGCCGCACCGTGGCGGTCGAGGGAGAGCAGCGCCTCGCCGACGGAACCGTCAGGCGCCTGAGCCGGGACGCTCTCTCCGCGCCTCTCGACGGAGCGCTGAAGGCGCTATCCGTCGCGGTGCCGCTGCTCGCCGTCGCCCTGTTGGCGATTCGCGCGTAGGAAGTACCCCTGGTGTCACGGGCGCCGGCCTACTTCCACCCCGCCACGCGCGCGGCCTGTTCGATCCATGCGGTCATCTCGACCGATTGCGCCTCCTCCAGACTCCTGACCTTGACGTAGCGGCTCCGGTCGGTGTCCCCGAGCGGCGGCGGCGAGTCGAAATCCGCGCCGCCGAAGAAGACGACGTTCACCGAGACGTCGTAGGCGGCCATTTCGATGATCCACCCGACGTCCGGCAGCCCGTAGAAGGGCCTCTTCCACTTCACGGCATATCGGAGCCCGGGGATTCCCTCGCGGATCTGTCCATCCAGCGACTCGACGATCGGGTGCAGATCCGGCATCACCCGCGATATCCAGTGCTCGATTTCGCTGTGACCGTCCGCAGGCAGTGGCGGTTTGCGGGCGCCTGGCTTTCGCTGCATCGCCATGTCAAATTCCCCTTGATCGCTTAACTCTGGATGGGCGGGCAGGATACGCTTCGTGCATGGTTCCTACCGGAACCCTTCTCATGTGGTTCCAGCTGCGCTCGCCGGAGTTGGCTAGCGACTTTGAGGATCTGATGGCCGGGGATCGCGACATCGTCCGCGGGTCCTTGGACACGGTGTCGGATTGGCGCCTTACGCGGCCAGCCGAGGATGTGCCCGGACAAGCGATCGGCCAAGCCGACTACGTGCTGATCGTGGAGTTCGTCGGAACCGAGCGCTTCGAGGAGCAGGCGAGCGAACGGATCGAACGCCTCGCGGATGACCTCGGGCATCTGGTCTCGAGCCGGGGGATGCTCGTGGTGCGCTCCGTCTTTTGAAGTCCGATCAGGTCGTCGCGGTGCTGCCCGGGGCGCGCACGCTGCGATCCGGTTGGTTCGAGTTCTGAAAGGGACGAGAAAGGGACGCGGCCATCTCGCGGCGGCCCTGGCAGGCTGTGGCCGCCGCGAGATGGCCGGGTCTGTGGGGAGAGGCGGGGGTGCGGGGCGCCTGCGGGGACCGGGGTGCGGAAGTGCTGAGGGATCCGTGAGGGAGAAGCCGGCAACGTCACCGCGATGTGAGGGAGAGGTCACGGAGGGCCCGAGGCCCTCGGTGCGTTCGTCGCTTGTTGCCGTATATGGGAAAAGCGACGAACGCACCCCGCGGGCCGGCGCAGGGCCCCCGCGGAGGCGCACGCCTTGGTGAAGTACCCGGCATCTCCCTCACCCTTCCCGCCCGTCTCCCTCACGGGCCCCGGCGTCTCCCCGCAGACTCCCCGTCCCTGCGCCGTCCCTCCCCAATTGCGCCACATCCCTGTGACGGCCCCTCCCCGCAGACCTCCCGACCGGGCGTCTCGGAGGCGGCCTCAGCCTGCCCGGGTCGCCTCCGAGACGCCCGGGCCCACCGTCCCCGGCCGCAGGGGCCACGGGTCGCACCCGTCCCCGGCCGCAGAGGCCCGAGCTACGCCTCAGGACTTGAGCACCGCGGGCGGGGTCCAACTACCGTCGAGGACGCTTGCCTCCGGGTAGTAGAGGCGCAGGCAGAGGTTGAAGGAGCCGCCCGGGGCCGGTAGCCAGTTCGAGCTTCCCGCTGCCGGTTCGGCGGCGCCGATCTGCAGGTCGAGCGAGCCGTCGGGGTTGAAGGTGAGGTCGTCGCGGTCGCCGATCGCGAACCGTCCAAGGGGATTGTCGACGGCGAAGCCGTCCTCGTCGTACATCGTCAGCGACCAGAACGCCTTCACCGGTGGCAGCGCGTTGGCGTCGAAGTGCAGGGCGTAGGACCTGCCACCGTCGTAGGGGTCGCCGTCGCCGTCGAAGTAGGAGATCGGGTAAACCGCGTCCTCGGGCAGGTTCGCCCCCAGCCCGATCAGGTCGATGCAGGCGCGCCGCAGGTAGTCGACGCCCCAGCTGCCGATGCTCTCGGTCACCGCGATCCAGCCGTTGACCGGGGCGACGAGGGTGCGCTGGCGTTCGGTGATCTTCGCGATCGCCGCCGGCGCCGCAGCTTCCAGCGCCGCGGCGGCCTCCGGGGCGGCGGCGCCGAGGTCGAAGCCCTCGCCGGGGACCAGGCCGATCCGAGCCATCCGTTCGAGGATCGGGCCATCGGCGATGTGGGTCGGGATCTCGCGCAGGATCTCCATCGCCTCGCCGAAGAAATCCGCCGCGCCGAGCGCGAACACCTGGCGCACCGGAGGGGTGTTCGCGTCGACCGCCGGATCGACCGTGCCGAGGACCGCGTCCGCCGGTCCCGGCCACTCGCCGAGCCGGGTGATCCGCAGCTCGTCCTGGAAGGCGTTGACCTCGGCGTAGGTGGCCGGGCTCGCCTTGGTCCGCACGATCAGCCACGCCCACGGCGTCGGGGCGTCGACGCGCACGACGCCCTCGGGCAGCTCGCCCTCCCAATCGGGTCCGCAGATCGCGTAGTCGCCGGCGACGGCGCCGTTGGTCCGCGTCCCGGGGCAGGCGAAGATGTCGCTCCACATGTCGTAGACCGGCATCAGGTAGTAGAGGTCGGTCGCCGGGAGCGAGACGATCCGCGGTTCCTCACGCAGGTCGAGCCAGGCGGGCGAGTAGAGCGTGTCGAAGTTGGGCTTGACGACGTCTTTGAAGCTCGCCGGCGGGTACTCGCGAAAGTGGGCGAAGGTGTCGACCGGACCGCGGCCGAGGACGTCGCCGGGCCGCTCGACGTTGGTCATCTGGCGCCGCGTCCGCTCCATCAGGACCAGGGGGTACAGGTAGACGTAGGCTTCCACCGCGATCTCGCTCGCGATCTTCTGGTCCGGCGCTGACTGCACGGTGTCTGATGCCACGGCCCTCTCCTTCTGTCTCGTCGTCGAAGTTCCCGCGACGGTAGGCCGCGGACGCCGTGGAAGCCTCGCACGATCGGGGTGATTCGCTGTCACTCCCTGGTTATCTCGTCCGCGGACGTTTTGCTTAGGCTTTCCGAACCCGATGGAGATCGACTTGGGCCGCGACGGCGCTGCACGGAAATTCGAGAACGACATCGACGGCGCCGCGTCCTTGGTCGCGCGCCCACGCCTGCTGCGCCGGCTGCGCGAGAGCGGGGACCGAACCGTGCTTCTCTGCGCCCCCTCCGGCTACGGCAAGTCGGTGCTGCTCGGCCAGTGGGAGGCCGCGGACCCGCGAACCTTCCTCTCGATCCTGATCGGCGCCCACCACAACGACGCCGCCGCTCTCGTCGCCGCACTGGTCGGGGCGTTCGCGCCGGTCGAGCCGCTGGCGCCGGAGATCGGCGACGCCTTGGCGGCGCCCCAGCCGGACATCGAGCGCGTGGTCGCGCCGCGGCTGGCCCGCTCGCTCGCCGAGCGCCGGGTCCCCGTGGTCGTCGCCCTCGACGAGGTCGAGCGGCTCGAGTCGCCGGACTCGCTCGCGGTCCTCGCCACCCTGGCCGAAAGCCTCTCCCCTGGCTCGCAATTGACGCTCGCGAGCCGCACCGAGCCGGCCATGCACCTGGCGCGGCTGCGCGCCAACCGTCGCCTGCTGGAGTTGCGACGTGAGGACCTGACGCTGACCAAGGCCGAGTGCGGGAGCCTGATCGAGGGGCTCGGGTTGAGCGTCGGGCCGCGCCGGCTGGACGCCTTGGTGGCGCGCACCGAGGGCTGGCCGGCGGCGCTCTACCTGGCCGGTTCGGCGATCGGCGAGGCCCGCGACCCGGGCGCGGCGATCGCCCAGTTCGCCGGCGACGACCGCCGCGTCGTCGACTACATCCGCGAAGAGATGCTGTTCAGCGTCTCGCGGCGGCGCCTCGACTTCCTCCTCCGCGCCTCGGTGCTCGAGCGCCTCAGCGGTCCGGTCTGCGACGCGGTGCTGGAGCGGGAAGGCTCGGCGACGGTCCTGCGCGACCTTTCCCGCTCGAACATGCTGGTGATCCCGCTCGACCGCCGCGACGAGTGGTTCCGCTTCCACCCGCTGCTGCGCGAGATGCTGCAGGAGGAGCTGGGTCGCGCGGACCCGGCCGCCGAGCGCGACCTCCACCTCCGCGCCTCCACCTGCTGGGAGGCCGCCGGCGATTGGGACCTGGCGATCGGCCACGCGGTCGCGGCCGGGGAGACCGCGCGAGCGGGAGAGCTGGTCTGGGCGGCGGTGCCCGAGTACATGACCCGCGGGCGCAACGCGAGCATGGTCGGCTGGCTCGATCGTCTCGGCGAGGCCGCGGTGAGGACGAGTCCCGGGCTCAGCCTGACGGCCGCCTGGTCGCAGCTGACGCTGGGCCGCGGCCCGGTCGCCGAACACTGGGCGGCGGTGTCAAGACCGCTGGTCGAGGCCGAGCCCGCCTCCGAGTACCGGACCTCGCTGGAGGTCGGCCTGACCCTGGTCGACGCGACGCTGGCGCGGGACGGCGTCAAGGCGATGCGGGCCGCGGTCGCCCCGGCGCGCGTGCTGTTGCCGGACGAGAGCCCGTGGCACTCCGTCTGCTGCCTCCTCGACGGCGTCGGGCTGCTGCTCGAAGGCGACCGGCAGGGGGCCAGGGCGCAGCTGGTCGACGGCAGCCGGCGCGGTTCGGTCGGCGCCCCGAACCTGCAGGTGCTCTGCCTCGCCCAGCTCGCCGTGCTCGCCGGCGAGGAAGGTGTCCGCGAGGACGCCGAGCGCGACATCGCCCGCGCCCGCGCCCAGATCGACCGCACCGGGATCGGGGAGTATCCGATGTGCGCCTTGGCGTTCGCCGTCGCCGCCCAGGTGCGGGCGGCCCGGGGCGCGGTCGACGCGGCGGCGGCCGACCTGGCCACGGCGGCGCGGCTACTGGACGAGCTCGACGAGTTCGTGCCCTGGTATGAAATCGAGACGCGCATCATGCTCGCGCGGGCCGCGGCGCGGCTCGGCGATCCGCAGATGGCGCGGGCGATGCTCGACCGGGCCGGCCGTGAAATCGAGCTGCTGGGTGAGGCGACCGAGCTTGACCGCTGGCTGGAGCAGGCCGAGAAGCAGCTCGCGCGGCAGGCCGAAGCGGCTGCCGGAGAGCTCACCGTCGCCGAGCTGCGGATCCTGCGCCGGCTCGACAGCCACCTCTCGATCCCCCAGATCGCCGCCTCGATCCACCTCTCGCCGAACACGGTGAAAACCCACGTCCGCAGCATCTACACCAAGTTCGGGGTCTCCTCGCGGCGTGACGCGATCGAGCACGCGCGTCGCACGGGCCTGGTCGACGCGCCGCCGCCGATGCCCTCCTGAGAGGCCTTCGGCGCGCGCGAATCACCCGGTCGGTGTGAGGCGCAAGGTCGGTACCCCGCCGTACCGTCGGCTTCAGCGTCCGAGCCGACACCGGGGGGGCGATGCATCGACTGATGGCGATCACCTATGGGGACGAGATCCGGGCCGGGCGGGCGGCCGAGGAAATCTGCCGCTGCGCCGAACCGCTCCGCATCGACCCCGACGCCACCGCGGTGGCGATCTGTGAGCGCGATGGCAGCCTGCGCCTGACCACCAGCCGCCGCCCCGGTACGACCACCCATTGGAGCGAGTTCTGGGGTCTGTTGCTGGGGGCAGTGATGAGCGACGGTGAGGCCGCCGCGCTGCTCGACCTCGACTTCGTGGCACGGCTTCGCCTCGCCCTCGTCCCAGCCAGCTCGGTTCTCCTGCTGGCGGTGCCCGCGTCGCGCGAGCCCGCGGTGCTCGACGCCCTCAGCCCGCTGGGCGGTGCCGAGATCGCCTGTGCCCTGCCCGCCGGGCTGCCTCGACGCTAGGGCATCGACAAGAATTCGCCGGTCTCGTCCAAACAGGAGGAACCTAGATGCAACGAATGAAGGTACTGGGCGCCGCGGTGGTCGGCGCTCTGCTGGTCGCGATTCCGTCGACGGCGTCGGCCAAGGAAGCCGACGGGGCGCCCTTGCAGGCGACGGTGAAGTTCGAATCGCTGCTGGGGGTCCCGGCCGACGGGTACTCGCTCGTCTGCCCGCCGGGATTGCCGAGCTGCAAAGTGGATGGAACGATCGACCTCGCGACCAAGGCCGAAGTGCCGGTGACCTACTCGAAGAACATCGGCGCGACCTATGGGCTCGCCCCGCTCGGGTACACGCAGGCCACCGGGTCGGCCTCGATGGGCTTCACCTGCGAAGGGATGCCCGACCCGTTCCTCTCGAGACTCTCGGTCGCCGGGACCACGGCCGGTGAGCTCGAGATCGCCAGCGTCAAATCCCTGCCGGGAACCAACCTGCTCGCGGTCGCCCTCAACCACGGCGGCGACACCGGCGAAGAGCTGCCGAAGGAGACCTACGCGCGCAGCGACGGAGGGTGCGGGGCGCCGAACTACCTCAGCTCCCCGGTGATGAGCACCTGGTACTACAACTTCTACGTCGCGCACCGGGAATCGCAGCAGCCGACGACCAACGACCTGGAACTCCAGGGCCTGGCCTACAACAACGGCGCTTACACCAAGGACTACGACCGCTTCGTCAACGTCTCCAACGGCGGGACCACGTATCCGCTCTACGAGCACACCCGGCTCGTGGTCGAACCGGACTTCTGCGAGGGGGCCGCGAACCGGATCTCCTCGGCCACCGGCGAAGGGCGCTCGCTCGGCCTCGACGGCGCCAGCTTCTACCCCGGCCAGGTGATCTCGGGGCCGCCGAAGACGAAGATCCGGCTCGCCGACGGCGGCGCCATGGAAATGGAAGAGGGCGGCGAATTCGAAATCGAGAAGTGCCAGGAGGACGCCACGAGCGTCAGCCTGACCGGGAGCATCGGCCGCTTCTGGACGCACGTGAAGAAGGCGCTCGGGGGCGGCAGCAAGAAGTTCGAGGTGACGACGAAACGCACCGTCGCGGGGGTCCGCGGCACCACCTTCGCGATCTCCTACAACGAAAAGAAGGAACTGACCAAGCTCTGGGTGATGGAACACACGGTCAGCTTCGCGGGCCGCAACGGCGCCAAGGGCAAGGTGCTCGTGCACGCCGGCCAGGTGGCCGTGCAGAAGGGTAAGGGGGCGCCGAAGATCGTCAAGCGCTGACGCGGCGCGGCCGGGGGTGGCGCGCACCTGCGCTGTGTGAGAGCGTGGGCAGAGGTTGCGAGCCCAGGAGGAGGTAGTGATGGCACTTGCACGAGTCGTGTCCTTCGACGGCGTGAGCCAAGCTCGGGTCGAGGAGATGAAGGCACGGATGGCCGAGGGTCGGCCCGACGACATCCCCGCGACGGAGATCGTGATGCTCTACGACCCCGAGGCGGAAGAGTCGAAGGTGATCCTCTTCTTCGACAGCGAGGCGGATTACGAACAGGCGGACCAGACGCTCAGCGCCATGCCCGCCGACGAGACGCCCGGTCGGCGTGCGTCGGTTGGGCGGTACGACGTCGCCGTGCGCGAGGTCGCCTGAGGAACCAAATCGAGCGACTCGCCGCCCGCGGGTGCGGCAGCCATGCGACTGTCGCACCCGCGCACGCGGCGATGAAACCTCGTTCAGTCGATTACATCGAGACCCAAAGCGGTTCGGGCTGCAGGACTGTGTAGGCGCCTTTAAAGGTCCCGTTGCCTTCCGGGCATTCGATGCCGCCCAGTCGGGTGAGCACGCCTTCGAGGTCGATTGTCGCCATCGCCCCTCCTGTCAGCACCCCTGCATGGCCGACGCTGTAGACGCATTCTTTGGCGGCTTTTTCACTCTGAGCTGCGTGTTTGTGAAGGTGAGTGTCCCGTTGTGGGTCCACACCAGGTGTCGCCGAGGCCCCCGGCGGCTCGTCGAGGCGCCGGGGCGTCAGCGCCAGAGCTCGCGGCGGAGCAGGGCGTTGCCGCGTTCGAGCTGCTCGATCGTGGCCCCGGCGACGGAGCGGACGCGGGTCTCGCGGTTGACGCGAGCCTGGATCTCGCGGTGGGATTTGTTGGTGCGGCGAGCGAGGTCGCCGACCAGGCGGCTGCGCTCGGCCCGCAGGCGCTCGCGGGCTTCGTAGGCCGACTCGCGCTCGGGCTCGCGGTCCTCCGACAGGGGCGGGGCGACGGCGATCGGTTTCTTCGCCACCGGCTTCGGGTCCTCGGTGGGGAAGAGCTGCAGGGTGGTCTCGCTCATGATCGCCTCGTCCAGCTCGGCGTCGCCGGAGCTGAGGGCGGCGAAGCCGGCGCCGGGCTCGCCTCGCTCCGGCTCCGGCTCGTCGAACTCCTCGCCCTCGTCCTCCTCACCGGACGGTGAGAGGTCGAGGGCGTGGCGGCGCTCCACCTCGATCTCGTGAGCCAGCGCCTTCAGCCGGTGGTCGGCGGGCATCAGCAGGTAGCTCATCTGGCGGCGCGGGCCGCCCGGGGTGGTGCGGATGAAGCGGCCGACGACCTGGCGGAAGAAGAGCTCGGTGCGGGCCGCCGTGGCGTAGACGCCGACCCGGAGGCGGGGGATGTCGACGCCCTCGGAGACCATCAGCACCGAGACCAGCCAGCGTCGTGCGGAGGCGGCGAAATCGGCGATCCGGCGGCTGGCGCCCGGCTCGTCGCTCATCACCAGCTCCGGCTGCTCGCCGGAGATCGAGCCGAGGCGGGCGGCGATCGCCCGCGCGTGCTCCTGGTCGGAGGCAATCACCAAGCCGCCAGCGTCGGGGTGCCCTTCGGCGCGCACCTCGCTCAGCCGCGCATCGCCGTCGCGCAGGACCTCGCCCATCCACTCGCCGTCCGGGACCAGCGCCGTCCGCAGCCGCCGGGCCGACTCCGCCGCCGGCAGCGCCAGGTCGAAGTCGGCGCTCCGCAGCCTGCCGTCCGAGACCCACTCCATCTCGCCGTCGTAGGGAAGGAAGGTGATCGGCCGGCAGACCCGGTCGCGTAGCGCCTGCGGGTAGCCGTAGTTGTAGTCGGCCTGGCTGAGGCCGTCGTCGTCATAGGTGACCCAGGGGATCGCCGAGTTGTCGGAGCGGAACGGCGTCCCGGAGAGGAGGAGGCGGAAGCGGGCGCCGTCGAAGGCCTTGCGGGTCTGCAGCCCCCAGGCCGCCAGGTCGCCCATGTGGTGGGGCTCGTCGGCGATCAGCAGGGTGGTGCGGCGGCCCGCGGCCTCGCGGTGCGTCTCCGGCCCGGCCGCGATGGTCTGGTAGGTGACGGCGACGCCGTGGAAGTCGGCCGACTCCGACCCGTCGGAGTTCGGCCGGTTCGGCTCGAGGTCGATGCCGTAGCGACCCGCGTCGGCGGCCCACTGGCGGCAGATGTGGGTGGTCGGGCCGGCGACGACGACCCGCGAGACGAAGTGCGCTCTCAACATGCGGTGGGCGATGTGGAGGCCGAAGGTGGTCTTGCCGGCGGCGGGCGTCGCCGAGGCGAGGAAGCTGTTCGCCGAGTGCGCTCGCACCGCTTCGGTGGCCTCCTTCTGCCAGGCGCGGAGGGGTCGCGCATCGGGCCAGGCCGGGAGCGAGCGGGCGCGCGCGGGAGCGCCGACTTGTTGCCGAGACGAGTCGTACAAGGGCGCGGAACAATAGGCGCGCTCGCGGCGGACTACCCTCGGCCGATGGCGCGAGCGTCTGCTGCCCTCACCGGTGCGTTTCTTTTCCTCCTGCTCGTTGCGGCTATCGGGGCCGGTGGGGCGGCGGCGGGGGAGACCGGGCTCGCCGCGCCGCGGGAGAAGGAGATCGCGATGGAGCTCGTCTCCTCGGCCGAGAACTCGACCCTCGACTGGCGGCGCGAGTACGGCTACATCGAAGACATCGGCGACGGTCGCGGCTACACCGCCGGGCTGATCGGCTTCTGCTCGGGCACCGGCGACATGCTGGAACTGGTGCGCTCCTACGTGCGCGCCGAGCCGGACGGCCCGCTCGTCCCCTTCCTGCCCGCGCTGCGCCGGGTCGACGGCACGGCCTCACACCGCGGTCTCGGCGCCCCCTTCGTCGCCGCCTGGCACCGCGCCGCGCGCGACCCCGTCTTCCGCCGGCTGCAGATGCGGGAGCTCGACCGGGTCTACTTCGACCCCGCGGTACGGCGGGCGAAGGCCGACGGCCTCGGCACCCTCGGCCAGTTCATCTACTACGACGCGATCGTGATGCACGGGCCGGGCCAGAGCGCCGACAGCTTCGGCGGCATCCGCCGGCGCGCCATCGCGAGCGCCCCGACCCCCGCCGCAGGAGGCTCCCAGATCGGCTACCTGGAAGCGTTCCTCGCCATCCGCCGCGCCCAGATGAGGACCGAAGCCAGGCACGGCGACACCTCGCGGATCGACGACGAGCAGCTCCGCTTCCTGCGCGAAGGCAACCTCGCCCTCCGACCGCCGCTCGTCTGGCACACCTACGGCGACCGCTACGAAATCGCGGGCTGAGCCGTTGGTTGTCGGGCGCCTCCCTATCGATTAGGTTCGCCCGATTAGTCAAAAACATGAGCGGAGCTACCTAGGCTCGGCTCTGGGAACAATTGGAAACTTGGGAGGAACCCATGCATGCCCTGAACCGCGCTCGCGCGCGCCTGCTTGTCTGTGTCGCCTTCGGCGCGCTCGTGCTCGCCCCGGCGGCCGGCGCCACCGGCCCCGGAAACACGTATCTGGCGCTCGGCGACTCGCTCGCCTACGGCTACCACCAGGCCCAGTTCCAGCAGGAACTGAAAGAAAAAGGCTTCGTCGAAGCGGCGAACTTCAACGACGGCTATGTCGACGACTTCGCCGCCGTGCTGAAACTGCTCAACCCGAAACTCAAAGTCGTCAACGACGGCTGCCCGGGGGAGACGACGGAAACGTTCGTCAAAGGCTCAGGCGTCGGGCCCGGGTTCTGCGCCGGCGGGCCGACCGGAACGCCGTTCCCGAAGGCGTTCCTCCATCACGCCTATCCCGGTACGCAGCTCGAAGACGCGCTGGCGGTCGCCAAAGAAGCGGGCACCGGGACGATCACGCTCGACATCGGCGCCAACGACATCCTCCAGTTCCTCGGCCACACCTGTGGCTTCCCGGCGACGTTCAGCTGCAGCGAAGCGGAAGTCGCCGCTGAGATCGGCCATGTCGTCGGCAACATCGGCTCGATCCTGGCCCAGCTGCGGGCGGCGGCCCCGGCGGCGACGATCGTCTTCGTCTCCCAGTACAACCCCTATCCGACCGTGCTGAGCCCGGAAGGCAGGGGGGACGCGACGGTCGAAGCGCTGAACGGCGCGATCAAATCCGTCGCCGCCGGCTTCGGCGTGAAGTTCGCCAACACCGCCCGGGTGATCAACTTCTCGGGCACCCACGGTGGTCCGGAAGCGGGTGACATCCCGACCGTCTGCGCGTTGACGGCGATGTGCCCGGGTGGCGTCTTCAATCCGGCCAGCCCAGAAGCCGACATCCACCCGACCAAAGCCGGCTACGCCGCGATGGCGGCCGTCACCGGGGTGGCCTACCTGGCTCCCTGAGCGACGGCGGAGGCGCGACGGTCCGGCACACCACCCGGTGCGTTCGCAGTAATCCTCGCTATCCGGGGATTACTGCGAACTCATCGTGGGGACCCGCGCGGGAGCGTCACGTCTCGCGCCTTCGCTGACCCTTCCTCGCGGACCCGTGCGTCCCTCGACCCAATTGCGAATATGTGTCCTCCCTCCGAGGAGCCCTGGAGTCAGCTCTAGCCATCTCGCCGCCCAGGATCGACTACTTCGCATGAGTGCCGAGCGGCGTGGTCGACGATCTCGGGATCTCCGACAGCGGCTGCGGTTCCACGGCCGCAGCGTAGTCGTGCGACTGGCGCTACTCCAGCAACAGCAGCGGCTCGTCGTCTCGACCGCTGCGGGTCAGGCCGGCGGCGCGGGCTGAGCTGGACGGGCGGGCGGGTCGGCCTCGGCGAGGACCTGGCGGCGCCAGATCTCGGTCCCGACGGCGAAGAGGATGGCGAAGACGAGCACGCCAAGGGGTTTGTGGAAGGCGGCGATCGGCGCCCAGGCGATGAGGATCAGGAAGATCAGCAGGGCGGCGCCGTAGATCTGGGCCCGGCCGCGCAGGGCGTACGGCCGGGCCTGGCGCCGCAGGGCCACCGCCGGGCGAGAGTTCCCCGCCGCCCAGGCGGCGATGACCAGGAGCACCCCGAACGCGAGCGCCGAGATCGCCACGGTCGCCAGCAGCGAGGTGGCGATTTCCCAGACCGATCCGATCGCCGGTTCGGCCGTCGACACGCGGGCCAGCGAGTCGACGATCTGGTTGCCGGCGAAGGAGCGCAGCGCCAGCACCAGGAGTCCCGCGGCGACGAAGGCGAAGCCGACCGCGCGGAGCGCCTCGCGGCGCCGCGGCCCGGCGAGGAAGATCGCCGCGGCGAAGCAGGCGATCGCCAGCAGAGTGAGGACGATCGGCAGCCTTCGCACCAGCTTGGCAATGTCCTGCGCCGTCTTCAGTTCGCCCGATTCGAGGATGGTGATGTTCCCGGCGTCGGCGGGGAGGTGTTCGGCCGCCCCTTCGATCCCGAAGCGTTCGGCCAGGCGTTCGACCGCCGGGCTCAGTTCGAGGACCACCTTGTTCCCCTGGGCGGCGATCGGCCCGGTTTCGCCATTCAGGATCCGCAGCAGCGCTTCGTGGGCGACGCGGTTGGCGGTTTCCCAGACCGCCTGGAACTGGGCGCTGGCGAGGATCCGTTCGGCCGCCTTCGGGGCGGCGCCTTCCAGCGCTCCCGCCGCCGGGCCCGCCAGCCCTTGCAGCCGCGGTGGCAGCGCCGCCTTCAGTTCGGCGCTCAGGTCGACCCGGTCGAAGACCTGTTCGGTGAGGTATTCGGCGAGGCGCGAGCGGACCGCTTCGTTCTGCAGCAGCTTGTCACTGGTATTGACCCAGTTGTCGGTGTTCAGCGCCTGGCGGTTGATCCAGATCGAGAAGATCGCGGCGAAGGTGAGCAGGCCGCCGAGGACGATGAGCGCTATCGCCCAACGTCGGTGGCCACGGCGCTCCCCGTTCGCCGTGGACGCTGCGGGAGCCGTCGTCGCCATAGGGGCATGCTATGCGGGCGAACCGGCCAACCGCAACATCCGGATCGGGTGATTCCTTGCCGACCGGATGCATCCCATTGCCGGCCTCGCTGCAACCGGTTAGTTTTTTCCTTGCGTTTGCACGCGAGCCCCGGGGAGAGGTGAGCCCGTGAAGTCGCCCGATCGGGGTGATTCGCGCCGGCGACGGCGGGCCTAGCGTCGGTGGAAACCGAACAGGAGGTCAAGGCATGAGCAGCATGGATCCGGTCGCGAGCACCCCGACGAGGAGCTCGCGGGAGAAAGCGGACGCCCGTGGTTGGGTGGTCTTCGCCGCGGTGATGATGTTGGTGATCGGCGGCCTCGACTTCCTCTGGGGCCTGGCCGCGGTCCTCAACAACGAAGTCGTCGTGGTGGGCGGCCACGGGGTGATCGTCGCCGACATCAGCACCTGGGGCTGGGTCACCTTGATCTTCGGGGTGATCCTGGTCCTCACCGGCATCGGGCTCTTCGCCCAGAACGAGGTGGCGCGGTTCGCGGCGGTATTCCTGATCGCCTTCGGCGCGGTTCTGCAGCTCGCCTGGTTCCCGGCGGCGCCGCTCTGGACGCTGCTGATCGTCGGCCTGAGCGTCGTCCTGATCTACCAGCTGACGGCGCATTGGATGGAGTAGACCGCAGAGCGGCGGCGATCGGATCGCTCGCCCTGGCGGCCGGCGCCGCGGCACTTGCCGTGGCGCTGGCCATCGACCGGTTGCCGCGCGGGATCCTCGTCCTCGTCGGTCTCCTCGTCGCCCTGTGGGCGGGGTGGATCGCGCTGCGCCGCGAGGGCCTCGCGCAGATGGTGGCGGTCGCCGTCGGGATCGCGGCGGTCATCGCGACGATCCTGCTGTTGATCCTGACCGGCGGGCTGCTGCTCAACCTGCTCGTGGTCGCCGCCTTCATCGGCTCGGTGATCCTTGCCCGGGTCGCCTTCCGCGTCCACGTCGACCTGCCCGCGGCGCCGCCGCCGCGCCGGCCGTTCCTCTTCTTCAACCCGCTCTCCGGGGACGGCAAGGCGCGCCGGTTCCACCTTGCCGACGAGGCGCGCCGGCGCGGCATCCTGCCGATCGAGCTGCGGCCCGGGATGGACCTGCGGACCCTGGTCGAGGACGCGGTCGCGGCCGGGGCGGACGGCCTGGCGATGGCCGGCGGCGACGGCTCGCAGGCGATCGTCGCCGAGATCGCCGCCGCCCACGGGCTGCCCTACGCCTGCGTCCCGGCCGGGACCCGCAACCATTTCGCGCTCGACCTCGGGGTCGACCGCGACGACGTCGTCGGCAGCCTCGACGCCTTCGTCGACGGCGGCGAGCGCCGGGTCGACCTGGGGGACGTGAACGGCCGCGTCTTCGTCAACAACGTCTCGATCGGGCTCTACGCCGACGCCGTCCAGCGTTCCGGCTACCGCGACGCGAAGATCCGCACGCTGATCGCGATGGCTCCCGAAGGGGTCCGGCAGCGGCCGCCGGGCGCGGCGCTCCACTGGCCCGGCCCCGACGGGGACGAGGGCCGCGACGCGGTCGCCCTGCTGGTGTCGAACGACCCCTACCGGCTGGGGACGGCGCTCGGCTCCGCGACCCGTGCCCGTCTCGACGCCGGCGTGCTCGGGGTGGCCGTCGCCTCGGTCGACGAGACGCACCGCGGGATCGGCAGCCTGCGCAATTGGTCCTGCCCGACCTTCACGGTCGAGGCCGACGGCCCGGTGGCGGCGGGCATCGACGGCGAGGCCTGCACGCTGACGCCGCCGATCCGCTTCGCCTCGATGCCGCGGACGCTGACGGTCCGGATCGCCGCGGGGCATCCCGGGGCATCGCCCGCAACCGCGGTCCCGCACGGCCTGCCGGCGACCGCGATGGCGCTGGCCCGCATCGCGCTCGGTCGGGACCCGGGCGACGCCGATGAACTGCACAGATCAAGAGAGGAGAGTTCGGATGAGCGCTTTCGAGGTCGAGCAACGCGAGACCCTCACCCGCGATGAAGCCGCGACCCGGCTTCGCCGCATCGCCAACCTGCTGTCGGGGGCCGAGGAAGAGATCAACTTCGACCGCGGCGAGATGGGCTTCAAGGTCGCGATTCCCGATCAGGTGGAGTGGAAGGTGGAGCTGGAGATCGACGACGACGGGAGCGAGCTCGAGATCGAGCTGAAGTGGTGAGGAGGGGGCCGGCCTGGGCGGCGGAGGTCGAGCGCCTCGACGCCGCCTGCTACGCGGCGATCGCCCAGACCCCGACGCCGCGGCTCGACCGGACCCTCGCCCGCCTCTCGCGCACCGCCGACCATTCGAAGATCTCGCTCGGCATCGCCGCCGGCCTCGCCATCTGTGGCGGCGCGCGCGGCCGCCGCGCCGCCACCTCGGGCCTGGTCTCCGTCGCGGTCACCGCGACGGTCGTCAACGTCGCGGTGAAGCCGCTGGCGCGGCGCCGGCGCCCGGATCGGGCCTTCCACAAGGTCCCGGTGGACCGGCACGTCCCGCTCCCGTCCTCGCGCTCCTTCCCCTCCGGCCATTCGGCCGCCGCCTTCGCCTTCGCCTGGGGCGCCGGGGACGTCATCCCGTCGCTCTCGCCGCCCCTGCACGCGCTCGCCGCCCTGGTCGCCTACTCCAGGGTCCACACGGGCGTGCACTATCCGCTCGACGCGATCGCCGGTTCCGTCCTCGGCGCCACGCTCAGCCAGGTGACGCGCGGAGTAAGGCGCGATGTCGGGTCATAGGGGCTCGAGTGGGCGGTCGGCTTCGGGGAACGGGCCAGCAAGGGACGGGTAAGGGGACGGGAAAGGGACGCGGCCATCTCGCGGCGGCCCTGGCAGGCTGTGGCCGCCGCGAGATGGCCGGGTCCGTGGGGAGAGGCGAGGGTGCGGGGCGCCTGCGGGGACCGGGTGCGGAAGTGCTGACGGATCCGTGAGGGAGAAGCCCGCAACGTCACGGCGACGTGAGGGAGAGGTCACGGACGGCCCGGGTCCCCTCGGTGCGTTCGTCGCTTGTTGCCGTATATGGGAAAAGCGACGAACGCACCCCGCGGGCCGGCGCGGGGTCCCCGCGGAGGCGCACGTCTTGGTGAAGTCCCCGGCATCTCCCTCACGCATCCGCCCGTCTCCCTCACGGGCCCCGGCGTCTCCCCGCAGACTCCCCGTCCCTGCGCCGTCCCTCCCCAATTGCGCCACATCCCTGTGACGCCCCTCCCGCAAACCTCCCGTCCCGGGCGTCTCGGAGGCGGCCTCAGCCTGCCCGGGTCGCCTCCAAGACGCCCGGGGCCGCCGTCCCCGGCCGCAACGGCCCCAGGTCGCACCCGTCCCCGGCCGCACCGGCCGAGACCCTCTAAGCCGCGCCGCCCCGGACCCTCACCCCGGGCGCGGGCGGGAGACGAAGGGACTGTCCTTTGCGCTGAAGCGCCAGGGACGCTCGACGGCTTTCGTGATGCCGACCCGCGTACTCGTGACCACGGCGGGACGATCTCCATCCGGAGGAAGAAGCTGGAAAGGGTCCCAGTCCAGGCGGCTGGCGTTCTGGGCCAGGGTGATGCCCAACGCCTCGGTCAGCTTGCCGGGGCCGTTGCAGAGCTCGACATCTTTGCGCGCTTTGCCGCGGCGGGAGCGCATGGTCTCGATCTCCGTCGTTGGCTGGAGGGCGCGGATCAGGACGGCGGCGGCGTCGCCCTCGGGTTCGCAGACGAAGTTGAGGAGGCTGTGGATGCCGTAGGAGAGGTAGACGTAGGCGTGGCCGGGTGGGCCGAACATCACCTTGGTGCGCTCGGTCAGGCCGACGAAGGAGTGGCTGGCGGGGTCTTCGCGTTCGTAGGCCTCGGTCTCGACGATCGTGCCGCCGACGCCGTCGAAGAAGAGGCGGCAGCCGATCAGGGCCGGCGCGACGTCGTGGACGCTCCGGTCGAAGAACTCAGCCCCGAGCCGGTCGCCGGTCGCCGACCCAGATGCGCCCTCCTCGCCGACAGCGCGCCGCGGCACCTTGCTCAGGAAGCCCCGGCTGCCTCGTGGACGGCCGCAAGCGTCGTCCGCGCCTGATCGATCTGGGCGGCAAGCGCCTCGGAGCCGGTGCCGCCGGCGATCTGCTTGGACTCCAGCCAGCTGCCCCGCCCCAGCACCTCGTAGTACTCGTCGCCGAGCACCTTGGAGCGCGCCGCGATCTGCTCGCGGCTGAGCCCGGAAAGCGGCACATCGGCGGCGATCGCGTCGCGGACCAGCTCGCCGACGATCCCGTGGGCCTCGCGGAACGGCACTCCTTGGCGCACCAGCAGGTCGGCCACCTCGGTCGCCGCCAGCATCTCGTCGCCAGAGGCCTCCTCCAGCCGCTCGCGGTCGAAGACGATGTCCTCGAGGATCCCGGCGGTCGCCTCGAGGCTCGACTCGATCGTCTCGATCGCGTCCCAGAGCGGCTCCTTGTCCTCCTGCATGTCCTTGCCGTAGGTGAGCGGCAGCGCGTGCATCACCCCGAGCAGCGTCTGGTGGGCGGCGGCGACGCGCGGACTCTTCGCCCGCAGCAGCTCGGCCGCATCGGGGTTCTTCTTCTGCGGCATGATCGAGGAGCCCGAGGAGAAGGCCTCGTCGAGCTCGACGAAGCCGAACTCGGTGCTCGACCAGATCACCAGCTCTGAGCCGAGCCGCGAGAGGTGCATCGCGCAGGTCGCCGCGGCGCTCAGGTAGTCGATGACGAAGTCGCGGTTGGAGGTGCCGTCGAGCGAGTTCGGCGTGATCCCGGCGAAGCCGAGCTCGGCGGCGACGATCTCCCGCGGGATCGGCCAGTTGACCCCGGCGAGGGCGCCGGAGCCGAGCGGCATCACGCTGGCCGACTCGGCGGCGAAGCCGAAGCGGCGCGCGTCGCGCGAGAGCATCCAGAAGTAGGCGAGCAGGTGGTGGCCGAGGTAGACCGGCTGGGCGCGCTGCAGGTGGGTGTAGCCGGGCATCGCCCAGTCGCGGTGGGACTCGGCGAGGGCGAGGAGCCGCTCCATCGCCGCCGCGCAGAGGCGCATCGCCCGCCGCGAAGCCGACCCGACCACCATCGCGATGTCGGTCGCCACCTGGTCGTTGCGCGAGCGACCGGTGTGGACCTTGCCCGCCAGCGCGCCGATTTCCTCGCCGAGCAGGCGCTCGATCGCCATGTGGATGTCCTCGTCGGACTGCTCGAACTCGAAGCCGGGTGCCTCGATCCGCGCCTGCACCCGCTCGAGCCCGGCGGCGATCTCCTCCGCCTCCTCGGCGGTGAGCACGCCGACCCGGACCAGCCCGCGCGCGTGCGCCTGCGACTGGAGGATGTCGTAGGGCGCCAGCTGCCAGTCGAAGGGCAGCGAGCGGTTCATCCGCCAGAAGCGCGGGTCAGGTTCTTTGCGGAACCGCGCCGGCGCGTCGTCGCCGCTGTCGTTGCCTGGGAAGCGAGCCACGGCCGCAGGTTATCCCCGGACGGAGGCGTCGACGGCGGCCGCCAGCTCGGTGCAGACGCGCTCGATCTGCTCCTCGCCCAGGGCGGGGAAGAACGGCAGCGCCAGCGAGTGGGCCGAGGCGGCCTCGGCGACCGGGAACTGACCCTCGCGGTAGCCGAGCTCGGCGATGTGCGGGAAGAGGTGGATACTCGGCAGGTAGGACTTCGAGTCGATCCCGCGCTCACGCAGGGCGCGGATCACGGCGTCGCGGTCGATCTCATCAGCGAGCCGCACGACGTAGACGAACCAGCTGCGCACCTCGCGGCCGCGCGCCGCGAGCGGCGCCTCCACCCCGGGCACCTCGGCGAGCCGCTCGGCGTAGGTGGCGGCAACCGCGGCGCGCCGCTCCAGGAGCGAGGGCAGCTTCTCGACCTGGCCCAGCCCGATCGCGGCGCTGACGTCGGAGAGCCGGTAGTTGAAGCCGAGCCGGTCGTGGTCGAGCCAGCCCATGTCGACGGCGCGGCCCTGATTGCGCTCGCTGCGCAGGCGCGCCGCCGCGCCGGGGTCGGTGGGGACGATCATCCCGCCCTCCCCCGTCGTCATCTGCTTGTTGGCGTAGAAGGCGAAGGTGGCGAAGTTGCCGCGGGTGCCGACCATGCGGCCCTCCGAGTCGACCGCCCCGAGCGCCTCGCAGGAGTCCTCCAGCACGCCGAGCCCGTGCTTCGCCGCCAGCGCCTCCAGCTCGGGCCAGGCGGCGGGCCAGCCGAAGACATCAATTGGCAAGAGACCGGCGGTGCGCTCGGTGACTGCCGCCGCGGCGGCGTCGGGATCGATGTCCAGGGTCACCGGGTCGACGTCGACGAACACCGGCTTCGCCCCCTCGTAGAGCAGACAGTTGGCAGAGGCGACGAAGGTGAAGGGGCTGGTGACGACCTCGTCCCCCGGCCCCAAGCCGAGCTGGCGCACGCCGAGGTGGAGCGCCGCCGTCCCGCTCGACACCGCGACCGCGTCCTCGACCCCGAGGAAGTCGGCGAAGGCGCGCTCGAAGCGCTCCCCCATCGGCCCGAGCGAGAGCCGCCCCGAGCGCAGCACCTCGAGCACCAGCTCCTCCTCGCGCGCGCCGAGCTCCGGCCCCGACAGCGGGATCTGCTCAAAGAATTCTCCGGAGAAGGAGGCGCTCACTGGAACGCGTACTCCAGCGAGTCGACCAGCGCCTGCCACGACGCCTCGATCACGTTGCCGGACACCCCCGTCGTCCCCCACTCGCGCTCGCCGTCGGCGGAGTCGAGCAGCACCCGGGTGACCGCGTCGGTGCCGCGGTCCTGGTCGAGGATCCGCACCTTGTAGTTGGTCAGCTTGATGTCGGCCAGGTGCGGGTGGCGGCTGGTGATCGCCTGGCGCAGCGCCTTGTCGAGCGCGCTCACCGGCCCGTTGCCCTCGGCGATCTCGACGTAGCGCTTGCCGTCGATCCAGAGGCGCACCGTCGCCTCGGTCTCGACCTCGCCGCCGGACCGCCGCTGGGTCACGACGCGATAGCTGTCGAGCTCGAACAGCGGCTTGTAGACGCCGGCCTCGTTGCGCAGCAGCAGCTCGAAGGAGGCCGGGGCCGCCTCGTAGTGGTAGCCGCGGTGCTCGCGCTCCTTCAGCTTCTCGATCGCCCGCGAGGCTCCCTGGTCGTCGATCTCGATCCCGGCGACGCGCGCCTGGTCGCGAATCGTCGCCTTGCCGGAGAGCTCCGAGGGCAGGATCGCCCGCTCGTTGCCGACCGCGGCCGGATCGACGTGCTCGTAGGAGCGCGCCTCGGCCTCGATCCCGGCGACGTGGATGCCGCCCTTGTGGGCGAAGGCGTTGCGGCCGACGTAGGGAGCGTTCGGGTTCGGCGTCAGGTTGCAGAGCTCGTCGATGAAGTGGACCGTCTCGGTCAGCGTCTCCAGCTTCTCCGCCGGGACCACGTCGAAGCCCATCTTCAGCTGCAGCGCGGGCAGGATCGTGGTCAGGTTGGCGTTGCCGCAGCGCTCGCCATAGCCGTTCACGGTCCCCTGCACCATCCGCGCCCCGGCGTCGACCGCGGCGAGGCTGTTGGCGACCCCACAGCCCGCGTCGTCGTGGGCGTGGATGCCGATTTCGGCGCGCCCGCCGAAGCGGTTGACGACGACCTCGGTCGCCGCGGCGACCTGGTTCGGCAGGCTGGCCCCGTTGGTGTCGCAGAGGGTGACGTTCTCGGCCCCGGCGTCGATCGCCGCCTCCAGGCAGGAGAGCGCGTAGCCGGGGTCCTCGCGGTAGGCGTCGAAGAAGTGCTCGGCGTCATAGACGACCCGCTTGCCGCGCTCGCGGCAGAAGGCGATCGACTCGGCGATCATCGCCAGGTTTTCCTCGCGCGAGACCTTGGTCACCTTCTCCAAATGGAGGCCCCAGGTCTTGCCGACCAGGGTGAGGACGGGGGCGAAGGCATCGACCAGGGTGAGCAGCGCCGGGTCTTCGGACGCCTCCACCGCGCGCCGGCGCGTCATCCCGAAACCGCAGACGACGGACCGCTGCAGCGGCAGCTCGGCCAGCGCGGCGAAGAGCTCCTCTTCCTTCGGGTTCGAGCTGGGGAAGCCGGCCTCGATCATCTGCACGCCGAGCTTGTCGAGCGCCTTGACCACGCGCGCCTTCTCGGCCGCCGAGAGCGACATCCCCTCGCCCTGCATGCCGTCCCGCAGGGTCGTGTCGTAGAGCTTCACCTGTTCCATCTGAGAACTGCCTTTCGAGTCAAGAGATCGTGGGCCGCAGCCCGGACGGGCCCGCAGGCCCGGCGCGCACGGCCGCAGCCGCGCCTGCCGCTAGGCGGCAGGGGTAATTCGCCCGATCTTCTCGGCGGTGGACTCGATCTCCTCGGCGCCGATCGCGGCGCCGTCGCGGCCGCCGGCCGGCCCCGGGGCCGGGACGTCGACGAAGTCGAGCCACTCGAGGTACTCCTCGGCGCGCCCGTGCAGGGCGTCCATGAACTTCGCCTGGACGTGGCGGGTGATCTCGCCGGCGCCGCCGATCTCGTGATCGTCGACCTCGCGGACCGGGACCATCTCCGCCGCCGTACCGGTCATGAAGACCTCCTCGGCGAGGTAGAGCTCGGCGCGGGCGATGTCGCGCTCGACCACGGTGTAGCCGAGGTCGCGGGCGATCTGGATCACCGACTTGCGGTTGATCCCGTCGAGGATCGAAGCGGTGTGCGGCGGGGTGAGGATCTCGCCGTCGCGGACCACGAAGATGTTCTCGCCCGAGCCCTCGCAGACGAAGCCCCGCTCGTCGAGCAGGATCGCCTCGTCGTAGCCGGCGTTGGCCGACTCGGTCTTGGCGAGGATCGAGTTGAGGTAGCTGCCGCTGGCCTTGGCGTGCGGGATCGCGCCCGCCGGGCTGATCCGGCGCCAGCTCGAGACCTTGGCGCGGATGCCGCGCCCGGCGCTCTCGTCGCCGAGGTAGGCGCCCCAGGGCCAGGTGGCGATGATCACGTCGACCGGGGCCGAGTTGGCGTAGAGCCCCATCTCGCCGTACCCGCGGAAGGCGAGCGGGCGGATGTAGCAGGACGCCTGGCCGTTGCGGCGCATCAGCTCGTGCGTGGCGAGCCGCAGTTCATCGGGCGAATAGGGCAGCTGCAGGTAGTAGAGCTCGGCCGACTTCCGCAGCCGGTCGTAGTGCTCCTGGGCGCGGAAGATCGCCGGGCCGCGCTCGGTCTCGTACGCACGGATGCCCTCGAAGACGCCGGTCCCGTAGTGCAGCCCATGGCTGAGCACGTGCACCTTGGCGTCGTCCCAGGCGACGAATTCGCCGTTCTTCCAAATCAAATCGCAGGCGTCCATGTTGAGGGGATTATGCCCGATGGATCAAAGGGGTTGAAACCAAGTGAGTCGAATGAGGGTTGAAACCCGAAAAGGAGGAAGCAGGATGAAGCGATTTCGTCCCCGGCTGACCTACGCGAACGTGATCGCGTCGTTGGCCTTGTTCGTCGCCCTGGGCGGCTCTGCGGTGGCGGCCGGACTGGCCAAGAACAGCGTCGGCCCGAACCAGCTCAAGAAGGGCGCCGTGTCCGCGCCGAAACTGGCCAAGCAGGCCGTCACCAGCGGCAAGATCGCGCCCAAGGCCGTTGTCGCGGGCAAGCTCGGCCCCAACGCCGTGCTGCCGGGGAACCTCGGTGCCGGGATCATCGACTCCTCGAAGATCTCCGCCGGCGCGGTGACCGCGGAAAAGATCAAGAACAACGTGGTCACCGGCAACAAGATCACCAACGGCGCGGTGACCAGCCAGAAGCTCGCCGCCGCCGGGGTCGCCACCTCGAACCTGGCCGAAAAAGCGGTGACCACGGCGAAGCTGAACGACGGCGCCGTCACCGCGGCGAAGCTCGCCCCGGAAGTGCTGAACAACGTCAACCCGCTGAAGACCGGGCAGACGCTGCGCGGCGTGTTCAACATCGGTGGGACCAACACGACCGAAGAATCGGTCGTCGAGCGCGGCTCGATCACCTTCCAGCAGCCGCTGCTGGCCACCCCGACCCTGGAAATCGTGGCAAGCGGCAAAACCACGGCCAACTGCAAAGGCCTTGGTGGTGGCGGGACGACGCCGGAAGCCGCTGCCGGCGTGCTCTGCCTCTACCTGAGCACGGAAACCAACCTGGAAACCGTGGCGGGACTGACGGTCGAAGGCACGAACCGCCTCGGCACCGGGCTGATCGTCAAAGCCAAAAAAGGCGTGACGAAACCGAGTGAATTCGCCGCGGCAGGCGTCTGGGCGGTGACCGCGCCCTAGCTCTGGGCCAGCGCCACGAGCACCGCAGCGGTCATCTCCGCGGTGCCGACCTCGACCTCGGCGGGGACATCCACCATCGGTGGTGGTGCGATGTTCCCGCCGGCCAGGTCGGGGGTGCGCAGGCCCTCTTCGAGGACGGCGTCGACCGCCGCCTCGATCCGCGCCGCCTCCTCGGGACGACCGAGCCCGTGGCGCAGCATCATCGCCGCCGAGAGGAAGGTGGCGAGCGGGTTGGCGATGCCCTTGCCGGCGATGTCCGGGGCGGAGCCGTGGACCGGCTCGAAGAGGCCGGGGTCGCCCGCGGCGCCGAGGCTGGCCGACGGGAGCATCCCGAGGCTGCCGGTGAGCATCGCCGCCTCGTCGCTGAGGATGTCGCCGAAGAGGTTCTCGGCGACGATCACGTCGAAGTCGGCGGGGCGGCTGACCAGCTGCATCGCCGCGTTGTCGACCAGCAGGTGGTCGAGGGTGACGTCGTCGTACTCCGGGGCGACGCGGGTGACCACCTCGCGCCACAGCCGCGAGGTCTCCATCACGTTGGCCTTGTCGATCGAGGTGACCTTCGGCTTCGCGCCGGAGCCCACCGCGCGCCGGCGGGCCGCCTCGAAGGCGGCGCGGGCGATCCGTTCGATTTCCGACGCGTCGTACTCGCAGGTGTCGTAGGCGGCGTCGCCGTCGCGGCCCGACTTGCCGAAGTAGATGCCGCCGGTGAGCTCGCGGACGACCAGCAAGTCGGTGCCGGAGATGCGGTCTTCGCGCAGCGGGCTGGCGCCCATCAGCGCCGGGCTCGGCCGCACCGGACGGAGGTTGGCGTAGAGGCCCATCCCCTTGCGCAGGCCGAGCAGGCCCTGCTCGGGGCGCGGGTCGTCAGGGTTGGTGGTGTCCCATTTGGGACCGCCGACCGCGCCCAGCAGCACCGCGTCGGAGGCCTTGCAGGCCGCCAGCACCTCGTCGGTGAGGGCGACGTCGTGCTCGTCGATCGAGCAGCCGCCCATCAGCCGCTCGTCGTAGTTGAACTCCCCCAGGGTGTCGAGGACCTGGCGCGTGGCGCCGATGATCTCGGGTCCGATCCCGTCCCCGGGCAGGACGACGATGTTCGGCGTATCGGCCATCGGCGGCGGACTCTACTCAGGCTGCGGTGGCTTCGATGTTGAGGCGCACGTAGTCGAGCCGCAGCGGGCTCGGCTGCAGCGCCAGGACATCGGCGACGAACTGGTCGCGGAGCTCCTCCGGGAGGCGCTCGACGTGGGCGCCGAGGCAGATCGTGCGGGCGAAGACCTCGGGCTCGGGCGGGTCGACCGGCCAGGGCTCGAGCCAGCAGCGCACGTCGGCGAAGCCCGCCGCGCGCAGTCGCTCTTCGGTCTCCTCGGCCCCGGCGTAGTTCCAGAGCCCCTCGATGCCCTCCAGGTGCTCGGCGTAGGGGTCGCGGCCCGCGACCTCCTCACCGGCCCGGCGGAAGGCGTCGATATTGCCCTCTCCCCCGCACTGCGCCGAGAAGCGGCCGCCCTCGCGCACGGCCGCCCGCATGCGGGCGAAGAGCGCGTCGTGGTCGAGGACCCAGTGGAAGACGGCGGTCGAGAAGATCGCGTCGACCGGCTCCGCCAGCTCCAGCTCGGTCAGATCGGAGAGGATCGCGGTGTCCTCGGGTCGCAGCACCTCCTTCACCTTCTCGACCATCGAGGGCGAGCCGTCGATGGCGACGACCCGCCCCGCCGGGATCCGCTCGATCAGGATCGCGGTGGTGCGTCCCGAGCCGCAGCCGGCGTCGAGGACGGTCTCACCGCCCTTCAGGTTCAGCCGGTCGAGAACGACCCGCGCCCAGGCCTCGTGCGGGAGGGCGACGCGTTGGTAGGTCCCCGCGTCCCAGTCGCGGGTCGTCGCTCCGGCCATCGGTTGCCTCCTAGATGCTCGTCGTCAGCGGACCGATCGCGCGGCCCGCGTTCTCGTACGCGTCGATCGCGCC
The DNA here is from genome assembly GCA_035281725.1 of Solirubrobacterales bacterium. GTDB lineage: Bacteria > Actinomycetota > Thermoleophilia > Solirubrobacterales > 70-9 > VAYN01. The sequence continues at coordinate 47,708 of DATEDJ010000089.1, forward strand.
GACGTTCTGCAGCGTGATCCCGATGTCGTCGAGCCCGTTCAGCAACCGGTGCTTGACCTCCGGGTGCACCTCGAACGGGAAGACGCCCGCGGTGCCGCAGTCGATCGTCTCGTCGTCGACGTCGATCCGCGCCTCGCCGGCGGCGGCGATCTGCTTGCAGTGGGCCTCGTCGACGATCGCCGGCAGCAGCCCGATCTTGGTGCAGTTGGAGTAGAAGATGTCGGCGAACGAAGGCGCGACGATCGCCTCGAAACCGAAGTCCTCCAGCGCCCAGGGCGCGTGCTCCCGCGAGGAGCCGCAGCCGAAGTTCCGCCCCGCGACGAGGATCGGGTTCGGCTCCAGCTCGATCTCGCCGTCGCGGATCCAGTCATAGAAGAGGAACTCGCCGAAGCCGGTCCGCTCGACCCGCTTCAGGAACTGCTTGGGGATGATCTGGTCGGTGTCGACGTCGTTGCGGTCGAGCACCGAGACCTTGCCCTCGATGACGTCAATCGGCCTCATTCTCTAGCTCCAATCTCTGATGTCGACGAAGTGGCCCTCGACCGCCGCCGCGGCGGCCATCTTCGGGCTGACCAGGTGGGTGCGCCCGCCCTTGCCCTGGCGACCCTCGAAGTTGCGGTTCGAGGTCGAGGCGCAGCGCTCCCCTTCGCTCAAAGTGTCCGGGTTCATCCCCAGGCACATCGAGCAACCCGCCTCGCGCCATTCGAAGCCGGCGCTGCGGAAGACGTCGTCGAGGCCCTCGGCTTCGGCGGCCTTCTTCACCTGCTGGGAGCCGGGGACGACCATCGCCCGCACCGTGCTCGCGACCTTGCGACCGTCGACCACCGCGGCGGCCTCGCGCAGGTCCTCGATGCGGCTGTTGGTGCAGGAGCCGATGAAGACCCGTTCCGGGGCAATCTCGGTCATCGGCGTGTTCGCCTCCAGGCCCATGTAGGCGAGCGCCCGTTCGGCCGATTCACGGTCGGCCTCGGACTCCATCGCTGCCGGGTCGGGGACGCTGTCGGTGACCTGGACGACCATCCCGGGATTGGTGCCCCAGGTGACCATCGGCGAGATCGCCGCGGCGTCGATGTCGACCTCTTGGTCGAAGGTGGCGCCGTCTTCGGTCGGCAGCTCGCGCCAGCGCGCTTCCGCGGCGGCGAAGTCCGCCGGCGCGCCGGGGCGGCCGCGAACCCACTCGAAGGTGGTCTCGTC
>DATEDJ010000090.1:0-22473 GCA_035281725.1 Solirubrobacterales bacterium
GGACGGGAGGATCGTCACGGAGACGCGCGGAACCACACGGATCCTCATGGCTTGAAATCGCGCGGGGTGAGTTGACCACACCAGGGTGTGGTCAACTCACCCCGCGGCGGTCCCGGTCGCCATGACGACCTCGACGCCGCATCGTCGACGCGCTGCAAGCCTTGGTGTGGCCATGGCAACAGCAGGGCTTGCAGCGCGACCGCCAGGGTCACGAACCTGTGCCAATCCCCCCGAAAGGCTCGCGTCCCGGGCGTCTCGTGGCGGTCACAGCCTGCCAGGGCCGCCACGAGACGCCCGGGAGGTGTGGTCCCCGATCGACCGGGCCAGGAATCTTGCCGTCCCCCGCCAGCCGGGGCCACGCACCTCACCGGGCGACTACCCGCTGGCCCCTCGCGCCGGAGCCTTCCGCGGCGCCGAAGCTCGACGTCCTCAGTCCATCGCCCGCTTGGCTTCACGGGCTGCGGACTCTCGGCCCGCCCGCCCGCCGCCAGCTAGACCTTGCGGAAGACGCCGACCACTTTGCCGAGCACGCGCGCGTCGGTGGTGATGATCGGGTCCATTTCCTCGTTCTCGGGCTGCAGCCTGATGTGGTCGGATTCGCGGAAGTAGCGCTTGACGGTCGCCTCCTCGCCGATCAGGGCGACGACGATTTCGCCGTCGGTCGCGTCGTCCGCCGGCCGCACGACGACGTAGTCGGCTTCGAGGATCCCGGCGTTCTTCATCGATTCGCCGCGCACCTGGAGGATGTAGTCGCCGTCCTCCCCACCGATCACGTCGGGGACTTCGAGGTACTCCTCGATGTTCTCTTCCGCCAGAATCGGGGCGCCCGCGGCCACCGAGCCGACCAGCGGGATGCCGTTGTTCGGCTTCACCGCGCTGACCGCCTGGCCCGCCTTTTCGAACAGCAGCTCGATCGCCCGCGGTTTCGACGGGTCGCGCTTCAGCAGTCCGAGCTTCTCCAAATTCGCCAGGTGGGCGTGGACGGTGGAGGACGAGTGCAGACCGACGGCCTTGCCGATCTCCCGCACCGTCGGCGGGTAGCCGGTCTTCGCCGCGTACTTGCGGATGAAGTCGAAGATCTCCTTCTGCCGCTTGGTCAGGTCTAGGTCAACCATCGTGGGCTCCGTTTTCCTCCAATTGCCGGATCTGGATACAGCCGAACACCTGTTCGCAGAGTACCCCTTCCGGCGGACACTTGCAGCGGAAACGCCTCGCGCACGTCCGAGCCCCAACGGCGAATCGGCGCTCAGAGCGGCCAATTCGTCCACGAGAGCCTTGTGCGCATCGCGACGATCCCCTAATTTCGTTGATGCCACCAGTCATCCGGGGGAGGTCCCACGATGTACACCTGTGAACGTTGCGGCACGAAATTCGGCCGCACCTCAGTCGTGCTCGAGAGTTGCCCGCGCTGCCTGGCCCGCGACGGGGTCCGGGTGCCGATGGTGTTTAAGCTTCGCGACCGGCCCGAACTGCAGCCGACGAGCCGCCAATCGACGAGCCGGCTCGAGGCGGCGGTGAGAGAGCAGCTCGCCTCGGGAGTGCGATAGCGGAAGGACACGAACCGGGCGGGCAAATTCGAGCGCCTACCGAGGCCGCGCGCCGGATGGGGTCTCGATCAGGTATCTCTTCGGTATGAGCCTCGCGCCCCATCGGGTGAAGCCGGCCCGCTCGGTGCCCGCATCCGCCGTGGCCGTCCTGCTGGCGTCGGCGATGATCAGCGGCACCTCCGCGGCCGGGGGCGCGCCACACCAGACCTGCCTTCCCGCACGAGCGCACACCGTCGTCGAAGACCGCCAGGTCCGGGTCTTCGCGCTCGAAGCGCCCTACGCCGTCGACGGACACCGCTACACCCACGAAGTCACCTATGCCTGCCTGCTGCGCACCAACGCCAGGATGAAGCTCGGCAATCCGCGCCGGGCCGGGTCAGGGGCCGAACACCTGGTCGCTCTCGACGGCACGATGGTCGCCTACACGCGCAGCGAAACCTTCGTCGACACCGGCAAGACGGAAATCGTCTCGGCGAACGTCGCCACCCGCCGTGTCCTGCTCAGGTCCCCCGAAGTCGCCGGCTTCACGGACGCCTGCATCATCTCCTTCCGCGAAGTCAAAGACCTCGTCGTCACCGAAGGCGGCGCCGTGGCCTGGATCTTGCGCAAGGGGCACGGCTGCAAGACCGAAACCTTCCAGGTCTACGACCAGGCCGTCGCGGGCGAACCGACCCTCCTCGACGAAGGGCCGGAAATCGAGCCCGAATCCCTCCGGGTGACCGGCCGCGGGGTCGGCTGGGAAGACGCGGGCGAACGACGCTACGCGGCTCTGTCTTAGGAGCGGCCTTTGTCTTCGGAGCGGATCGCTCGTGGGATGGTGATCGCCGGCTTCCGGCTGGACGAAATGATCGGCGAAGGCGGCATGGGCGTCGTCTGGAAGGCGCGTCAGCTGGACCTCGACCGGGTCGTGGCCCTGAAGCTGATCCAGCCCGACAGGGCTGGTGATGAGGACTTCCGGGTCCGCTTCCGGCGCGAGTCGCGCCTGGCGGCCTCGATCGACCACCCCAACGTCGTCCCGGTCTTCGGTGCCGGCGAGGAGGACGACATCTGGTTCATCTCGATGCGCTACGTCGACGGCACCGACCTCGGCGAGTACCTGCGCAGCCGCAACTCAGCGCTCCCGCCGGTCGATGCCGCACGGCTGATCTCGCAGGTTGCCGACGGCCTCGACGCCGCCCATGCCGCCGGGCTGGTCCACCGCGACGTGAAGCCGGCGAACATCCTCCTCGACGCAAGCCTCCACCCTTACCTGACGGACTTCGGCCTGACGAAACAGATCGCCTCGCAGAGCAACGCGACGAGGACCGGGGTCTGGCTCGGCTCCGTCAACTACGCGGCGCCCGAGCAGATCGCGAGCGGACCCGTCGACGCACGCACCGATGTCTACGCGCTCGGTTGCGTTCTCTTCGAGGCCCTGACCCGGCGTCTCCCCTACGCCCGCGACAGCGAGATGGCCGTCATGTACGCGAAGGTGCACGAGCCTCCGCTCCTCCCCGGTCAGGTCGACCCGCGCCTGCCGACCGAGTTCGACGAGGTGATCCGCCGCGCCCTGGCCCGCCGCCCCGAGGACCGCTATCCGTCAGCAGGCGACCTCGGTCGCGCGGCGCTGGCCGCCGCCCAAGGCGAACAGGTCACCGAGCCCGAACGCACCGTCGCCAGGGGCGCGGCGGCGACCTCGGGCTACGAACCGACCGCGGCCACCCCGGTCCCCCAACCGCAGACCCGCGCCATGCAGACCCACCGCTCCGGCAACAGGGTGGCGGTCCTCGGCGCCGTGCTCGCGGGACTCGCGATCGTCGCGCTCGCCGCCGTACTCCTGACCAACTCGGACTCCTCGGACTCCGGCCGGTCCACGGCGGAAGCAGACGCGGGGCAGGCGAAGCACCCGGGTCACCAAACTGAAGCGAAGGCCACCGCCTCGAACGCCTCGACCGGCGGCGGTAGATCCGCCGGCCACGACGTCTCCAGCTCGCCGCCCGCCGCAGTGGTGCCGCTGGAAGCGTTCCAGGGCCGCCTGTACCACGCCGAAGTTCCGGCCGCCTGGACGCCGGAAACGATCGAGGCTCACCCCTCGACCTACTACGAAAGCCACTGGCGCGACCCGGAGGAAGAAAACACCTCGGTGCTGATCGACTCACAGGTGCACACGGCGACCTCGGATGCGGTTGAAGACGCCGAAGGCGTGCGCGGCGAAACCGCGAAGACGCCCGGCTACCGGGAACTGGCTTTCGAAGAAACGACGCTCCAGGGCCAACAGGCCGTGCGCTGGGTCTTCGAAGTCGAAGAAGACCGCCGCGTCGACTACTTCGTGATCAGCTGCGGCATCGGCTTCGGCATCCTCGGATCGAGCTCACCTTCCGCTTTCGGCGGTTGGGCGCCGACCTTCCACGCCGTCGCCAACTCGGTGACCGGCAGCTGCGAGTAGCTCCAGCCGCCGGGCCGTCCCTAGACATCGCGGCCCCGCCGCGCGAGGAGCAGAGCCGCACCCAGCAGCGCCGCGGCGGTGAACCCCAGCAGGACCAGCCCGGCGACCGCCGGCTGCAGGGAGAAGAACTCGGTGCCGTAGCCGCTCAGCTTCGCGGCTTTCGGTTCTCCGGCCAGGCGGGCATTCATATCGATCGCATGCCCGACGCCGGCGAACGCCCAGCGGCTGACGGTGATGTCGGCGAGAAGCTTGATCACGGTCCCCATGCGGTCGAGGGCGACGAGCGCGCCGCCGAAGAGCAGTTGCGGGATCAGCAGCAGCGGGATGACGCTGGTGGCCTGATCGACACTGCGGGCGACGGTCGAGACCAGCAGGCCGAGGCCGACCATGGCCCAGCTGGTGAGGATCAGCAGGCCCAGCACCTCGCCGTAGTTTCCGAGCGAGAGGTGAAAGGGCCGAAGCGCCGCCACTACGGCGAGCAGCAGGACGCACTGCATCGCGGCGATGGCGAAGAGGATCACCGACTTGGCGATGATCTGGGCGTCGAGGCGCACACCGACGGCCAGCTCGCGCAGGATGATCGCCCGCTCGCGAACGATCTCGCGGCAGGAGTCGATCAACCCGAGCCAGAGCGCCGCGGTGACCAACAGGAACATGAACTGCGCGCTCCGCGTCGGCGAGGTGTCCGGGAGCGCCAGGGCGTCGCGTGGATAGAGCAAGGCGAGGAGCAGCCCGATCAACGGGGCCTGGCCCAGGAGGGCGCCGATCGTACGGCGATCGCGGCCCAGGGTGTGGGCGTAGCGACCGATCAGGGTCGCGCTCTGGCGGAACAAGGAGCGCCCGGCCAACAGTGAGATCGTCGGCGCCCGGCGCTTCTCCGTCGGCGGGGCGGCCGGCGCCGGCGCTGGCGGCTCGACCAGCTCGGCGGCGCCGTAGATTTCGTCGTAGTTGCCGACGCCGAACTGATCGAGGCATTCTCTCGGCGAGCCGGCGAAGATGAGGTGGCCGCCGACCCCCATCACCGCGACGGTGTCGCAGAGCTCGAGGCTTGAGGTGGCATGGGTGACCACGACGATTCCGCGCCCGCCGTCGGACAGCTGGCGCAGCGTCGACATCAAGCGGCGCTCGAGCGGTGGGTCGAGTCCGCTGGTCGGCTCGTCGAGCAGCACCATCGAGGGCCTGCCGATCAGCTCGACGCCGCAACCGAGCCGCTTGCGCTGCCCGCCGGACAAGCGGTCGACGAAGGTCCCGGCGTGCTCGCCGAGCCGCAGCTCCTCGAGCACCTCCTCGACGGCGACCGCGCACTCCGCCCGACTCGTGTCCGAGGGCAGCCGCAGGCGGGCGGTGTACATCAGCGTCTCGCGCACGGTGAGTCGGTCGTGGAGGACATCGGTCTGCGGCACGTAGCCGACTTCGGTCAGCCGCAGGTCGACCGGATCGGTGCCGACGAGGACCTGTCCTGAGCTCGGGTCTTTGACCCCCGCCAGGCATTTGAGAAGCGTCGTCTTCCCCGAGCCGCTGGCTCCGATCAGAGCGACGAACTCGCCCGGCGCCACGCTCAGATAGGTGGGGTGCAGGATGGTCCGCTTACCGACGTCCACCGAGACGCCGGACGCGGTGAGCCGGGCGCCACGCTCGTCGCTGATCACCAGCTCGCCATGGTCGAGCTGAAGGGCGAATGGACCGATGCCCGCGACGGCGCCCGGTTCCAGTCGCTGTGCGCCCCTGATCGACTGCCCGTTCAGACGGACCCCGTTCCGCGAGCCCAGGTCGACGATCGTCACCGGCTCGCCAGGCCGCAGCTCCGCGTGGTGCCAGGAGACGTTCGGCTCCTCGAGCACGACATCGTTGTCGGGGGCGCGGCCGATCCGCAGCACCCGGTTGCGAAAGTGCACCCGGCGAAAGCTGCCGCGACCTTCGTTCGTCGCCGGGGTCGCCCGCCTCACCCGCGCCCTCGTGCTGCCGACCTGGATCAGGGCATCGCTCCTTACCTGGACCGGGCCCGGGTCCATCCGCTTCCCGTTGAGGAAGGTTCCGTTCTTCGATTCCAGGTCGAGGAGTTCGATCTGGCCGTCCCTCGGCACCACCCGCAGGTGGCGCCAGGAAGCCCGCTCGTCGTCGAGCGGCACGGCGCAGGACGGGTCGCGCCCGATCTCCAGCGTCGCGTCGAGCGGAAAGCTCATCCCGCCGACTTCGATCTCCCAGCCCTGCGCTCCGGTGTCCTGACCGACCACGCGAGCATATTCTCATGGTGAAAGTTCGGCAGATCGTTCCGCGTTATTTTTGTCAGTTGATTATTTTCTAGATAACGTCTGCACTCTCGTCGCAGTGTCAGTGGGGTTCCAGTCATGGCAGAGGAACTGAAGGTCGGAGATCGGCTGGGCGATTTCGAGGTCCTCGAGATCGCGGGGGCCGGCGGCATGGGCGTCGTCTACAAGGCGCGTCAGCGGTCACTGGACCGCGACGTCGCGCTGAAGGTGATCCGCGAGGAGATCGCCAGCGAGCCCGAATACCGCGAGCGCTTCCTGCGCGAGGCGAAGCTGGCCGCCTCCGTCGACCACCCGCACGTGGTCACCGTCTATGACGTCGGCGAGGAAGACGACCGCCTCTACCTGGTCATGCAGTGGATCGACGGCACCGACCTGCGCCGCCTGCTCGACGGTGCGGGACGCCTCACCCCGAAGCGCGCCTTGGCGATCGGCGAGCAGCTCGGCGGGGCGCTCGACGCCGTCCACGAGGCGTCGGGGCTCGTCCACCGTGACGTCAAGCCGGCCAACGTCCTGCTGCGCGAAGTGGCAGGCGAGGATCACGCCTACCTGACCGACTTCGGGATCGCCAAACCTCCGGACATGCTGGAGAACCTGACGCGGACCGGCTCCACCGTCGGGACGACCGGCTACCTGGCCCCCGAGCAGATCCAGGGCAAGGAGGCCGGCCCACGCAGCGACCTCTACTCGCTCGGCTGCCTGGTCTTCGAGATGCTGACCGGCAAGCTGCCGTTCGCCGGCGAGAACGAGCTCGCCGTGCGCTGGGCCCACGCCCAGGACCCGCGGCCCCTGGTCAGCCAGGTCCTCCCCGCCCTCGGTCATCGCTATGACGCCTTCTTCCTGAAGGCACTGGCGATCGACCCGGAGGCGCGGTTCGCTTCCGGCCGCGAGTTCGCCGCGGCGCTCACGGCGGCGCAGAGCTCGAGCGGGGACACCGATCCGACCGCGGTGATGGGCGCCACCCACACGGCGACCAAGGTGGGCCCGGTGACCCCGGCGCCGATGCCGGCGGGCGGCCACACCCCTCCTCCCTACGGCTACGCGACCCCGGCCCCGCAGCCGCAACACGACCGCTCCGGCAGCCCGCTCGCCCTGATCATCCTCGGGATCGTCGCGGTGCTTGGCATCGCCGCCGCGGTGGCCGCGGCCGCCGGGGTCTTCAGCAAGGAAAGCGCGCCGAGCGCGTCGACTATTTCGCATTCCGAAAAGACGAACCCCGGCTCGAAGCAGCAATCCGGGAAGCCGCATCAGGGTCACCCCGTGAAGAAGGTGACGCCCCCGGCTGGCTCCACCTCCTGCGCAAGCGGCCTCTGGGTGAACGAACACACCAGCTGCCCGTTCGCCGAAAACACCAGCTCCGCCTACGCGGAAGCGGGCGGCGCCGACAAGATCCAGGTGTACAGCCCGGTGACCGGGCTGACCTACGCGATGGCCTGCAGCGGCACCGCCCTGGTCACCTGCAAGGGCGGCAACGACGCCCGCGTCTACTTCTCCTCGGCCAAGGCGAGCGGCCAGAACACCACCCCGGTCGCGCCGCCGGAACCGGAACCAACCCCGGAACCCGAACCCAATTACAGCAGCGGTGCGACCCAGAGCTGCGATCAGAACATCTCCGCGAACGAAGTGACCAGCTGCCCGTTCGCCGAGAACGTCTTCGTCGCCTACTGGGAAGAGTACGAAGAATTCGGCGAAGAAACGTATTCCTACGTAGTCGCCTACAGCTCGACCACGAACGAAACCTATGGGATGGATTGCTACCTCGAAGACGACTTCGTCGAATGCACCGGCGGCACCGAAGCGCTTGTGACCTTCCCGATGCAGGCCGTACGCGAATACTGAATGCGTGCGGCCACCGTCATCGTGGGCGCGGTCGCCGTCGCCAGCTTCCTCATCGCGATCTCGCTGATCGTCTCCGGTGGCGGCTCGGGCCAGACCGTGGTGACGAAGACCGTGATCGAAGAAGTGAAGGAACCGGCTCCGGAACGCGCTGGCCAGTTCGGGGGGCCCACCGCATGCGGCGGCGGCGAATACACGGTCGAAAACACCAGCTGTGGCGTCGGCAAACAGATCCACGCCGACTATGAAGGCGGCCGGCGTGGTGAGCTTTTCGCCAAGGACGGCGAAACCGGGCAGACGCTCACCTTCCTCTGCGAAGACAACACCGAGCCGATCACCTGCACCAGCGAAGAAACCGGCGCGGTCGTCTACTTCGGCGGGTAGCTCAGCCGGCGCAGCTGTGGAAGGTAGGCCCGAGGCCTTGCAGTTCACCGGCAAGCCACTGGGCCATCTGGGTCAGATCGGCGGCCCCGGCCGGGTAGCTGCCGGATTGGTCGACGGCGATCATCGCCACCGCGACCCCGCCATCTGCGTCCTGGATCAGACCGGACTGGCGCACCAGGTAGCTGCCGCCTGCTTCGGTGTCCGGGCCCCAGCCGCCCTTCATCGCCACCCGGTAGTCCGCCGGAAAACCGGCTTCCCCGAGACCCCAGCGCTGTTCGGGGATCACCCCTTCCATCAGCGACACGATCATCCCCGTCCCCGACGCCCCGAGCACCTGGCAGCGGCCGAGGGCATGGTAGAAGCGCACCGCTTCGCCGACCGGCCACTCGGTCTGCCCGTAGGTCGAGACGGCCCCGGCGGGCGGCGGAGCGGTGGCGACGGTCGTCCCGGTGCTGCCGCCTTCCTGGATGGTCTGGCTGACGGCGGCGCTGGCGCCTTCGAGCCCGCCCTGCCGGCGTTCGATCGTGCCGAAGAGGGACGCTGCGGCTTCGTTGTCGGAAGCCGTGATCGCGCTCTGCGCCCACGCCTCTTCTTCGGGACCAAGGTGTTCGCCCTGTTCCTTCAGCACCGTCGCCAGGATCGCCGGCTTGATGCTGCTCCAGGCATGACCGCTCGAGCGAAGCTCGCCGAATTCACGCACTTCTTCGCTGCCCAGCGGCTCGACCGCGAGCCCGACCGAGGCCGGTAGCGAGGCGGCCATGGATTCGAACGAGGCTTCCGCGTTCGGGCCGAGGAACTTGCCTCCACCCCCGCCGCCGCCACCGGCGTTCTCTTCGGCTTCCTTGCGGGACGTCTTGGTCGCCGGCGCGACCGGCGGCGATTCGTGCTTGGCCGGTGCGACTTCCTTCGGCTCCGGTTCCGCCTGCGCCTGGGCCACCGTCTTCCTCACCGTTTCCGTCCGGACCGCCTTCGTCGTGCCCCCGGCGCTGCGGGAGACGAAGATCGCGATCGCGGCCCCCAGGCCGACAGCGACGATCAAGGTCGCGAGCACCTTCGCCCAGGCGGGCGTGTAGCGCCCGTCTTCCCAGAAGCGATCGTCCTGCCGTCTGCCGTTTGGGTCCTGGTGATTCATCTGGATCGCCCGAGCGGTCGAGCGAGCCTCGACCATATAGGCGAAGTCAGAGGAAAACGGTTCAGGAGCGGTGAAGGAAGGCGACGATCCCGGCGGCGAGCGCCTCGGCCAGCCTGTGCCGGTAGCCGGGGTCCTCGAGCTTCGCCGCCTCTTCTTCGTCGCGCATGTTGCCGAGCTCGACCAAGACCGCCGGGACCCTGGCCAGATTCAGGCCCGCCAGATCGGAGCGTTCGTCGAGTCCGTCTTCGCCGACGTAGTTGGCAGGTGGCACCCCGGCGCCGATCAGCGAGCCGCGGATGTCTTCGGCCAATTCCAGCGATGGCCCGGCCATCGTCGGCGCCACCATTTCGGCCGTCGATGGATGGATGACGTCGAAGCCGTGCGCTCCTTCGGTCAGATTCCCGTCGGCGTGGATCGAGAGGGCGACCGCCGCGTGGGCGCGGTTGGCGATCGCCGCGCGTTCGTTCACGCACGGACCGACGCCGTCGTTGGAGTGCCGCGTCAGCACCACGGTCGCCCCCATCCTCTCGAGTCGAGGCACGAGGTCCTGCGCCACGTCCCAGTTGAACTGAGCCTCGGCAAACGACCCGTCATTGGTCTCCGTCCCCGTCGTGTTGCACGGCTTGGTCGTGCCGCTCGCGCCGGCGGGCACGAGACGGTCGATCTCTTCCGGGTGACTGAAATTCCCCCCGTTGTGGCCCGGATCGACGCTGATCGTCAGGCCACTCAGCGGCAGGTCCGCCCGCGGCGTCTTCGTCGCCGGCGGCATCGCCTTGTGGGTCCTGTGGACTTCCTGCGGCGCGGCCTCGGTGGTTTCCGGTGCGGAAGTGGTCCGCTTGCTCGGGCTCGTCTTCACGACCCGAATCGTCTTCGTCGTAGTCGTTCGATCATGCCCCCCGAGCGCGCCCTTCACGACAAACACGGTCAGACCACAGACCACGACCGCCAGCAATCCCAACCTCCAGCCCATCCTTGATTTCTACCGGGCACGGCATCGGCGATGAAGCTGGGAAATCCCCCGCCCCGTTAGTCTTCCAGCCACAACCCCTCGAGCGGCTGTGGCGGAACTGGTAGACGCGCAAGGTTGAGGGCCTTGTGGGTGGAAACACCCGTGATGGTTCGACTCCATTCAGCCGCATAGAAGACAACGGCTCTGCAAGCAGTTTGCAGAGCCGTTTCTGCGTGACGGCCGGCCGCGGTCAGTGGGTGAATGCGCCCCGCAGGCGCCGGCCGAAGGCAACGGCTTGGGTGAGGGCGCCGCAATAGGGCGCCCCGGGACAGCGGGCGAAGGAAAGGGCCTCGTCTCGACGCCTTCGTCGGCGGGTTCGCGGGGGCGGCCCGGGAGCAGCGTGACCGCCAGGGCGAGGGCGAGAAGGCAGAGTCCCGCGGCGACCACGAACGCGCCCTTGAAGCCGTGGGTAAGGGCGAGCGGGAGCGCCGTCCCGTCCGCCAGGGCGTGGTTGGTGCGGCTGGTCGAGACCGAGGAGAGGATCGCCAGGCCGAGTGAGCCGCCAACCTGCTGGGTGGTGTTGAGCAGTCCCGAGGCGAGCCCCGAGTCCCCGGGGGCGACGCCGGTGGTGGCGGCGATCGTGACCGGCACGAAGGAGAGCCCCAGGCCCGAGCCGAGCACGATCATCGCCGGCAGGATGTGGCTCCAGTAGTCGCTGTGGCCGCTGACGCGGGTGAGCAGGACGAAGCCGGCCGTCGCGATCAGCAGGCCGGTGCTGAGCACCGGCTTCGGCGTGAAGCGGTCGACCAGGCGGGAGGCGAGCGCCGAGGCGGCGATCAGGCTCAAGCTCAGCGGCAGGTAGGAGACTCCGGTCCTCAGCGCGCTGTAGCCGAGCACCTGCTGCAGGTAGAGGGTGCAGAAGAAGAAGACCCCGAAGAGCGCCGCCGCGGTCATCAGCAGCGTCGCGTCGGCGGCGGCGAGGCTGCGGTTCCGGAAGATCCGCAGCGGCACCAGCGGGTCCCGGTGGCGCTGCTCAATCAGGACGAAGGCCACCAACAAGACCACGGCGACCGCGAACCCGGCCAGCGTCCGGCCCGAGGTCCAGCCCCAGCCGTCGGCCTTGATCAGGGTGAAGACGAGGGCGATCATCCCCAGCGTGATCGTCGCCGCGCCGCCCAGGTCATAGCCCCCCTCCCCCGCCGACTCGGAACGGCTTTCGGGGACGATTCTGGGAGTCAAGACGAGGACGGCCGCACCGATCGGCACGTTGACGAAGAAGACCCAGCGCCAGCTCAGCACTTCGACGATGACGCCGCCGAGCAGCAGTCCGATCGCGCCGCCGGCCCCGGCGATCGCGCCCCACACCGCCAGTGCCCGGTTGCGCTCGGTTCCCTCGGCAAACGTGGTGAGGATGATCGAGAGGGCCGCCGGGGAGACCATCGCGCCACCGAGGCCCTGGAGCCCGCGGGCGGCCAACAGCATGCCCTCCGACTGCGAGAGCCCGCAGATCAGCGAGGCGGCGGAGAAGACGATGATCCCGGCGACGAACAACCGCCGCCGCCCGAGCCGGTCCGCCGCCCGTCCGCCCAGTAACAGGAAGCCACCGAAGATCAGCGTGTAGGCGTTCAGCACCCAGGAGAGGCTCTGCTCGGAGAAGCCGACGTCGACTTTGATCGTCGGCAGCGCGACGTTGACGATCGTCGCATCGAGGACGACCATGAACTGCGCCACCGCGATCAGCGCCAGCACGGCGTCGGGACTGGCGATCGACGAAGCTCGGCCTGGGGCCGCGGGGGCGGCTTCCGAGGACATCCGGCTCAACCTAACCCGGATCGATGCCGGCGTGCGAGGATCGCCAGGTGTCTGCCGCACGGCCCACGGCTGCAGGTAACCCCGGCGCTCGACGATGGGACGCCCGCGACCGGGAAGTCGTGGCCGCCGCAGCCGTCTCCGAGTCGCTGCCGAATGAACTCTCGGCGAGCCGGTTTCGGCGCAGCGCGCTCCTCGCGGCCGCCGCCGCGATCGTGCTGACCGCGCTGATCGCGTTGTTGCCGGGCCTGTCGGCGCTGCGCACGAGTTTCGCCGGCGCGCAGCCGGCCTGGATCGGCTTGGCCGCCCTGCTCGAGGTCTGCTCCTGCCTCTCCTACGTCCTCGTCTTCCGCGCCGTCTTCTGTCGGCGGATGAGCTGGCGCACGGGGGCCGAGCTCGGGCTGGCCGAGCAGGCCGCCAATTCGCTCCTGTCGGTCGGCGGCGCCGGGGGACTGGCTCTGGGCGCCTGGGTCTTGCGGCGCCGTGGTATGCCGGGCGACCAGATCGGTCGCCTCACCATCGCCTTCTTCCTGATCACCAGCGCCGCCAACGTCGGCTTCCTGGTGCTCTGCGGCCTGGCGCTGGCGATCGGGGTTGCCAACGGTCCTGACGACTCGCTCTTGCTGGGCGGCGTTCCGGCCCTGGTCGGAATCACGGGGATCCTCCTCACCCTGGCGATCGGCGCCTTCGCCGGCCGGGTCGGCGCGAGGACGAGCTCCTCGCGCCTGCGGGCGACGCTCGCCGCGATCGAAGGCGGGGTCGCAGCGGCGATCGAACAGCTGCGCTCGCCGGTCGCACTGATCGGCTCGGCCGGATACATGCTCGCCGACATCGCCGTGCTCGCCGTCTGCTTTCGCGCCTTCGACCTCCCGCTCCCACCCCTCGTGGCCCTGATGCTCGCCTACATCATCGGACAGCTCGGTGGCCTGATCCCCTTGCCGGGGGGCGCCGGCGGTCTCGACCTCGGCCTGATCGGCGCGCTCGCCCTCTACGGCTCGACCGCCGCGGACGCGACCGTGGCCGTGCTCGCCTATCGCGCGCTCTACCTCGTCGTGCCCGCGGGCCTCGGGCTGCCCGCTCTGGCATCGTTGCGTCGGCAACTCGCTCGTCCGCAAAGCCACCTCATGTTCTGCGCGCCGGGCTAGGCTGGCGGCGATGGCGGCAACCCCCGGCCTGGCTGCTCAACCTCGAAGCCACGCCGGCGGCGGAGATCCAGCTCAGGCGCGCGCGGCAGCGGGCCACCGCCAGCGTGCTCGGGCCCTCGGCCTGAGGAGTTGGAGGCGATTCTCGGCGACCTGGAGTCGTCGCGGGGTTCGCGAGCGTCCGGACGGATGCCCGAACGCGGCCGCCCAGGAAGCCGGCGTGTCTGGCGCCATCCGGACGCCGGCTCTAGGATGCCCCGGTGAACGCCGCCCGGCACGGTGCCCGCAGCACCGCTACTTTGCTCATCGCGCTTACGCTGCTCGCCTCGCTTGTCGTCGCGGCGACGGCGACCGCCGCGTCCAACCCGAAGGCCACCGCCTCGGTGATCGGGGGGCACAACGCGACGATCGCCCAGTACCCCTCGCTCGCCTACATCGAAGGCGTCCAGGCGACCGCGGGCTACGCCTGCACCGGGTCAGTCGTCGCGCCGCGGGTGATCCTCACCGCCGGGCACTGCGTCGAGGACATCGAATCGAGCTCGATCGTCGAACCGGGCGAGATCGCCGTCGCCACCGGGGTCTCCAACCTGACCAAGATCCCCAAGGCGAACATCTCGGAAGTCGTCCAGGTCCTCGCCTATCCGAACTTCGACCCGACCAAGCTGCAGGGCGACGCCGGGCTGCTGATCCTCGCCGCGCCGGTCGCGGCTCCGCCGATCGCCCTCGCCACCAGCGCCGACGCCGCGCTCTACAACCCCGGCGACGAACTGACGATCGCCGGCTGGGGCATCGACAACCGCAGCACCGGCCACGCCCCCAACCAGCTGCAGGCGGCGACCGTCCCGGTCGAGGAAGCCGCCCGCTGCAAGCGCGGCACGCGCCGCTTCTACCCCTTCTTCGACCCGACCCGCCAGGTCTGCACGCTCGACATCCCCGGCTTCAAGGTGACCACCTGCCACGGCGACTCGGGCGGCCCGGCGATCGCCACCCGCACCGACGGGACGCCGGTCGAGATCGGCGTCACCAGCCTCGGCGACGGCACCTGCAACCCCTCGAGCCCGGGGGTCTTCACCCGCGTCGACCAGATCTCGACCTGGGTGCAGAGCTGGATCAACGCGGTCGAACTGGGGGCGCCGGCGCCGGCGGTCGTCATCCCCAAGTCCCACCTCCCCACGCTGACCCGCGAACGGGCCGAGGAACTGAGCGCCTACGGGCTCGAAGAAGCGTTCGGGCCGAAATTCATCCACGCGCAGGAACCGCGGATCAACTGCAACCGCCAGTCGAAGTCGCGGCTCAAGTGCGGGGTCTCCTGGTTCCAGGGCGCCAACGACTACTTCGGCTCGACCACCGTCTTCTACGCGATCCGCCACAACGTGGTGCTCGCGGCCTTCCACTTCAACGTGCACTGGGTGAACGACCAGTGCTACTTCCACAGCGGCCACCGGGACACCTGCCCGGTCCAGACCAAGAACGGCTAGCGCGGCGCGCCTAGCCCCGGGCGTCTCGTGGCGGCCCTGGCAGGCTGTGGCCGCCACGAGACGCCCGGGACGCGGGCCTTTCGGGGGAAGACAGAACGGCGTTACAGCCTCGTGAGGGAGGCGCCGAACCTACGCCCAAACTCACCGGTCAAATGGACCTGTGTCGAGTTTTGGTCCCTCAGGGACCAAAACTCGACACACGTCTTCTTGACCGGTGCAATTCACCCCGCCGCGTCCCCCTACCCTTTCCGCGGCGGCATCCAGACGAAGCGCTTCGCGGCGACGGCCGCTCCCAGCACCGCCCAGCCGAGCAGGATCGCGAAGTCGAGCAGCACCGGGCCGGTCGGGACGACCCCGACGTAGGCGCGGTGGACCAGGTCGGCGACGTGCTCGACCGGGAAGATCTTGGCGATCACCTGCAACCACTCGGGCAGTTCTGAGATCGGGATCCAGATGCCGGAGATGAAGAAGAGCGGGAAGGTGACCAGCTGGATCATCGGCTGGGCCGAGTCGGCCGAGTCGGCGAAGGTGCTGAGCGCGTAGCCGAGCCCGCAGAACGAGGCCGCCCCGCCGAGCACCCCGAGCACCAGCGCCGGCAGCCCGCGCAGCGGGAAGTGCACGCCGAAGGCGATCGCCCCGACCGCCAACAGCAGGATCACGGTGGCGATCGCCATCACCACCACGGTCAGCGACTGGCTCACGATCAGCGCCCAGGCGGGCAGCGGCGTCGCCCGCCGCCGCTTGGTGATCCCCAGCTCCCGCTGCGAGACCACCGTGGCGACCAGCATCGCCAGCGTCGTCAAGGTGAGCGAGAAGACGATCACGCTCGGCACGAAGAACTGGCGGTAGTCGATCTTCACCCCGCTGACCGTCGTTTCGCCACCGTGGAAGACGCCGGCCAGGAGCGCCAGCAGGATCAGCGGGATCACCACCGTGAACATCCGCGCCCGGCGGTTGCGCAGGTAGGCGCGCAGGTTGAAGCGGGTTACGTGCAGAACCAGGTCCATCAGGCAACCTCCTCGGTGGCGACGCCGGCCGCTTCCGCGGTGAGGCGCAGGTAGACGTCCTCCAGGGTCGGCCGGTGGACCTCGAGTTCGCCGACCTCGATGCCGCGCCCGTCGGCCCATGACCCGAGCCGCGCCAGGTCGGCGAGCGGCGCGGCGCTGTGCAGTTCGATCCGGCCGTCGCGGCGGGCCGGCTGGGCGAGCGCCCGTAGGTCCTCGGGTAGGTCGCCCTCCCCCAGCCCGAACGGCAACGTGAAGATGATCTCCGAGGCGGCGAGGTCGCGCTGGCCGATCGTCGCCGGCGTCCCCTCGTCGATGATCCGGCCGCCCGCGATCACCGCGATCCGGTCGGCCAGCCGCTCCGCCTCCTCCATGTAATGGGTGGTGAGGAAGATCGTCTTGCCCAGCTCGCGCAGGCCGTCGAGCATCTTCCAGGCGTCGCGCCGCGCCGCCGGGTCGAAGCCGGTGGTCGGCTCGTCGAGGAAGATCAGCTCCGGGTCTCCGATCAGCGCCAGGGCGACGTCGAGCCGCCGCCGCTGCCCGCCGGAGAGGGTCGCGGCGATCTTCTCCGCCGCCTCGGCGTCGAGCCCGACCAGCGCCAGCGTCTCGTCGACCCCGCGCGGCTCCTTATAGAGACCGGCGTACAGCTCCATCACCTCACGCACCCGCAGCTCCTGCTCGCCGGGCGACTCCTGCATCACGATCCCGACCCGCTGTCGCCAGTCGGAGGTGGCGCGCGCCGGGTCGACGCCCAGCACCTCAACCTCCCCCGCATCGCGCTCCCCGAATCCCTCGAGGATCTCGATCGTCGTCGTCTTCCCCGCCCCGTTCGGCCCGAGGAAGGCGAAAATCTCTCCGTGGCCGACCTCCAGGTCGACCCCCGCGACGGCCTCGACCTCGCCGAATGACCGCCGCAGCCCGCTGACTCGTATCGCCATGTCCATGGCCGGGGAAGCTACGGCGCGGCGCGGCGCCCCGCATCGGCTCGGGCGCCGAAATCGACCCTCCACCCGTGGGTGGAGACGGCAGCGGCGCGCTCAACCCGGGCGCCCATGACAAGCCGCGGGCCGACTCCTAACCTGTGTGCATGCAGATCTTCCGGCCCGACGACCAACCGGACCGCCCGCACGGGATCATGCTCCTGCGCGAACGCCTCGGCAAGGAGGGCCCCGACTGCAAGCCGCCGCTGCGGATGCGGATCTGGCCAATCGCCTCGATGGTCCTGATCCTGATCTCGGGCCTGATCGGAACCCCCGCCCCCGCCCTCACCGGCGAGGGGCTGGTGACGCTCCTCGGCGGCGGCACGATCGCGGCGCTGATCCTGATCGAGATCGTCTTCGACCCCCAGGACGACCGCCAGGAGTTCGTCTTCATCCTGCTGCTGGGCCTCGCCTCGATCGCGCTGATGACCGTGCAGCCGGCCGGGACCGCGGTGCTCGGCACCTACGCGGCGGTCGCCTCGGCGGTGATCCGGCTACCGAAACGGCTGGCGATCACGGCGATCGTCCCGATCATCGGGATCGTCGACATCCTGATCCTGATCGGCGCCGAAGACCGCCTCCTGGTGCTCGCCTGGACCAACATCGCCTACGTCTTCATGTTCGTGATCGGCCACCTGCTGCGGCTGAGCGAGAACCATCAGGTGCAGGCGCGCGAACTGCTCGAAGAGGAGGAGCGCACGCGGCTGGCGCGCAACGAGGCGGCGGCGCTCGACGAGCGCGGCCGGATCGCGCGCGAGCTTCACGACGTGCTCGCCCACTCGCTCTCGGCGCTCTCGGTCGAGCTCGAGGGGGCGCGCCTGCTGGCGCTCGACCGCGACGTCGACTCCGAGGTGATCGCGGCGATCGGCCGCGCCCACCGCCACGCGGCGGCGGGGCTCGACGAGGCGCGCGCCGCGATCAAGGCCCTGCGCGGTGACTCCGTCCCCGGCCCGGACAAGATTGCGGATCTGATCGAGGAAATGCGCGCCCACGGGATCGAGTGCACGCTCGAGATCGGCGGCGAGCCGCGGCGGCTGCCCTCGGAAGCGGCGCTGGCGGTCTTCCGCACCGCCCAGGAGGCGCTCACCAACGTGCGCAAGCACGCCGAGGAGGCCGAGCGAGTGGAGATCCGGCTCGACTACGACCCCGACGGCGTGCAGCTGATCGTCACCGACTCGTCCGGCGACGGGGCCGAGCGGCGGGTGCCGCAGCCGGCGGCGCTCGCCGGGACGGGCTCCGGCTACGGGGTCAGCGGGATGCGGGAGCGGGCCGAGCTGATCGGCGGCCGCCTCCTCGCCGGGCCGACCGAGGACGGCTTCCGGGTCGAGCTCTGGGTGCCGGCGTGACGCTTCGCGTCATCGTCGCGGACGACCAACGGGTCGTCCGCGAGGGCCTCACCCTGATGCTGGGACTGATCGACGGGATCGAACCGGTCGGGGCGGCGGCCGACGGCGAGGAGGCACTGGCGCTGGTCGCCGCGGAGCGGCCCGACGTGGTGCTGATGGACCTGCGGATGCCGCGCCTCGACGGGATCGAGGCGACCCGGCGACTGGCCGAGACCCACCCGGGGGTGGGCGTCGTCGCGCTGACCACCTACGCCGACGACGACACCGTCGTCCAGGCCCTGCAGGCGGGGGCGCGCGGCTACCTGACCAAGGACGCGGGCGCCGAGCAGATCCGCAGCGCGGTCGAGCGGGTGGCGGCGGGCGAGGCGGCGATCGACCCGGCCGTCCAGCGCCAGCTGATCGCCGCGGTACAGCGCGGCGAGACCCCGGCCGAGCCGGACTGCGACGAGCTCCCGGACGGGCTGACGCCGCGCGAGGCCGAGGTGCTGGAGCTGATCGCGGCGGGCCTCTCCAACGGCGAGATCGCCGACCGCCTGGTGGTCAGCGGCGCAACGGTGAAGAGCCACGTCAACCACCTCTTCGCCAAGATCGGCGCCCGCGACCGCGCCCAGGCCGTCGCCTACGCCTACCAGCACGAGCTGGTGGCCGACGACTGACCATTCCTTTTGTCGCCCTCTGGGCGACAAAAGGAAGGAGCGATCAAACCGTGCCGAG
Organism: Solirubrobacterales bacterium; assembly: GCA_035281725.1. Taxonomy (GTDB): domain Bacteria; phylum Actinomycetota; class Thermoleophilia; order Solirubrobacterales; family 70-9; genus VAYN01. The sequence goes on from DATEDJ010000090.1 coordinate 19,014, forward strand.
GGCGCGGTCGATGAAGGGACCGAGCAGCTCGGCCACCGAGGCGGCGGTCGAGTCGGGGGTTTCGGAGGGGTTGGTGATGTAGGAGATCGCCAGGCGGACAAGCGCCTCGGCGAGCAGTTTCACCTCGTGCTCGGGCGCCTGCGGCCAGCCCTCTTCGATCACCGCCGAGAGCCGCGCGGTCGCCCAGACGACGACCGGCATCCCCTGGGTGGTCACGAAGGGCAGCATCCCGCCGGAGCCGTCGTCGGTGACGACCATGCGGATCAGCGGGTCTTCGCCGGCGGTGCGGAGGAAGAGCTCGAGCGCCGCGCGGATCGCGGCGCGCGGGTTGTCGGTATTGGCGCGCACCGCGGCGTCGACCGCGTCGAGGAAGCGCTCCCCCTCGTGGATCGTCAGGTTGACCGCGAACTCGCTTTTGTTGCCGAACTCCTTGTAAAGGGTCTGGCGGCTGACCCCGGCGGTGGCGGCGATGTCGCCCATCGTCACCTCCGACCAGGGCCGGGTTTCCAGGTGGTGCCGGGCAGCGTCGAACAGCGTCTGCCGAAGCAGCTCGCGGGCGGCCTCGGGATAGGGAGTGCGGCTTGCCATCCCTCCTATCGTCGCAGCGGAGGCGGTCAGCCGACGTCCTCCACCGGCTCGAAGTCGACCTTGTCGCGGACGCCGCAGTCGGGACAGGCCCAGTCGTCGGGCACGTCGGCCCACTGCGTCCCGGCCGGGAAGCCCTCGCGTGGATGGCCCGCCGCCTCGTCGTAGACGTAGCCGCAGGCGGGGCAGCGCCAGCCGCTCACGACGCCGCCCCCGTTGCCGCGGGCGCGCCGCCGGTCGCCGCGCCGCCGCCCGCTCCGTACTTGGCCAGGATCCTCTCCCGCTTGCGCGGGTTGATGTTGGCCAGCGTCACGTCGCCGTCGAAGTGGTCGAGCAGCCGGTCGTCCATCACCCGGCGCCAGACCGGCGGGAACCAGGCGACGACGATCATCCCCGCGTACCCGGTCGGCAGCTGCGGCGCCTCGTCGACGTGGCGCAGCGCCTGGTAGCGCCGGGTCGGGTTGGCGTGATGGTCGGAGTGTCGCTGCAGGTGGTAGAGCAGCACGTTCGAGGCGACGTTGTTGCTGTTCCAGCTATGCCGCGGCAGGCAGCGCTGGTAGCGGCCGTCCTCTTTGCGCTCCCGTAGGAGGCCGTAGTGCTCGAGGTAGTTGACGACCTCCAGCAGCGAGAAGCCGATGATTGCCTGCAGGACCAGGTACGGCAGCATGATCGGGCCGAAGGCGACCGCGAGCGCGGCGAAGAGGACGACGGTCATCGCCCAGGCGCCGAGGATGTCGTTGCGCAGGGTCCAGTGCGACTTGCCGAGCCGGTCGAGGCGGGCGGCCTCGAGGTGCCAGGCGGAGGTGACGCTGCCGTAGACGGTGCGCGGCAGGAATTCCCAGAAGCTCTCGCCGAGGCGCGAGCTGGCCGGGTCCTCCGGGGTGGCGACGCGGACGTGGTGGCCGCGGTTGTGCTCGATGAAGAAGTGCCCGTAACCGGTCTGCGCGAGGGCGACGCGGCTCAGCCACTTCTCCGAGTTCTCCCGCTTGTGGCCGAGCTCGTGGGCGGTGTTGATGCCGATTCCACCGACCACACCCATCGTCACCGCAAGGCCGATGCTTTCGACCACGCTGAGCCCGCCGTCCCCCCACTTCCAGGCGGCGAAGATCAGCCCGGCGTACTGGACCGGGATGAAGAGGTAGGTGCACCAGCGGTAGTAGTGGTCCTGCTCGAGCCACTTGAGGATCGAGTCGGGCGGGTTCGAGGCGTCCATCCCGATCGCCAGGTCGAGCAGCGGGAAGGCGGCGAAGACGAGGACGGGGCCAAGGAACCAGAAGCCGCCGAAGCCGGTCACTTCCACCCAGAACCAGGCGATGAACGGGCCCAGTGGGACGAGGATCCCGAGCAGCCAGGCATAGCGCTTGCCGTCGCTCCAGGCAGCCGGGTTCAGCTCGACGTCGTCGTTGTGGTGATCGTGGTGATGCTGATGCGCGTGTCCCTCTACATGCGCCTCCACTTTTGCCTCCTTGTCAAACGCGAGTTAAAAGTCTGCGTGCTTGACAAAGATACCAGCTTTGTCAATTGCTGTTACACCGCGAGCTAATTTGACTCACACTGTGCGCAAGCCACGGCAGCCCGTGCTGGGATGGCGAGGTGGAAGTGGGACCGGAGACGCAGAGGGAGGTCTAGCGCGGACTCGATGGTTGATTCCACGGCAGGGCCGGACGGGCGAAGGACGCGGCGGGCCGGTTGCCGACGGGGGCGGGGTGAGGGACGGCAAGGGACCCGGCCCTCTCGGCGGCGACCCGGGCGGGCTGAGGCCGCCGCCGAGAGGGCCGGGTCCGTGGGGATGTGCGGGGGACGCCGGGGAGGCGTCACGGGGACGGGAGGTTCGTCACGGAAACGCGCGGATCGTCACCGGGACGTGGGATCTGACGCGGTCTCCCCACCGGTCAGATTCATGCTGTGGAGAGAAACTCTCGCTATACGAGAGTAAGGCTCCACGGCCCCGGGTGCCGGGCGGTGCGTGGAGCCTTTCCGCCGCATAGGGACGGTAAGGCTCCACACGGCGCCCGGGACGGTTACGTCCCTGTGCCAATCCACCCGAAAGGCCCGCGTCCGGGGCGTCTCGTGGCGGCCACAGCCTGCCAGGGCCGCCACGAGACGCCCGGGACGTGTGGTCCCCAATCGACCGGGCCACGAATCGCACCATCACCAGCCGCCGCTACACGAACCACGCGCCCGGCGTGGAGTCAACTGGCTAGATCTTGAGCAGAACTATGGTGTTGACCGCGAACAAGATCGCGACCGCCACCGTGACGCGGTCGAGATTGCGCTCGACCATCGAGCCGCCGCCGAGGCCACCGCCACCGCCACCGACGCCGAAGGCACCGGAGAGGCCCGCGTCTTTCCCCGAGTGGAGAAGGATGCAGAAGATCAGGACGACTGCGAAGAAGACCTGGATGACGCCGAGAACGGTATACACGGGCTTGAGTGTAGACGGTCAGGCGTTCTGATCGCGGTCGGCCGGGTCGCGGGAGGCGCCGTTGCCGTTCCCGTGCGAGTGGCCGTTCCCGTTCGGGTGGTGGCCGTTGCCGTTGCCATTCGTCGGCGCCTCGACGGTCGCGCTGCCGTTGCCATTGCCGTTGCCGCTGGCGCCGTTCCCCTCGCCGCCTTCCCAGTCGCTGGGCAGGCCCGCGCGTCCGGGACGCGGGGCCGCGGTGCCGGCCCCCACTCCCACCGTGTCGAGGATCTCCACCGCTTCCTTGCGCAGCTCGGCATCGAGGATCGCGTGGTCCTCGTCGGAGAGCTTGCCGGAGGCGTGGTCGAGTTCGGCGTCGCGGATTTCGCGGTATTTCGCTTCCTTCAGCTCATCGGCCTCGGTCCGCACCATCGCGCCCTTGCGCCGGCTGCGGCTCGGCCAGACGGCGATCAG
>DATEDJ010000091.1:0-42318 GCA_035281725.1 Solirubrobacterales bacterium
GGACGGGAGGATCGTCACGGAGACGCGCGGAACCACACGGATCCTCATGGCTTGAAATCGCGCGGGGTGAGTTGACCACACCAGGGTGTGGTCAACTCACCCCGCGGCGGTCCCGGTCGCCATGACGACCTCGACGCCGCACCGTCGACGCGCTGCAAGCCTTGGTGTGGCCATGGCAACAGCAGGGCTTGCAGCGTGACCACCAGGGTCACGGACCTGTGCCAATCCCCCCGAAAGGCTCGCGTCCCGGGCGTCTCGTGGCGGCCACAGCCTGCCAGGGCCGCCACGAGACGCCCGGGACCCTCGCCGTCCCCGATCGACCGGGCCCCGAATCGCGCCGTCCCCCGCCTCGCGTTCGCACTAGACCGCGGATAGCGCGGCGAACCGCAAACTCGCCGTGGAATCACCGACTAAGACGCAGCGCCGCCCGACCGCCGCGCGGCCAGTCCGCCGTCAGCATCGCGTAGAGCACCGCGTCCTCGTAGCGGCCGCGGACCAGCTTCGCCTCGCGCAGCACGCCCTCTTCGGTGAAGCCGAGCCGCTCTGGGATCGCGCGGCTGCGGGCGTTGTCGACCACCGCTTCGATGACTACGCGATGGAGAGCCCAGGCGCCGAAGGCGTGGTCGACCAGCGTCCGCACGGTCGCCGTCATCAGCCCGCTGCCCTGCGCCTCGGCGGTGAGCCAGTAGCCGATCGAGGTCGACTGGTTGAGCCGGTCGATCGCGTGGAAGCCCGCCCCGCCGACGATCTCCCCGCCGACCACGATCGCCCCCTCGAACCCGTCGTCTTCCTCGATCTGGGCACGGGTCTTGGCGACGTAATCGAGCGAGTCCTGATACCCGTATGTCGCCGCCCACGGCAGCCAGCGCGCCAGGTGCTCGCGGTTTGCCGCCACCACCGCGGTCAGCTCCGCCGCGTCGGCCTCGTTGTAGGGCCGCAGCACCGCGACGTCATTGATTTTCAGGGGCTCCACGGAGCCATCATGGCTCAGAACCGCGCGGCCAACCAGGTCTCGATGTCCTCGTTCGCGGCCGCCGCCATCGCGATCGGGAACGCGAGGAACCCGTGCGGGGACTCCGGATAGACCCGCAGGTCCACCTCCCCGCCCGCCGCCGCCAGCCGGGCGGCCATCGCCAGGCTGTCCTCGAGCAGGAGGTCCTCGGTGCCGATCACGAGCAGGGCCGGCGGCAGGCCGCGGAGGTCGCCGAAAATCGGCGAGATGTCGGGATGGGTGCGGTCCTCGATCCCGTCGAGGTAGAGGTCGAGAAAGGGCTCGTCGGCGTACAGACGCCCGCCTGGGGTCTGCCCGCTGAGATCGAAGGCGCCGTAGCGGAGGACGGCGGCAACGAAGGGATCGGCCAGCCCCTTGTCGCGGAGCCGCAGCAGGGTCGTCATCGCCAGGTTGGCGCCGGCCGAGCCGCCTCCGATCGAGAGGCGCGAGGTCCCGAACCGCCCCTCCGCCTGCTCCAGCACCCAGAGCGCCGCGGTCTCGCAGTCGTCGGGGGCGGCAGGCCAAGGATGCTCCGGCGCGAGCCGATAATCGACACTCACCACCGCCACCTGCGCGGCGTCGGCGATGCGACGGTTGCGGTAGTCGCTGCGCGCCGCCCAGCTCATGTAGAAGCCGCCGCCGTGGATCTCCAGGTAGACGCCCCGCGGCTCCCCGCCCTGCGGCAGCGTCACCCGCACCGGGACGCTCCGCCCCTCCGCCTCGGCGACCATCTCCACCGCCGGCGGCCCGTCCGCGGCCGGCCGCTTCGAGAGCCCGGTCCGGTGCGCCTCCAGCCCCTCCGGAGTGCGCGGATCCAGTTCGGGCTGCCCGCGCTTCATCGCCGCCGCCTTCGCATTGAATTCCCGCGCCTCCTCGACGAAGGCGCCCAGCCGCCCGTCGATCAAGCTGTCGAGTCCGACCTCCACCCCATGATTTCTACTGGTCCGCGCGGCGCGCGAACGCACGTTCGCTCCGCCGCCGATCGCGGTAACGTCCAGATGTGTCGATCGCGGGTTGGCAGCGCACGATTGCGCACCTGGATATGGACGCTTTCTATGCGTCCGTTGAGTTGCGTCGGCATCCGGAGCTGAAGGGGAAGCCGGTGGTCGTCTGCGGCTCGGGGCCGCGGGCGGTGGTGACGACGGCGAGCTATGAGGCGCGGAGGCTGGCCGGGATCCACTCGGCGATGCCCGCCGCGGTGGCGCGGCGGCGGCTGCCGAACGCGGTCTACCTGCCTCCCGACTTCCCCGCCTACCGCGAGGCGTCGGCGGTGGTGATGGAAGTGCTGCGATGGAACGCCGAGGTGGTCGAGGTGGTCGGGCTCGACGAGGCGTATCTGGACCTCACCGGGATCTTCTCGCCAAAGGCGACGATGCGGCGGATCAAGGCGGAGATCCGCGAGCTCACCGGCCTCACCTGCTCGGTCGGGATCTCGGAGAGCCGCATGCTGGCCAAGATGACCTCGGAGCTGGGCAAGCCGAACGGGCTCGTCGTCGTCTCCCGCGAGGACGCGCTCGCGCGGTTCGGCGGCGGTCCGCCCGGGGTCGTCCCCGGAATCGGTCCGAAGACGGTGGAACGGCTGGAGAAGCTCGGCATCTCCACGCTCGCGGCGCTCGGCGAGTGGGATCGGGGCGACCTCGAAGAGCGGTTCGGGCCACGTTCCGGCGCTTGGCTCCACGCCCGCGGCAACCTCCGCGACGAGACGCCGATCAGCGTCACCCGGGAGACCAAATCGCAGTCGGTGGAGACCACCTTCGACGTCGACGTGGGCGAGCTAACGGCGCTCGAGCGGACGCTCCGCGAGCAGACCGAGGAGCTCTGCCGGCGGCTGCGCAAGAAGGAGCTGGAGGGGCGCTCGATCGGGATCAAGGTGCGCCTCGACGACTGGACCAACGTGACGCGATCACAGTCGGTGGAGAACCCGACCAACGACCCGGAGGTCGTCTGGCCGATCGCCCTCGACCTGCTGCGGGCCTACGACCCGCCGCGTCCGGTCCGCCTGCTCGGCGTCCGCCTCGCCTCCTTCGACAACGAGGCCGACATCGCCGCCGAGGAGGACGAGCCACAGCTGCGGCTCACCCTCCCCGGCTGACGCGGGGCTAGTGGTTGGACATCACGTAGCCAATGCCCGGGAAGCCGAGCGCGTCCTTCGTCGCTTCGGTCAGGTCGTAATCGCGACCGGCGACGTAGGGACCGCGGTCGATCACCGGCACGGTGATCGACCGGCCGTGGTAGCGCAGCTTCACCTTGGTGCCGCAGGGCAGCGTCTTGTTGGCGACGCCGAGCGTCCCCGGCTCCAGGGTGCCGCCGCAGGCGACGCCGTTGCCGTAGAGGCCGGGCCCGTAGTAGGAGGCGCCGGCGAGGCGGTAGGAAGTCAGGTGGCGGGCGGGGCTGTGGGAGCCACGGACCTGCTGGTCGTGCACGCCGTAGGCGGTGACGTCGTAGTTGCCGATGTCGCCCGCGTCCCACTTCACCCGGAAGGTGCCGTTGGGCTTGGTGTGCACGGCAAGGGTCCGGTGGTCGGGGCCGCTGAGGATGACCTTGACGCGGTGGGCGCCGCTCGGGCGCACCTTGCCTCGCAGGGTCACGCCATCGCCGGTCAGGACGGAATGCCCCGAGAGGTGCAGCGTGACGTGTGACTTGACCCGCTTGGGCGCCTGGTGGTGATGCCGGTGGTGCTGGTGCTGCTGGGCGACCGCAGGCGTCGCGCCGATCGACAACGCCAGGGCGGCGCCGATCACGGGCAGGGTGGATCGCATCGTGTTCTCACTCGCTTTCTGCCTGCCTACGGGGTTAGCTGACGGGCTCACGGCCTCCGGCGACAGCCGGACAGCCGTTACAAGTGCGGCAAGGCGCTTGATTCGCCCCGGTCCGCGGGCCAGGTTGTTGGCGCACCGCGGAAATTGGGTCCCCCGCTCCCCGTCGCGCGTCGGCGAGGGGATTCGGCAGATGGGTTCTTTCCTTTAGAGGTGGAACACGGTAGGTGCCTGATCGCCGCGCCCGTGTGCGCAGACGCACAGAGCGTTCAATCGCACAGAACTGTGCAGCAGGGTGCAAAACCGCCCTGCAAAGCCGTAGAAATGCCCTCACACGGCCTGCGCGCCGTATGCGAAGATGACCGCGTGGGCAACAGCGACCGGCTATCCGGGCTCGATGCGTCGTTCCTCCACATGGAGCGGGAGGGCGCCCACATGCACGTCGCCTCGACGATCATCTTCGAGGGTCCGGCCCTCACGCACAAGGAGTTCCGCGACCACATCGCCTCGCGCCTCCACCTGGTGCCACGCTTCCGCCAGAAGCTGCGCGACGTCCCGTTCGGGCAGGGCAGGCCGGTCTGGGTCGACGATCCGCACCTGAACCTCGATTACCACGTCCGCCAGACCGCGCTCCCAGCGCCCGGCTCCGACGAGCAGCTGCGCAACCTGGCGGCGCGGATCTTCTCCCAGCAGCTCGACCGCTCGAAGCCGCTCTGGGAGCTGTGGCTGGTCGAGGGCATGGCCGATGGCCGCTTCGCGGTGATCGGCAAGAGCCACCACGCGCTGGTCGACGGGGTCTCCGGCGTCGACATCACCACCGTCCTCTACGACCTCGACCGCGAACCGAAGGGGCCGCCCTCCACCCCACCCCCGTGGCTCGCCCGCCCCGAGCCGACCGACACGCAGCTGCTCGGCGACGCGCTGAAGGAGCGGCTGACCAGCCCGAGGGAGATCGTCCGCGGCTTCCGCGCCGCGCTGCGCGGGCCGCGCCAGGTGGTCCGCGGGGCTGCCGCGACGACGAAGATGGCCGCCGCCGGGCTGCGCGCCCCCTCCACCCCCTTCAACGTCGAGATCGGCCCGCACCGTCGCTTCCAGATGACCCAGGTCCAGCTGGACGACCTGAAGCGGGTGAAGGACGCCCACGGGGGCACCGTCAACGACGTGATCCTCTCGATCGTCTCCGGGGCGATCGGCCGCTACCTGCGCGCCCGCGGCCACGACACCGAGGGGCTCGAACTGCGGGCGATGGTCCCGGTCTCGATCCGCGAGGCGGAGGAGCACGGCGCGCTCGGCAACCGGATCACGGCGATGATGGCGCCGCTGCCGGTCTGGTGCGAGGACCCGGTCGAGCGCCTCCACGTCGTCACCGCCGAGATGGGCGACCTGAAGGCGTCCGGCCAGGCGGTCGGCGCCGAAATCCTCACCCGGCTGACCGACTTCGCGCCGACCACGATCGTCTCCCAGGCGGCCCGCCTGCAACCGGCCCAGCGCTTCTTCAACCTCGTCGTCACCAACGTGCCGGGGCCGCAGTTCCCCCTCTACGTGCTGGGCCGGCAGATGGAGTCGATCTTCCCGATGGTCCCGCTGGCCCGCAAGCAGGCGCTCTGCATCGGGATCATGTCCTACAACGGGCAGGTCAACTTCGGCCTGATCGGCGACTACGACGCGATGGCCGACCTCGACAGCTTCGCCCTCGACCTCGAGGCGGCTACCGACGAGGCGATCGCCACCGCGCCGCCGGCGGTCGAGCCGCCGAAGCTGACGACGGCGGCCACGCGCAACGGCGCTACCGCACGATCCGGCCGCTGACCCGGAACGGCGTTTCTTCGGCCAGGTAGCGCCAGTCGAGGCGGTGGAGGACATAGCCGGCGGCGCTCGCGTCGGCGTTGACGACGACTGCAGTGATCCGCTGGAAGCGCCGCGGGTCGGCGAGGGTCACGGTCAGCTTGCCGCCGCCGGGCGCGTAGTCGACCGATTTGATCGTCCGCCCGTGACGTTCGGAGCCGACCCGCCCGACCAGCGCCAGCCCCGCGTCCACCCCTTCCGGCGCTTCCACCGTCACCTGCGCCGCGCGCCCGCTGTGGGCGTGGACGCGGATCAGGCTGAAGGTGGTGTGGTTGAGGTGACGGGTCGCCGGCGGCGCGCCGAGCACCAGCGTCCCCTGGCGCGGCATGTCCGGGTAGAGGTAGCTCTCGCGGAAGCCGATCCCGGTCCGCCACTCGGAGACGTCGGCGGCGAAGCGGGTGAAGTCGCGGCCGAAGCTCGACGGCCCGTCGGCGGCGATCGCCCTTTCGTAGGCGGCGACGGCGAAGCCGTCGGGCTTGGTCGAGGCGGCCCCGGCCCAGGCTTCGCGGATGATCGCCCGACCGTAGTGACGGGCCAGCCACTGGTTCCAGACTGCCGTCCCGTACTCCTTGATCGTGTTCGCGGTCAGCGGCGTTTCCCACAGCTTCGCCCACTTGCGCACGTAGCGCAGGTAGTCGTCGATGCCGTTGTAGACCTGGTCCTCCATCCAGACCGCAGTCGACTCGGCGAACCAGGGGTCCTCGTAGGCGTCGTAGCCGAACTGGAGGATGTGGTTGTACTCGTGGGCGAGGGTGACCTTGAGGTCGTGGCCCGGTTCGGTGTGGGGGAACTCGAAGGCGCTGTAGTCGTTGTCGAGGACGAGGTAGCCGTGCAGGTGGCGGGGCTGGCGACCGTTCACCGCCTGGTCGCGGTCCGGGGCGGCGTAGCCGAAGAGCTCACCGCCGATCTCGGAGAGGTAGATGTCGGTCTTGCCGTGGCCGCCACCGAGGGTGCCGTCGCTGAGCGGCTCCTGCCAGCCGAGCTTGCCGTTCTCGACGGAGTGGACGTGTTCGGCGACGGCGAGGACCCGTTCGACGTAGTCGGGGACCCCGTCGCCGTTGGAGTCCTTGAGGTTGGGCGCGTCGAGGCCCTGGTCGACCCAGTGGACGCAGAAGTTGGCGTCGCAGGACGGCGATTTGGGCGCCTCGGGGACGCTGTAAGAGTTGCGGCTCGGCGTGATCCCTTCACCGGGGCGTTGGAGGGCTTCGGTCGGCCGCGGGCGGGGCTTGAGGAAAGGCGCGGGCGCGACGGCGCGGCTCGGGGCGACCGAATGACCGGGCGCGGCCAGGGCGGTGGCAGGCGCCACGAGCACAGCGAGGCCCGCGGCCATATTGGCAAGAAGGCGCGCACGCATCCGCGGCACCCTAGATGACCCCCCTTCCGCTGTTCTAAATGGTCGCCATGCGACCAAAAGGAACAGCGCAAGGATGTGGATCGGACCCGGTCGGGATACTTCTACGTCCCGATGCGCGTGGCCCTCGCCCAGATCAACCCCACCGTCGGCGACGTCGACGGCAACACCGCCAAAATCGCCGCCTGGATCGGCCGCGCCCGCGAGGGCGGCGCCGAGCTGGCGATCTTCCCCGAGCTCTGCATTCCCGGCTACCCGGCCGAGGACCTCTACCTGAAGCCCCACTTCCTGGCCGCCAATCTGCGGGCGGTGGAGCGGCTCGCCGCCGACCTGCCCGCCGGGATCACGGTCCTGGTCGGCTTCGCCGAGCCCGCCGCGGGCGGCGGCGACTACCGGCACGCCCACAACTCGCTCGGCGTCCTCGCCGACGGCGCCGTGCAGGCCGTCTACCGCAAGAACCGGCTCCCCAACTACTCCGTCTTCGACGAGCAGCGGTACTTCATCCCGGGGACCGACCCGGCGAGCGTCGAGGTCGGCGGCGAGGGGATCGGGCTGACGATCTGCGAGGACATGTGGGCGCCCGGCCCGCCCGGGCAGGCGGAGGCCGACGCGGGCGCGACGCTGATCACCAACCCCTCCGGTTCGCCCTACCACCGCGGCAAGGGGCAGGAGCGGGAAGAGATGTTCGGCGAGCGGACGCGCGAATACGGCGCCTACCTCGCCTTCGTCAATTTGGTCGGCGGCCAGGACGAACTGGTCTTTGACGGGCAGAGCCTGCTGCTCGGCCCCGACGGTGCAGTGCTGGCGCGGGCGAGGCAGTTCGAGGAGGAGCTCCTCTTCGTCGATGTCCCGGGCGCGGCGGATTCGCCGGGGGCCCTCGCCGAGCCGCTGCCGGACCTCGACGAGGTCTACGGCGCGCTCACCCTCGGGCTCCGCGATTACATCGAAAAGAACGGCTTCGGCCACGTCGGGCTGGGGATCTCGGGCGGCATCGACTCGGCGCTGGTCGCGATGCTCGCGGTCGACGCGCTCGGGCCCGAGCGGGTCACCCTGGTCGTCATGCCCTCGCCGCATTCCAGTGCTGAAACCCAGGAGGACGCCCGTCAGATCGCCCGCAATCTGGGAACCGAGCTGATCGAGATCGGGATCGAGCCGATGATGGACGGCTACCGCGACGCGCTCGACGTCCACCTGCGTCCTGACGGCGCGGACGCCGACGCCTCCCCCACCGACCCCACGCGGCCCTCGGAGCCCGACCTCGCCGCCGAGAACATCCAGGCGCGGATCCGCGGCAACCTGATGATGGCGCTGTCCAACCGGCACGGCTGGCTGGTGCTAACGACCGGCAACAAGAGCGAGATGTCGGTCGGCTACGCGACCCTCTACGGCGACATGGCGGGTGGCTTCGCGGTGATCAAGGACGTCCCGAAGACGCTCGTCTACCAGCTGGTGGAACGGCGCAACGAACGGGCCGGGCGCGAGCTGGTGCCGGCCGCGGTGATCGAGCGCCCCCCCTCCGCCGAGCTGCGGCCCGACCAGGTCGACAGCGACTCGCTGCCCGACTACGACCTCCTCGACCGGATCCTCGAGGCCTACGTCGAGGGCGACAAGGGTCGCGACGAGATGGTCGCCGCGGGCCTTCCCGGCGACGTCGTCGACGAAGTGATCCGCCTGGTCGACCGCTCCGAGTACAAGCGCCGCCAGGCGGCCCCGGGGATCCGGATCACGCCGAAGGCGTTCGGGCGCGATCGGCGTTTGCCGATCACCAACCGCTTTGGCGGCTGAGACAGCGCGTCTCTAGGCCGTATTCGGGGCGGGCCTGACGGCCATCGTCATCTTCGCCACAGCGCACAGGCGCTCGTCGTCGTCGAGGATCTCGGCCTGCCAGACCCAGGTGGTCCTGCCGCGGTGGCGGGCGACGGCGCGGGCTTCGGCGTGGCCGTTGGTGACCGGGCGGACGAAGCTGACCTCGATCGCCTGGCCCATCGCGATGTTGCCGTCTCCCCAGACGGCGGCCGCGGTGGCGTAGGAGCAGAGGCTCTCGATCAGGCTCGAGTAGACGCCGCCGTGGAGGATCCCGTAGGGCTGGCGAAGCTCGTCGCGCATCTCGACCCGGGCGCGGGCGTCGTCGGGATCGATGCTGATCCACTCGGTGCCGATGTGGGTGTCGAAGTTGCTCTGGCCCTCGGCCGGCTGGGCGCCCTTAATCGAATCCTCGCTCGCCATCGCCGCGCACCCTAATAGGGTTTCCCCGCGTGGCGCTGAGCGACGAGCAGAATGCGATGCTGCGCCTGCTGGCCTCCGGCGAGCAGGGCTACGGGGATATCGCCGCCCTCCTGGGGCTGAGCGAGGACGAGGTACGGGCGAAAGTCGTCGGCGCGCTCGCCCAATTGCAGGCTGAAGGCAAGCCCGCCCCCGACATCCCACCGCCGATCCCCGGTGGGGCGAAGCCTGCCGCGGAAGTCGTGCCGCCGGAGCCCGCGCCGCCGGCGAAAGAGGAGCCGAGCGAGCCGGTCCAGGCGGAGCCGACGGCGCCGAAGGCGCCGCCCGCGCCTGCCGAGCGGGCTGCCGCCGAGAACGAGCCGCAGGCGCCCAAACCGGCCGCTGGCGCGCCGAGCGAGCCCACCAAGCCAGCGCCCGCGGCACTCACCCCGTCTGCGTCGCCGCCTCCGTCGCGCCCCCCCTCCGGCGGGCGCACGATCACGCTTCCCACCGGCCGCAAAGCCTGGTTGCTGGGTGGCGGGATCCTCGCCGCGATCGCGGCGATCGTGGTCGTGATCATCGTCGTCTCGGGCGGCGGTGGCAACGGGTCCTCGACCACGGGCGGCGAAGGCGGCTCGACCAGTGCCGCAGAAAACGGCAACGGCGAAAACTCCGCCGAAACCAAAGCACCGACGCAGGCCGAACTGACCGCCGTCGATGGCTCCGAAGCGGTCGGGCTCGCCACCTTCGGCCGACTCAAAAACAAGCTCGCGCTGCAGATCGAAGCGAAAGGCCTCGAACCGACCGTCGAAGGTACCAACGCCTACACGATCTGGCTCGCCCAGTCGCCGCAGAAGATGCTGCCGCTGGCCTCGACCGCGGTCAAGGGCAGCGGCAAAAGCGCCGAAGAGATCGCCGCCCAGTTCGAAGTCCCGGTCGAAATCCTCGCCTACCTGGCGAAAGGGACCTTCGACCAGATCGCGATCACCCGGACCCGGACGAAACCGTTCGAAGCGGCGATCGAAGTCGCGACGAAAAACAAAACCACGCCGAAATACACTGGCGAACCGGTCCTCCGCGGGACGATCACCGGCCCGATCGTCGGCCTCGCCAAACGCGAAGAAGAAGAACACTGATCAGGCGCGAGTCACGGAACCGCCCCTAAGGGAGGAGCTTGCCGGGGTTCATGATCCCGGCGGGGTCGAGCCGCTCCTTCACCGCCCGCAGTACCTCTAGACCGGTATCGCCAACCTCGGCCTCCATGTACGGGGCGTGGTCGCGGCCGACGGCGTGGTGGTGGGTGATCGTGGCGCCATTGGCGACGATCGCCTCGCTCGCCGCCTTCTTGACGGCGGTCCACTGCTCGACCTCGGCCCCGCGGCGCGCCCGCGAGATGAAGGTGAAGTAGAGCGAGGCTCCGTCGGCGTAGGCGTGGGAGAGGTGACAGAAGACGAGCCCTGGCGTCCCCTGACCCTCCAGCGCCGCCGCGATCGCCGCGCCGACCGCGCGGTGCAGCTCACCGAGTCGGGTCCAGGTGTGGGAGGTCTCGAGCGTCTCGACCATCGCCCCCATCCCCATCAGGAGGTCGCGCTGGTAGGGGCCGCCGTAGCGGCCGTGCTCCCAGGAGCGCCCCCCGGAGCGGCCGAGGTAGACCGCGCCGCCGCCGCGCAGCGCCCGCACCGCGAGCGCCCGCCTGCGGGTCACCGACTCCTCGTCGCCCTCGAAGCCGACGATCATCAGCGCCCCGCCCTGGCGTCGGCGCGCTTTGAGGTAGCCGCCGAACGCTTTCCCGGCCATCCCGCGCGGCCCGGAGAGAGCGAGCGAGCCGTTCGTCTCCTCCTCGTCGGAGACACGGACCACGGTCGGCAGGCCGGAGCCCTGGGCGAGATCGCGGACGATCTCCGTCCCCGCCTCGAAGCTCTCCGCCATCCAGGCCTCGTAGCGGCGCTGGAGCGGGGCCGGGCGCACCCTCACGGTCACGTCGGGGATCACCCCGAGGGCGCCCTCGGAGCCGATCACCAGCTCGCGCAAGGCCGGGCCGGCGGCGGTGTGCGGGGTCTCCAGCGTGCTCAGGTTCCCGGCCGGGGCAAGCAGCCGCACCGAGCTGACCAGCGAGTCGAAGCGCCCGTAGCCGCTGGAGGCCTGGCCGGCCGAGCGGGTCGCGGCGAAGCCGCCGATCGTCGCGTACTCGAAGGACTGCGGGAAGTGGCCGAGGGTGAGGCCTTCCGCGCCCAGCGCCGCCTCCGCCTCGGGCCCACGGAGGCCCGCGCCGAGGCGCGCGGTCAGCGAGGTGTGGTCGATCGCGACTTCGCGCAGCGCGGTGAGGTCGAGGCTGATCAGCGCCGCGTGGGAGCCGCGCAGCGGCTCGACCCCGCCGACCACGCTGGTGCCGCCGCCGAACGGCACCACGGCAACGCCGTTTGCGGCACAGGCGTCGATCAGCCGGCCGACGGCAGCCGCGTCACCGGGGACGAGCACGGCATCCGGCGCATCCTCCAGCCGCCCCGAGCGCAGCCGCGCCAGGTCGACAAAACCGCGCCCGACCGCGTGCCGCAACCGGTCCTCCTGGCCGTCGAAGACCGCGTCCGCGCCCACCGCGTCGACCACCGCGCTCGGCAGCGGCCGCGCCTCAGGCAGGTCGAAGTCCTCGATCCGCGCCGCCAGCGGCCAGGGCTCGAGCTCACCGATCCGCTCGCGCAGCACCGCGAGCGCGGTCGCGTCGAGCTCCGTCCGCCGCATCGGATCCCCCCAGCCCCACCAGTTCGAGTCGCGCCGCGGCTCGGTCATCCCAGCGCCTCTTCGATCCCGTCGAGCGCCGTGTCGAGGATGTCGCGCTGACCTTTGCGCATCAGCCAGCCGCCCAGCCGCGACATCCCGCGCATCGTCTGGATCGAGGTCATCACCACCCGCGTCTCCCCCTCGCCGCCCGCGTGCAGCTCGATCTCCACCGTGGACTCCTTCAGGTGTTTGGCGAATGGCGAGCCCTCCAGCTGCTGCTCCCAGACGTAGCGTTCCGGCTCGGCCGAGGACACGCAGCGGTAATCGGCCCGCACACCGCGGCCGTGCTGGGTCTCCAGCACCTTGGTCCACTGGCTGCGGCGGCCGCCCTGACGCGCGTCGACGTCCTCCACCCGCGACACCCGCGGCCACCAGCGCGGCAGCGCGTAGGGGTCGGAGACCAGCTTCCAGACCTCCGGGACGGGCGCCTCGACCGTCCGCCTGCGGGTCACCCGCGGCACGGTGGCCTAGTAGTCGCCGGCGAGGCGGCGCAGGTCGCGGACCAGCAGCAGGTGCTTCAGGTGGCTGACGGTCGCGGCGAGGCTCTCGAGGCTCTGCAGCGCCTCTTTGCGCCGCTCCGGGTTGCGCGAGCGCAGTGACGGTCCCAGCAGCGCTTCCAGCAACTGCGCCTCACGGTCGGCGGAGGAACGGAAGACGCGCAGGTTGCGCGCCCCGACGCCGACCCGCGACAGTTCGTTGGCGGCGCGGATGATCTCGCGGTCGGTCTCGTCGTAGACGGTCCGGCCCTCGCGTTTTTCCGGCTGGACGATCCCGAAGTTCTCCAGCTCGGCGACCAGCTCCTCGCGGGCCCCGGTCTCCTCGACGATCTCTTCCAGGCTCAGGTAGGTGCGCGAGGTGTCGACCAGGATCGCCCGCCGGACCGCGCCCGAGGCGGGTTTGCGGTCGCCGTCGCCGAGGATCATGTCGTTGCCGGCGGCGAGCTCCTGGCGGATCACCCGCAGCGGCAGGAACTCGTCGCGCTGCAGTCGCAGAATCGTCCGCAGCCGCTCGACGTCGGACTGGCTGTAGAGGCGGTAGCCACCGGAGGTGCGCCGCGGGCTGAGCAGCTTCTGGTCCTCCAGGTAGCGGATCTTGGAGATCGAGACGTCGTCGAATTCGCTCTGCAGGATCTTGCAGACGGCGCCGATCGTCAGCGCCTTGCGGG
This sequence comes from Solirubrobacterales bacterium, assembly GCA_035281725.1. Classification (GTDB taxonomy): domain Bacteria; phylum Actinomycetota; class Thermoleophilia; order Solirubrobacterales; family 70-9; genus VAYN01. Next base: position 13,089 of record DATEDJ010000091.1, read on the forward strand.
GACGGGAAGCGGACTCCGGCGTGCGCCGGGTGGGTTCGGTCGCCGAGGCCATCAGCGCTCCAGATAGCTGAGCTTGTACTTGCCGATCTGGATCTCGTCGCCATCGGCAAGGCGGTGCGACTCGATCCGCCGACGGTTCACGTAGGTCCCGTTCAGCGAGCCGAGGTCGTCGATGTAAAGGCCGTCGCGGCGCCGCACCAGCAGGGCGTGGTTGCGCGACACGGTGACGTCGTCGAGGAAGACGCCGGCATCGGGGCTGCGACCGATCGAGGTGCGGTCATCGTCGATCGAGAAGCTCTCGCCGGCGCGGCCGCCGCCGGCGCGGATCACCAACGCCGCGCCCGACTCCTCGACCACCTCGTCGATGTCGACGGGCTGCATGTCGCCGGTCTCGTCGACCCGGTAGGTCATCGTCGTCGGGTCATCACCGCTCTCCGCCGGCCCGCCCAGGTAGGCGCCGCATTTCTGGCAGTAGTTCGCGCCCTCGGGGTTCGCGAATCCGCACTCGGGGCAGTGGACGGCGGACATCGGGGCTCCTCCCGCTGAGGGCCCTTAGGCGGCCGGGTCCTCGCCCTGGGCCTTGCCCGCGAGGATGTTGGTCAGCTGCTCGACGTCGTCGCCGGAGATCAGCGAATCGCCCCGCTCGCGTTTCTGACGCAGCCGGTTCACGAGCTCGGCACGAAGGATGTCGATTTTCCCGTGCAGGACGCGCCGTTTGTAGGAGATCTCGTTCTCCTCCGCCGTGAGGTTGTCGATCAGGTCCTTCAGCTCCTTGTCGCTGAGGGAACCGAGATCAGGAAAGGTGTCCTCCATCGTGCTCCTTAAGGGGTGAGTTGACGCCGCCCGTCATCGGAGACGGGAGCGCAGTATAGATCCCCCGAGCAAAAGGTTCAACCGCAGGTTGAAGGTTCCTGTGTGCTGCTTGCGCGGATTTCGCGTAGGTAGTGAAGGCAACCCTCAGGGACCGCCGGAGCGTTCAACAGTTCGTAAACACCTGACCGCCGCCGTGAGCGGAGAATCGGGCGGTCGTCTGGGGACCAACTGGGGAGGGATCGCGATGAAGAAGGAGCAGTCTGGACGGCAAGGGAGCGGCCGGGGGATGGTCGCGGCACTGGCCTGCCTGTCCCTCGCCGCGTGCGCGGTGCTCGTCCTCAGCCTGGCGGCCTTCTGGGGTCCCGCGGCGACCGCGGCCCATCGGTCCAAGCATCATTCGAAGCAGGTCGAGAAGGTCAAGCCGCTGGCCCCCGGAGAAGGATTCGGCCTCGACCTGCTCGGCACCCAGCCGCCGGGCAACGTGGTGGTCTCGCCGGCGAGCGTCGCCGCGGCACTGGCGATGGCGGGGACCGGGGCCGGAGGGAGCACCGCCGAAGAGATCGCGACGACGCTCGGCCTGAAGGGACCGGCCCGCTTCGACTCGGTCGGAGCGCTGCTGGGGAAAACGCTCGCCGCTCAGGCCGCGGCCGCCGGCGAAAGCTCGGAAGCGCCGACTCTCGCGATCGCCAACGGGCTCTTCGTGCAGCAGGGCTTCGCGCTGAAACCACCGTTCGTCGAAGGGCTGCAGCAGCACTTCGGCGCCAGCCCGGAAGCCGTCGATTTCCTGGGCGATCCGAACGCGGCGCTGGGTGCGATCAACGCCTGGGGCAGCGCTCACACCAACGGGATCATCCCCCAGATGCTCTCCGAAATCCCCGCCGAAACGCGGCTCGTGCTCGCCAACGCGGTCTACCTGAAGGCCAAGTGGGAAGAGGAATTCGAGCAAGAAGAAGACTTCCCCGGGACCTTTCACCGCGCGAACGGCAAAGGGGTCCAGACCGAATTCATGCACCAGGTGGACCAGTTCCGCTACGGCGCCGGCCCCGGGTACAAGGCGATCGAGCTCCCCTACCGGGCGTCGAGCCTGTCGCTCCTCGCCGTGCTGCCGGTCGGGAGCGGCGTCCCCAAGCTCGAACGCCGGCTTCGCCTGAGCGGTGGGCTGGCCGAAGTGGTCCTCGGTCTCTCGCCGGAAGCGGTGAAATTGAGCCTGCCGCGCTTCCATCTGCGGACCGAAGCGAGCCTGGTCGCGCCGCTCGAAGCGCTGGGCGTGAAAGTTCCCTTCACTGATCTCGCCAACTTCTCCGGCATCGCGGCAGAGCCGCTGAAGATCGGGGAAGTCGAGCACATCGCCGACATCGAAGTCGACGAGGAAGGGACCGAAGCGGCGGCGACCACGGGGATTACGGTCGTCCCGACCTCCGCGGTGGTGGGGCCGATCGAATCCGTCACCTTCAACGCCAACCGCCCCTTCCTCTTCTTCGTCCGCGATGACAAGTCGGGGGCGGTGCTCTTCGCCGGTCGGCTCACCGACCCGAGCTCCGTCCCTCCTCATTGACCCGGCCCAGGCCCTAGGAGGGCACGGCCCCCTCGCGCTTCGCGGCCCGGGCGGCGCGGACGCCCTCGCGCGCGTAGAGGGCGGTCGCGATCAGGGCCATGAAGAGGCCGAAGAGGAGGAACGCGGTCGGCACCCAGCCGGCGAAGACCATCGCGAAGAAGATCCCCGCCATGATCCAGAAGACGGCGATCCGGCCGGGCCAGTTGATCGCCAGGTCGACGCCGTGGCGAAGGCCGTACTCGGCGAGGCAGAGCATCGCCAGTTCGCGCGCCGCGAGGACGAGCAGCGCCCAGCGCGGCAGCAGTTCGAAGCTCCAGCAGACGACGGCGCCGGAGATCACCGTGAGGCGATCGATGAAGGGGTCCATCAGCGCCCCCAGGCGGCTGTACTGACCGGTGGCGCGGGCGAGGAAGCCGTCGAGATAGTCGCCCGCCGCGATCAGCCAGAAGATCGTCGCCGAGGCGGCCGAGCGGCCGTCGCCGGAGGAGTAGGCGAGGATCAGGAAGACCGGGATCCCGGCCAACCGCAGGTAGCCGACCGCGTTGGGGATCGTCCACGGGTTGAGCGGCTCGCCGCTCCGCGTCTGCCGTGGTTTGGGGCCGCTGCGATCGATTCCGAAGAGGCGGCGGCGTTCCACGCGGGAAACGCTATCCGGCGGAGGGCGTTTACGCCCTGGTGAAGCGCCTTCCGGCGGTCGGTGAGGCGTCCTCGGAGAGGAGCACTTTGTCGGACTCGCCTTTTTCCACGGCTTCCTTCTCCATCGCGGCGATCTTCTCCGGGGTCAGGTCGCCGGCGTTCGCGCGCTCGATGTTGGCGACCCACTCGGCGCCCTCGCGCGACTCGGCCTCGTCGAACTCGACCTCGCCGCCGCGGTCGAGCGACTTGTCGATCTCTTCGAAGAGGGTGTCGACCAGTTTCGCCTGCGGGACCTTGCGCAGCGGTTTGCCGCCGGCGAAGATCAGGCCCTCGTTCTTCGCCCCGGCGATGCCGAAGTCGGCGTGGCTGGCCTCGCCGATCCCGTTCACCGCGCAGCCGAGCACGGCGACCTCGATCGCCTCCTCGTAGCCTTCGAGCCGCTGCTCGATTTCCGCCACCACCGAGTCCATATCGAACTGGAGGCGGCCGCAGGTCGGGCAGGCGATCAGCACCGGACCCCGCTCGCGCAGGCCGAGCGCCTTGAGGATCTCCCAGGCAACCTTGACCTCCTCCTCGGCGTGGAAGGTCGAGAGGCTGACCCGGATCGTGTCCCCCACCCCGTCGGCCAGCAGCGACCCCAGGCCGACCGCCGATTTCAGCGCGCCCGACCATTTCGTCCCCGCCTCGGTGATCCCGAGGTGGAGCGGATAGGGGATCTTCTCCGCCAGCTGACGGTTGGCGGCGATCGTGTACGGCACGTTGGTCGACTTGATCGAGACCTTGAAGTTGGTGAAGTCGAGACCCTCCATCAGCTCGACGAACTCGATCGCCGCGGCGACCAATGCCTCGACCGGCGCCTCGCGCTCGAGCTCATGCAGGTGCTTGGGCAGCGACCCCGAGTTGACCCCGATCCGCATCGGCACGTTGCGCTTGTTCGCCAGTTCGGCGACCTCGGCGACTTTCTCCCGCCCGCCGATGTTCCCCGGGTTCAGCCGGATGCAGTGCGCCCCCGCCTCGATCGCTTTCAGCGCCAGCGTGTGGTTGAAATGGATGTCGGCGATCACCGGGATCGGCGACTCGGCGACGATCGTCCGCAGCGCCTCCGCGTCCTGCTCACGCGGCACCGCGCAGCGCACGACGTCCGCGCCCGCATCGGCGACCTTGCGGATCTGGTCGAGCGTCGCGGTCAGGTTCGCCGTCTCGGTCTTGGTCATCGTCTGCACCACGACCGGCGCGCCGCCACCGATCGGCACACGCCCGACGAAGATCTGCCGTTTGGAAGCCATATCTGAAGGTTACTGGCGGGCCCGCGGGGCCTACTTGGAGACGTTGAAGCCTTCGCCGGTGATCCGGCCGATGTCGTTCGAGACACCGATGACCATCAGCATCAGGACCAGGGCAAAGCCGATGATCGTCGCCCGCTCCATCACCCGGACCGAGACCGGCTTCCCGCCGCGCAATTTCTCGATGATCGCCCAGAAGATGTGACCGCCGTCAAGCGGCAGGATCGGTACCAGGTTGATCAAACCGAGCGAAAGGCTGACCAGAGCCAGGACCAGGAAGCCATCGCGCCAGCCGTTGTTGACGGCTTGGTTACCGACATCGGAGATGCCGACGACGCTGGAGATTTCCTTGCGCTTTTCGGCTTCGAAGATGTGCGAGAAAACGGAGCCGGTTCTACTGATCACTTCGCCCATCACGTCAAGCGAATGGCTCGCCGCTTCGCCGGTGCTGATCGCGACCCAGTGGTCGTTCACTTCCCAACCGACACCGAGCAACATGCGCCCTTCCTGGGCGCTGTAGTGCGGGGTGACCTGGAAGGTCTTTTCCTGACCGTCGCGGAGGACCGTGACTTCGGCGGACGTGGTCGCCGCACAACCATCGGTCGGCTTGCCTTCGCACTTGTGGGAGCGGATGTCTTCACCGAACTTTTCGATCCGTTCTTTGCCACCGAGGTCGGCATATGAGTGGCCGTCGACCGCGACGACGCGATCGCCGTCTTGGAGCACCGCCGCCGCACCGGAGCCTGGGCTCGTTTCACCGACGACCGGTTTGGCTGCACCGTCGTTGAGCCCGCCGATGTTGAACACCGCGAAGAGGATCACGAAGGCGAGCACGATGTTCACCGCTGGTCCCGCTGCGGCGACGACGATCCGCTTCCACACCTTCTGCCGGTAGTAGGCCCGGTGCTCTTCCCCCGGAGGCATCTCTTCTTCCGGGTTCATCCCATTGATCTTCACGTAGCCCCCGAGCGGGATGCACTTGATCCCGTACTCGGTCTCGCCGCGCTTGAACGACCAGAGGGTCGGACCGAAGAAGAGGAAGAAGCTCTCGACCCGCATTCCGGTCCGCTTGGCGGCGACGAAGTGGCCTGCCTCGTGCAGCAGGATCAGCAGGCAGAAGCCGAGGAAGACGTAGAGCCAGCTCATGCGGGCATCAGCTCTCGGGCGGCGGCGGCGGCGCGCTCGCGCGCCTCGGCGTCGGTGGCGAAGAGGTCTTCGAAGTGGGCGACGGGTGCGGCCGGCATCTCCTCCAGGCAGCGCTCGACCACGGCGGCGATCCCGGTGAAGGGGATGCGGCCGTCGAGGAAGGCGGCGACGGCGACCTCATCGGCGGCGTTCAGGACGGTCGGCGCGGTGCCGCCGGTCCTCCCCGCCTCGATCGCCAGGCGCAGGCAGGCGAAGGTGGCGGGATCCGGCTGCTCGAAGGTCATCTGGCCGACCGCGGCGAGGTCGAGGCGCGGGACGTCGACCGGGGCCCGCTCGGGGAAGTGGAGCGCGTAGGAGATCGGCACCCGCATGTCGGGATAGCCGATGTGGGCGAGGGTCGAGCCGTCGACCAGGGAGACCAGCGAGTGGATCAGCGACTGCGGGTGGACGACGACCTCGATCCGTTCGTAGGGAACGCCGAAGAGGTGGTGCGCCTCGATCACCTCGAAGCCCTTGTTCATCAGCGTCGCGCAGTCGATCGTGATCCGGCCGCCCATCTTCCAGGTCGGGTGGTCGAGCGCCTCGGTGACGCTGACTTCGTCAAGGTCGGTACGACCCCGGAAGGGGCCTCCCGAGGCGGTGATGACGAGGCGCTCGACCGCCCCGGGCGCCTCGCGATTGATCAGCTGGTGGAGCGCCGAGTGCTCGGAGTCGACCGGCAGGATCCGCGCCCCCGTCGCCTCGGCGAGGGCCATCACCAGCTCACCGCCGAGCACCAGGCTCTCCTTGTTGGCGAGCGCGACGTCGATCCCGGCGGAAAGCGCGGCCACGGTCGAGCCGAGGCCGGCGGCGCCGACGATCCCGTTGAGGACCAGATCGGGTTCGGTCGCCGCGATCAGCTCGCGCACGCCCTCCTCGCCGACGAGCACGCGCCCATCCCACGCCTCCGCCGCCTGGGCGGCGGCGTCAGGGTCGGCGAGCGCGATCGTGCCGACGCCATGCTCCCGCGCCTGGGCGACGGTCGTCTCCCAGCCACGCCCGGCGGCCAGGCCGACGGCCAGAAGCTCGCTCGACGCGTCGATCACCTCGAGCGCCTGCGTTCCGATCGACCCCGTCGAGCCGAGTATGAGCACCTTCTTCATCTATGAAGAGGATACGGAGGCGACCTTCCGACTCTCTAAGCGCGGCGGCGCGGCTCCTCCGGCGGAAGAAGTCCTTCCGCTCGCCATTCCCCGATGATCTCGTCCAGGATCGCCATCTGTTCCCAGAAACTCGCCCAGTGGCGATCAATTCGTTCTTCCCGGGCGCGCCTCTCTGCGTCGCGAGACACACCGGACTCACCTTCCTCCGGTCGCTCCAGGATTTCAGCCTCCGCCATCGTCAGCACCTTTCTCAGGTTTCGCCATGAGCGCCGCCAGCTCGGCAATCGCGTGCCGCTCGGCCGCGAGCGCGTCCGGCAGGCGCCCCAGATCATGCGCCCTCACCCCGCTCGTGCCGATCTCCGAAAACCCGTGGTTCCGCATGGCCAGCACGAAGGCCATTGACACCAGATAGAGGCCGATGAAGAGCGCGCCTCCGACCTCCAGGCGATAGACCGGCGCGGCCTGCAGCGCGACGGCAGGGATTTCCGCCGGGACGGCAACCGTCGCCCCGACCGCCAAGCCAAGCACTACCGCGGAACCCACCAGCGTCGCGAACCCCCATCGTTCCATCCACGCCATCACCGCCCTTTTGTCGCGTCCTTGCGTCACGGCCGGCGACGTTACGCCGAGGGGTTGAGCCGGTCAAGAAATGTGCCAGGAGTCAGTAGACGAGGGCTACGGCGAGGTAATAGCCGACGACGACGGTGAAGAGGACGGCGTCGAGGCGGTCGAGGATGCCGCCGTGGGGGCCGAAGATGGTGCCGGTGTCCTTTTTGCCGAGGTCGCGCTTCAGCATCGACTCGAAGAGGTCGCCGACTGGCGCGATCGCGGCGACGGCGGCGCCCATGATCAGGGCGTCCGTCCCGCTCAGCCAGTTCTGGTAGAGCCCGGCGAACCAGAAGCCCATCGTGCCGATCACGAAGCCGCCGATCAGGCCCTCGACGGTCTTGTTCGGCGAGAGGTTGGGGGCGATTTTGTGGCTGCCGAACATGCGGCCGGTCGCGTATGCGGCGGTGTCGGTGACGAAGGTGCCGACCAGGACGTCGATCAGGAGCGCGGCGCCGTGGCTGGGCAGGTCGCGGAGGAAGACCGCGTGGGCGAGCGGGACGCCGATCCAGACGATCCCCAGCAGGGTCACCGCGATCGAGATGGTGACCCCATCGCGGTGTTTGGCGTCGGCCCCGAAGGCGAAGAGCAAGGGGAAGGAGGCGGCGAAGACGAGGAGCACGCTGTAGGAGGTGCCGACGTGGGCGGCGACGACCATCGCCGCGACCGCCGCGTAGGCAGGGATCGCCAGCGGCCGCGCCGTCGAGGTCAGTTCGAGGTACTCCCGCAGGCAGAGGATCCCGATCGCGATCATCGCCAGGGCAAAGACCCAATCGCCGGCGACGGTGATCGCGATCGCGAAGGCGATCGCCGGGATCGCGATCAGGATCCGCCGCGTCGTCTCGCCGCCGCCGCCACGTTTCAGCCGTTTCGGTTTGCGCGGCTCCCCGTCGCCGCGCGCCTGTTTGCGTCCCCGCCGTTTGGGGCGGCCACGCCGTTTCTGCCCGTCCCGCCCCCGCCGCCGTCGCGGCGGCTCCGGCTCCGGCTCGACCTCCGGCTCCGGCGGCCGTTCATCGAACATCTCTTCTTCGAAGAAATCGCTCATCAGCGCCCCCCGAAGCGCCGCTGCCGGTCGGTGAACTGACCCAGCGCCCGCTCGAACGCCGCCCGGTCGAAGTCCGGCCACAGCTCCTCGGCGAAGACCAGCTCCGAGTAGGCGCACTGCCAGAGCAGGTAGTTCGAGATCCGCTGCTCGCCGCTGGTTCTGATCAGGAGATCGGGGTCGTGCATGTCGGGCGCGTACAGGTGGCGTCGGAACTCCTCCTCGGAGCCCCCCTGGAAGTTTCGCGCCGCGTCGACGATCTCCGCCCGGCCGCCGTAGTTGAAGGCGATGAAGAGGGAGATCCGCGAGTTCTCGGCGGTCTTCGCTTCGGCCCACTCCATCCGCTCGACCAGCCCCGCGTCGACCCCCTCGCGGCGGCCGATAAAGCGCATCCGCACGCCCTCCTGGTCGAGCTCCGGGGTCTCGCCGAGGATCCGCTCGCCGAACATCGCCATCAGCCCGCTGACCTCCTCCTCGGAGCGCGACCAATTCTCGGTCGAGAAGGAGAACACGGTCAGCTCCTCGATCCCCAGCTCGACCGCATCGCGCAACCGCGCCTTGACCACATCGGCCCCCGCCCGGTGCCCCTCGATCACCGGCAGCCCGCGCTGCTGCGCCCAGCGGCCGTTGCCGTCGGTGATGATCGCTACGTATTTAGGAGGGCTCATGAGCAACCGTGGAGCCCGTGAGACGCCGAAAACCAAGCAGTTCGAGGGACGCAGGGAGGTCGGCGCCGGGAGCGCATTTCAATGCGTGACCAAGCCGACCCGACCGAGGACCCCGAAATGCGCCGGTTTGCAGGCGTCTCACACCTCGAGGATTTCGGCTTCCTTGCCCTTGAGCAGCGCGTCGATCTCGGCGATCGCCCCATCGGTTTGTTTCTGCAGCGAGGTCTCGGCGCGGCGCTCGTCGTCCTCGCCCACTTCGCCCTCGTTCTTCAGCTCGCGCAGGTCGCTCATCACGTCGCGCCGCACGTTGCGGATCGCGACCCGACCGTCCTCGGCGACGCCGTTGACGACTTTGACCATCTCGCGACGCCGCTCCTCCGTCATTTCCGGGATCGCCAGGCGGATCACGTTGCCGTCGTTGGACGGGGTGAGGCCGACGTCGGACTCCTGGATCGCCTTCTCGATCGCCCCCACGGCGCTTTTGTCGAAGGGGGTCACGGTGAGCAGGCGGGCGTCGCTGGCGGCCACGTTGGCGAGCTGCTTCAGCGGCGTCTGGGCGCCGTAGTAATCGACGCTGATCCGGTCGAGAAGGTGGGGGGAGGCGCGGCCGGTGCGCACGGTGGCGAGCTCGCCGCGGCTCGATTCCACCGATTTGGCCATCCGATCTTTGGCGTCTGCGAGCAGTTCGTCGGTAATTGCCACGGTCCCGTCCTCTCTAGGCGTCGGTCCCATTGGACACCAACGTGCCGACCGTCTCGCCGCTGACGATCCTATCTATGTTCAGCTCGTCGGCCATGTTGAAGACATAGATGGGCAGGTCGTTGTCCATGCAGAGGCTGAGCGCGGTCGAGTCCATCACTTTGAGCCCCCGCTCGATCGCTTCCCGGTGCGTGATCTTGGGGATGAACTTGGCCGCCGGGTTGGTCGCCGGGTCGGAGTCGTAGACGCCCTCCACCCCGTTCTTCGCCATCAGGATCGCCTCGGCGTGGATCTCCAGCGCCCGCAGCGCGGCCGCCGTGTCGGTGGTGAAGAACGGGTTGCCGGTGCCGGCGGCGAAGATCACGATCCGGCCCTTCTCCAGGTGGCGCATCGCGCGCCGGCGGATGTAGGGCTCGGCGACCTCCTTCACGTCGATCGCCGACATCACCCGCGTGTGCTGGCCCATCCGCTCGAGCGCGTCCTGCAGCGTCAGGGCGTTGAGCACCGTCGCCAGCATCCCCATGTAGTCGCCGGTGGCCCGGTCCATCCCCGAGGCGGCCCCGGCGAGGCCGCGGTAGATGTTCCCGGCGCCGACGACGATCGCCACCTCCACCTCGCGCTCGCGGACGCTGGCGACCTGGGTCGCGATCCGGTCGACCTCGGCACCGTCGGTGCCGTAGGACTGGCTGCCCATCAGGGCCTCTCCCGAGAGCTTCAGGAGGATGCGACCGAACCGCTCCCCAGCCATCAGCGGGTGCCTCTACTCGTCTCCGACGCGGAAGTAGGAGAAGCGGGCGATGCGGATGTTCTCCCCGGTTTTCGCCGCCAGCTCCTGGCGCAGCTCCTCGATCGTCTTCGAGTCGTGTTTCTCGGCGTTGACGTGCTGCTGGTCGAGCAGCGCGACCTCCGAGGCCCATTTGTTCAGCTGACCCTCGACGATTTTCTCGACGATGTTGTCCGGTTTGCCTTCTTCGCGCGCCTTCTCCTCGAAGACCCGCCTTTCGGCCTCGCGGGCCTCCGGGTCGATTTCGTCGGTGGAGACGTACTGCGGCGCCGTTGCCGCGATGTGCAGGGCGACCTGGTAGGCGAAGACCTGGAAGTCCTCGTTGCGGGAGACGAAGTCGGTCTCGCACTGCACCTCGACCATCGCGCCGACGCTGTTATTGGCGTGGATGTAGGAGGCGACGACGCCCTCGTTGGTGCCACGGCCCTCGCGCTTGGCGGCGCTGGCCTGGCCCTTCACCCGCAGCAGCTCGATCGCGCGCTCGACGTCACCGTCGGCCTCGACCAGCGCCGCTTTGCTGTCCATCATCGCGGCCCCGGTGCGGTCCCGGAGCGCTTTCACATCGGCGGCGGAAATCGACGCCATCACGAGTCCCCTTTCTGGGTGTCATCAGTGGTCTCGGTGCTCTCTGCCGCGGGAGCATTCTCCTCGGCGGCGGGCGCCGCGTCGGCTTTCTCGGCGGCGGGCTCGGCCGGCGCCTCAGCTTTGGGAGCCTCCGGGGCCGCCGCCTGCTCAGCTTTGGGCTCCTCGGCAGTCGGAGCAGCCCCCGAACCCTCGGAGGCGGCGCTCGCAGGCTCCCCTCCGGTGGGTGACGCCGATGGGGGTGCCTCGCCCGCAGCTTGCGAGGACGAGGTGCCCCCATCGGGGGCAGGACCCGCCGGCCGCTCAGCTTTGGGCGCCGCCGGCGCTGCTTTCGCGGCAGCCTCCGCCGCAGCTTTCTGTTTTTCCGCCTCGGCTTTCGCCGCCGCCTGTTTGGCGGCTTCTTCCTCGGCTTCTTTGGCCTGTTGCGCCTCGATCCGGGCTTTCTCTTCTTCCTCCCGTTTGCGGCGCTCTTCCTCCTCGCGTTTGCGCCGTTCCATCTCCTCGGCGATCCGTTTCTCCTCCTGCACGCGCCAGGCCGAGGAGCCCTCCTCGACCGCGCCGCCGATCGTGCCGATGATCAGCTGGCAGGAGCGGATCGCGTCGTCGTTGCCGGGGATCACGTAGTCGACCGGGGTCGGGTCGCAGTTGGTGTCGACCAGGCCGATGATCGGGATCCGCAGGCGGGCCGCCTCGTGGACCGCGATCTCCTCGGTTTTCAGATCGGTGACGAAGACGGCGTCGGGCAGCCGGTCCATGTCGCGGACGCCGCCGAGGTTGAACTCGAGCTTCGCGAGTTCGGCCTCCATCCCCATCCGCTCCTTGGTCGGGAGGAGGTCGAGTTTGCCTTCCTCTTTCCACTCGTTGAGCTCGTGCAGGCGGGCGATCCGGCCCGACATCGTGTTGAAGTTGGTCAAGAGGCCGCCGAGCCAACGTTTGTTGACGTAGGGCATCTTGCAGCGTTCGGCCCATTCCTGGACCACGTCGCGCGCCTGCTTCTTGGTGCCGACGAAGAGGACGGTGCCGCCCCCCGACGCCAGCTCACCGGCGAAGCGACGGGCGTTCTCCAGCAGCGCCTCGGTCTGCAGGAGGTCGATGATGTGGATCCCGTCGAGCTCGCCGAAGATGAAACGGCGCATGTTCGGGTTCCAGCGGCGCGTCTGGTGGCCGAAGTGGACTCCGGCCTCGAGCAGTTCTTTCAGGCCTGCCTCAGGCATGCATTTCTCCTTGGATTCGGTTGCGATGCGCCCCGCCCCACTCGCCGGGACCCAGGCTCTTGGCTCCTGGGCAGGATCCGGTCCGCTGCTGGACGGGGGTAGAAGTGACTTTGCGAAATTTGATTGTAGGGGCGGGAGCGAGTGGGCGCCGGGCGGCGGGACGGCCCGATTCGGGGCCTGGTCGATTGGGGACGGCTGGCCCGGGCGCCTCGGAGGCGACCCGGGCAGGCTGAGGCCGCCTCCGAGACGCCCGGGACGGGAGGTTTCAGAGGGAGGACACGCTTCGGTGCGCGGCCCGGCGGGACTTCGGGCGCCCGACACGGCGCCCAGATTCTCCTGACCGACTTTGACCACATCATCGCGTGGTCAAAGTCGACTGCACTGCGTCCCACCGGTCAGGAGTCTCCGTGTGGAGTTTTGGGTGCTGAGCACCCAAAACTCCACGCAGGTCTTCTTGACCGGTGTGAACCACCTGCGTACGTCACGAACCTCTCCCGAGACCCGCAAAGGCACCCGCACCCCCGCCACCCCCCACGAACCCGGCCCTCTCGGCGGCGGCCTCAGCCCGCCCGGGTCGCCGCCGAGAGGGCCGCGTCCCTTACATCGTCCCTTGCCCGTGCCCCCCGCCCCTACTCCCCCGCGCCGCCTGGAGCGCCGCCGCCAGATCCGCCGGCAACGGCGACCGGAAGTCGAGCGGCTCCCCCGTTCCCGGATGCCGAAACGCAAGCCGGTGCGCGTGCAAGAACTGGCGCTCCAGCCCATACCGCGCCGCCCCGCCGTAGGTCGAATCGCCGATGATCGGGTGGCCGATGGCGGCGAAATGGGCGCGGATCTGGTGCGTGCGGCCGGTCTCCAGCCGGGCCTCGACGTAGCTCTCCCGCGGCAGCAGCTCCAGCACCTCGAAGTGGGTGCGGGCCTCGCGCGAGGCGGCCCCGGCGACCGCCATCCGGGTGCGCCGCTTGGCCGCGCGGCCGATCGGCGCGTCGATCGTGCCGGTCCGGGACGCCAGGCGGCCGCCCGCGAGCGCCAGGTAGCGGCGCTCGACCTGGCGGTCCCTGACCGCCTTCTGCAGCGCCGCCAGCGTCTCCGGGTGGCGCGCCACGACCATCAGCCCGCTGGTGTCCTTGTCGAGGCGATGGACGATCCCCGGCCGCTCCGGGTCGCCGCCGCCGAGCAGGTCGCCCAGCTCCGACACCAGGGTCGGGCCGCTGTGCGAGGGGGCCGGGTGGACGACCAGGCCGGCGGGCTTGTCGATGACCGCGAGGTCGTCGTCGAGATGGACGATGCGCAGCTGGGGCGCCCCCTCAGGAGCCACGCTCGGCCCGCTCCGCTTCGCGCACGTAGATCACCAGCAGGATGATCACCCCGCAGGTGATCCCGCAGTCGGCGAGGTTGAACGGCGGCCAGTGGGGCAGTTCGATGAAGTCGGTGACGTGGCCGTGACGGATCCGGTCGATCAGGTTGCCGAAGGCGCCGCCGGCGAGCAGCCCCGTCGCCACCCACATCCACGGCCGCGCCGGATCGCGGGAGAAGAGGTAGAGCACCACGCCGAGGGCGATCAGGGTGATCGCGACGAGCAGGATCCCGCCCCCTTCCGCGAGGCCGAAGGCGACCCCTTCGTTGTGCGAGAGGGTCAGCTTCAGCGGTCCCAGCACCTCGACCTGTTCGCCGAGCACGATGTGGTGTTCGACGATGCTCTTGACGATCTGGTCGAGGACGACGACGACCACCGCCAGCGCTGCCGCGAGCCCCCAGGCCCGCCTGACGCGATCGCTCACCGCAGGGCGCCGACCACGATGCCCTCGGCGATGCCGAGGACGATCAAGGCGAGGATCGGGCTGAGGTCGAAGGCGAACCCGCCGCCGCCGATCGGGCGCATGATGCCGCGGAAGATGTTCAGGTAGGGGTCGGTCGACTCGGTGATGAAATCGAGCACCGCCCGCAACCAAGGCGAGTACGGCATCCGCGGCACGAACGAGATCAGGATGTTCAGCAGGATCATGATCGTGTAGACGACGAAGAGCGCGCTGATGTAGGTGGCGATGTCGTTCTTCGACAGCGCCAGGGGGAGCGAGGCGAGGGCGGCGATCATCCCCGCATCCTCCCCAACGAGGCGACGACGGCGGCGGTGAAGGCGCCGCGGGCACCCTCGCGGTCGAGCGCTTCCAGGCCCGCCTCGGTGCTGCCGCCCGGCGAGGCGACGGCGCGGCGGACGTCGGCCGGGTGGCGCAGGCGCAGCAGCTCGGCGGTCCCGGCGGTGGTCTCGACGATCAGCTCGCGGGCGAGCTCGGGGTCGAGGCCGTCGGCGGCGCCGGCGTCGCCGATCGCTTCCACGGCCAGCGCCAGGTAGGCGGGCGCGCAGCCCATCACCGCGGTGGCCCCGTCGAAGTCTTCCTCGTCGATCTCGACCACGTGGGCGATGGTCTCGAGCGCGGCGGCGACCGCCGGCGAGGGCATGTCGCCATGGATGCAGATGACGCCTTGGCGGACCTCGACGCCGACGTTCGGCATCGTGCGCAGGATCGAGGCGTCGGGGAAGGCCGCGCGCAGGCGCGCCAGCGGCGTCGCGGCGAGGACCGAGACGATCTCGTCGGCCTCCTGGAGGGAGGGCGCGACGGTGTCGAGCGCGGCGGGCTTCACCGCGAGGACGATCGCGTCGGCGCGGGCGGCGACCTCCTCGTTGGCGAGCGCCTCGCCGCCCAGCTCCGCGGCGAGCGCCGCCGCCCGTCCCGAGCCGGAGTCGGAGAAGAGCATGCCGTCGACCACGCCCACGAGCCCGCGGGCGAGCGCCGTCGCCATGCTGCCGGAACCGACGAAGCCAAGAATCACGTAACGGAGATTAGGCGACCGGCGGCGGGTTGCCCGCGGCGCTCTGCGCCAGGTCGGCGTCCCAGCCGCAGGTGGTGCAGGCGTGCTGGAAGGCGGAGCGGGCGAAGTCGACCGCCAGCTGGTGCGGGTCGGCGGCGGCGGCCACGTCCTCCCACTCGAGCACGTACTCGCCCAGGTCCCCGTCCCAGGCCGCCCCGGCGACCCCGAGGTCGGCCCCGGCGAACCCCGGTTGGGCCGGGTGGGCGTAGGCGTAGAAGGCGGCGCCGCCGTGTTTGGGATCGCCGGGCCACCAGCCCACCGCAACCTCCTGGGAGTCCATCGCGTTGCGCATGATGAAGTCCTCGGAGGGCGGCGTCGCCGGGTCGCCGGAGAAGAGGCTGACGGCGAGGTCGAAGGAGCCCCACCAGGCGTTGATCGGGGTCGAGCGACCGCGGAACGGCGCCCGGAAGGCGGCCAGGACCTGGGCGGCCCTGGTGGCCATGCCGAAGTGCTCGGTGACCGCCTGGCGGTCGTAGGTGGCGTGTTCGGTGTCCTGGTCGAGCGGCACGGTCCAGGCCACCTCCTGCGGAGCCGGGTCGATCTTCGCCTCCCCGACCAGCTGGGTCACCGCGGCCAGCACGTCGCGGGTCACCTCGCCCACGGGCCGATCGGGGACCAGCGGTACGGCGTCGATCTCCCCGTCGCTCGTCCCCACCAGCGCCTCGTGGCGGTGCAGGTCGAGGGCGATGACGAACGACGCTCCGGAGCCGTCAGGCGCCGGCAGCGGCAGCGTCTCCCAGCCGCGCGCGGTGAGGCGCAGGGCGGCGTGCTGGAGCTGCGGCTCCGGCGCCGCCAGTTCGGCCGCCAGCTTGCCGAGCACCTGCGTGTGGGCGTGCAGCGTGTCGCAGGTGGCGCTCCACTCCGGGTAGGAGATAGAGGGCCAGCTCATCAGGACTGGTTGAAGAAGCCCTTGTCGATCAGGCGCGCTTTTTCCTCCGCCGAGACCTCGACGTTGCGCGGCGTCAACAGGAACATCTTCTCGGCGATCCGCTGCATGCCGCCGTCGAGCGCGTAGGTGAGGCCGGAGCAGAAGTCGATCATCCGCTTCGAGAGCTCGTGGTCGGCGGTCTGCAGGTTGAGGATCACCGGCACCGACCGTTTGAACTGGTCGGCGACCTGCTGGGCGTCGTTGAAGTTGCGCGGGATGACCAGGTGGACCTGGATGTCGCCGCCGGCACCGCCGTTGTCGACCGGGCGCAGCGTGCGCGTGCGGCTCGCGGCGATCGGCTCGTCGTCGGCGAAGATGTCGTCGATCTCGTCGCGGCGGGCGCGCCGCGAGGTCGGCAGTCGACGGACCGAGGCCGGTTCGCGGTCGCGCTCGCGGCGCGGCGGTTCCCCGAAAGCTTCTTCGGTACCGGTTTCCGGTTCGAAGTCTTCCTCGTATTCCGGACCGTAGTCGTGGTCTTCGGCGAGGCCGAAGTAGACAAGTGCTCTATGCCAGGTATCCCTGAGGGCCATGCTGGCTGTTTCGGCTTCTTTGGGCCGACTCCTTTAGCTGATTTCCATTGATGCGGGGCTGATGGGACTTCATGGTCAGATTAGCGCCGATTCACACAAACAGCGCGGATCCGAGGCGGATGATCGTCGCCCCCTCGTCGAGCGCGACGCGCCAGTCCTGGGAAGTACCCATCGAGAGGCGATCCAGACCATTGGCGGCGGCCAATTCGGCCAGGTGGGCGAAGTATGGCCGCGAAGCCTCCGGGTCCTCGGCGAACGGCGGCATCGTCATCAGCCCGGACACGCGGACCGGGCAGCGGGCGATGAAGTCGGCGAGGTCGGCGGGCGCGACGCCCCCCTTCCCCTCCTCCTCGGCGATGTTGACCTCGACCAGGACTTCGGTCTCGGGGGTGCCGTGGCGGCCGAGCTGCTCCAGCGCCGAGTCGGTGGCGACCGAGTGGATCAGCCGCACCAGCGGCAGGATCTGCTTCACCTTGCGGCTCTGCAGGTTGCCGATGAAGTCCCAGGTGAAGGCCTCGGCATATAGCTCGTGCTTGGCGGCGAGGTCCTGCTGGCGGTTCTCGCCGACCAGCGTCACCCCGGCCGCGGCCAGCGCCCCCATTTCCTCCAGCGGCACGTACTTGCAGGCGACCAGGACCTCGGCGCGGCCTGCGGCGACCTCGGCGACCTCCTCGAGGTGGGCGCGGACCCGGGCCGGGTCGATGTCGTGGAAGAGGGTGCGGGGCATGGGTCTGGGCGGATCCTGACGCGAGCGTCCGTCAGGCGTCGATCCAGGCGAGGTTGCCCATCCTGCCGGTCGTCCCCCGGTCGCGGCGGTGGGAGTAGAAGAGCCCGGCCTCGCAGAAGGTGCAGAGGTCCGCCGACTCGACCTCCTCGACCCCGGCGCGGGCGAGAGTCCGGCGAGCGACCTCGGGCAGGTCGAGCATGCGGCCCGCGGCGATCCCCTCGCCGAGGTCGGCGAAGACACCCATGACCTCCGGCCCGACCTCGTAACAGCACGGCCCGATCCCCGGGCCGATCGCCGCCGACGTCGCTTCGACCAAGGCGGCGCCGCGGGCGACGATCCCGGCCGCCAACCCGCGCCAGCCGCAGTGGAGCATCGCCACCCCGCCGGGCCCGGCCAGCGCGACCGGCAGGCAGTCGGCGGTGAGCACGAGCGGCGCCAGGCCCGATCGGCGGACGACGTGCCCGTCGACCTCATCCAAAACGGGGCCGGGTTCGGCGAACGGGCTCGGGTCCTGGGGGAACTCGTGGACCGCGATGTCGGCTTTGTGGACCTGGAGGCCGATCGGGACGTGGGACGGCTCGATCCCGACCGCGGCGGCGAGTCGCCTGCGGTTCTCGACCACGGCCGCGTCGGCGTCGGCGGTGAGCACGCCGATGTTCAGCGAGTCGTAGGGGGCCTCCGAGACTCCGCCGACGCGCGATCCGAAGCCGACGCGCCCGGTCCCACCGGCCGCCGGTCCGAGATCGGCGCGCAGCCAGCGCACCCCGTCGGTCTCGATCCAGTCCATGCCCAGAGCCAAGCAGATCAGCGCTGCGCGGCGGCGAGGGCGACGCGAAGCTCGTCCTCGCGGGTGCCGGCCTCGCCGTCGAGCTTGGCGGCGAGGGCGGCCTCCAGGCCCCGGCCGATCGCCGGCCCGGTGAGGCCCGCGGCGGTCAGGTCGGCGCCGTTGATCTCGAGCGTGACCTCGCGCCAGCGCAGCCAGTCGTCGAGCCAGCCGGCGCCTTTGGCGCGGGCGAGGACCAAGACCAGCGGATCGACCCCGCGCGCCAGCGCGGCGCCCTCGGAAGGACGCGCCAGCCTCGCCTTCGCAAGTTCGACCGCCCGGGCCGCAGATGGATCGGCGACTGCGGATGCACCGGGGGCGCCGCCCTCGGGCGGGGACGAGATTTCCTCCTCGTCGCCCGGCGATTCGACCGCGAGCGAGCCGCCGTCGGTCGCCTCATCCAGCACGCCCGCCGCGGCGAGGATCGCTTCGGGCCGGTCGACCTCTCCCGCCCACTCCGGCGCGCCAAGAAGCTCGTCGACGGCCCTCGCCCACTCCAGGCCGCCCTCGCGCGGCTCGACCAGGCCCCACTCGGTGAGCAGCTCCAGTCCCCGCACCCCGGTCGCTTCCCGCGCCAGGCGGCGGAGCTCCTCCGCCCGACGCTCTGGCGTCACCGATCCCAAGTCGGTCGCCCGCAACAGCGCCTCGGTCCCCTCCTCCAACTCGAAGCCGAACCGGGCCGCGTAGCGCGCCGCGCGGATCGCCCGGGTCGGGTCGTCGACGAAGGACCGGTCGTGGATCACCCGCAGCAGCCCGGCGCGGAGGTCTCGCCGGCCGTCGTAGGGGTCGAGCAGGTCCTCCGGATCGGCGAGCGGGATCGCCATCGCGTTGACGGTGAAGTCGCGGCGGGCGAGGTCGGTACGGACCGGCGCGCCGAGCTCGACCGTCGGCAGCGCCCCCGGCCGGGCGTAGCGCTCCCGCCGTGAGGCGGCGAGGTCGATCTCCTCCCCGCCCCAGTCGATCTTCATCGTCCCGAAGCGCGAGTGCGCGGCCACGGCCTCGGCCCCGAGCGCCGCCGCCAGCGCCGCCGGGTCGCCCTCGACGACCAGGTCGATGTCGGCGCGTCCCCGTCCCAGCATCAGGTCGCGCACGGCGCCGCCGACCAGATAGACGGGGTCGGGCGCCGCCGCGGCGACCTCGGCCAGCTCCGGGTAGGCGGCGGCAAGCGCCTCGGCGAGGCCTCTGTCGGTGGTCATCGCTCCGCGCTCCTCATCGGTTCCCCCCTACGATGATCGGGGACGCGGATGCCGAGCGACTGGGAAGACGAGGACGGGCTGCCGGAGGGCGAGCGATCGTCGGACGAGGAGGCACTGCCCGACGAGGAGGGGCTGCCGGAGATGCGGCCCGATCACGAGTCGCCGCGCTCGGCGCCGACCCGCGCGCAGATCATCCGCCGGCGGGTGACGGCGATCGCGGCGATCGCCATCGTCGCCGTGGCGCTGATCGTCGTCCTCGCCTCGGCGGGCGGCTCCGGCGACAAGGGCACCGGCAAGGCGACCGCCGACACGAAGGGGACGACGGAAAAGACGAGGCCGGAAAGCCACGAGGTCACCAACGCCACCCCGCAGGCCGACTGGAAGCCCTACACCGGCCCGGTGCCGATCCTCGAGTACCACGTCCTCGGCGCCCCGCCGGAAGGCGCGCCCTATCCCGAACTGTACGTCGGCCGCACCGACTTCGAAAAACAGATGGACTGGCTGGAAGAACACGGCTACGAGGCGGTGACGCTGGAACAGGTCGAGGAAGCCTGGTACCACAACGGCAAACTGCCGCCGAAACCGGTCGTCCTCTCCTTCGATGACGGCTACCGCCCCCAGTACACCTTCGCCCTGCCGACCCTGCGCAAACACGGCTGGGCTGGCGTCCTCAACCTGAAGGCGGAAGGCTCGGAACTGTACGAATCGAACGTCAAGGCGATGATCGCGGCGGGCTGGGAGCTGGCCGCCCACACGATCCACCACCTCGACCTGACCGAACTTGGGCCGGAAGAACTGGAAGAAGAAGTCGCCGGCTCGCGCAAGATCCTGCAGAAAGAATTCAAGGTCCCGGTCAACAACTTCTGTTATCCGGCCGGGCAGTTCGACGAAACGGTGATCGAAGCCGTCGAAGCGGCGGGCTACACCGGGGCGACGACCGAGATCCCCGGCTTCGCCGAAAAAGACGCCCCCTACGAACTGGCGCGGCTGGAGATCCTGCGCGAATCGCACGTCGCCGGCCTCGCCGCCGCGATGAAGACCGGCGAAGGCGAAACCACCGAAGGCGGCGGCTGACCACGCCCTGAGGCGGCGTGGGCCAGCCTCGCAAGGACCGAGGACGCCGCGAGGCGCCCCGACGCCGCCTCAGCGGCGGACCGGGATGCCGTCGGCGGCGAGGCGCTCCTTCGCCTCCGCCACCGTGTGCTGCCCGTAGTGGAAGATCGAGGCGCAGAGGACGGCGTCGGCGCCGCCCTCGGCGATCGCCGCCGAGAGGTGCCCCAGCTCCCCTGCCCCGCCCGAAGCGATCACCGGCACCGGCACCGCGTCGGCGACCGCGCGGGTCAGCTCGAGGTCGTAGCCGTCGTTGGTCCCGTCGCGGTCCATGCTGGTCAAGAGGACCTCGCCCGCGCCGCGCTCGACCGCCTCGCCCGCCCAGGAGACCGCATCGCGCCCGGGGACCCGCTCCCGCCCGCCCTTCACATACACGCCCCAGGTGCCGTCGGCGTCGCGCTTGGCGTCGATCGCGATCACCACGCACTGCGCCCCGAAATGGTCGGCGAGCTCGGTCAGCAGCTCCGGCCGCGCCAGCGCCGCGGAGTTGACCGAGACCTTGTCGGCGCCCGCGTCGAGCACCGCCTGGGCGTCCTCGACGGAGCGGATCCCGCCGCCGATCGTGAACGGGATGAAGACGTTGTCGGCGGTGCGCCGGGCGAGGTCGACGATCGTCTCGCGCCGCTCGTGCGAGGCGGTGATATCGAGGAAGACGAGCTCGTCGGCGCCGGCGGCGTCGTAGCGCTCGGCCAGCTCGACCGGGTCGCCCGCGTCCCGCAGGCCGACGAAGTTGGTGCCCTTGACCACGCGCCCGGCGTCGACGTCGAGGCAGGGGATGACTCGCTTTAGTGCCACCTCCCCAGGCTAGACGAGCGGCGCGTTCGCACTTATCCCCGCATACCGGGGATAAGTGCGAACGCCACTGGCGGGGGCCGTCAGGCGAGGGCGGCGAGGGCCTCGTCGACGGTGAAGCGCTTGTCGTAGAGGGCGCGGCCGACGATCACGCCGTCGACGTTCGGCGCCGCCTCGGCGCGCAGGCGCGTCAGGTCGTCGAGGGTCCCGACGCCGCCCGAGTAGATCACCGTCGCCGCGGTCGCGGCCGCCACCTTGGCGAGCTGGTCGAAGCCCGGCCCGGTAAGCGTCCCGTCGACCTCGATCGGGGTGAAGAGGAAGCGTTCGACCCCGCGCGCGGTCAGGTCGGCGACCGCGTCGGCGACATCGACGTCGCTGGTCTCGGTCCACCCCGCCAGCGACACCTTGCCGTCGCGGGCGTCGACGGAGACGACGATCCGCTCGCCGTGCTCCTTCAGCATCGCGGCGAGGAACTCGGGGTCGCGCATCGCCGCGGTCCCGATCACCACGTGTTCGGCCCCCACCCGCAGCACGTTGGCGACGCAGTCGGCATTGCGCAGCCCACCGCCGACCTGGATCGGGAACGGCACCGCGTCGGCGATCCGCCTGATCACCTCGAGGTTCACCGGTTCGCCCGCCTTCGCCCCGTCGAGATCGACCACGTGGAGGATGTGGACGCCTGCCTCGGCGAAGCGCAGCGCCGCGTCGACCGGGTCGGCGTCGAAGACCGTCTCGCGGTCGTAGTCGCCCTCGACCAGCCGCACCGCGTGGCCGTCGCGGATATCGATCGCCGGGTAGAGGATCACGCCGTCGCGGGTGCCTTCGCACAGATCCCGGCGAAGTTGGCAAGCAGCCGCAGGCCGGCGGCGCTCGACTTCTCGGGGTGGAACTGGACGCCGAAGACGTTGTCGCGCTCCGCCGCGCAGACGAAGCGCTCGCCGTACTCGGCCGTGCCGAGGATGTCCTCGGTGGCCGCGCGAGCGACAAACGAGTGGACGAGGTAGAAGGGGGTCTCGGAGGCGATCCCGGTGGTGAGGCGAGACTCGCGCTCCCAGCGGACTGGCGCCCAGCCGATGTTCGGCACCTTCAGGCCGGGCGCGTGGAGCGCGGTCACCGGGCCCGGCAGCAGGCCGAGGCCGTCCGCCCCGCCGAGCTCCTCGGAGCCCTCGAAGAGCAGCTGCAGCCCCAGGCAGATGCCGAGGATCGGCGTCCCCGCGTCGGCCCGCTCGGCGATCAGCCGGTCGAGCCCGGTCGCCCGGATCCGCTCCATCGCCCGCGGGAAGGCGCCGACGCCGGGCAGGATCAGCCCGTCGGCGGCCCGCACCGCGTCGGGATCGGCACCGATCGCGGCGCGTGCGCCGACGTGCTCGAGCGCCTTCTCGACCGAGCGCAGGTTCCCCATCCCGTAGTCCAAGATCAGGATCATGGGCGCCGCCTCCTCCGCTTCGCGTCCGGGGGCGGCTTGAGTGTCTTCACTCATTGAGCGTTCCCTTGGTGGAAGGGACGCCCGTCTCCTCCGGGTCGATCGACACCGCGACGCGCAGCGCCCGCGCAAACGCCTTGAAGGCGGCCTCGATCATGTGGTGGACGTTGGTGCCGTACGGGATCGAGATGTGCAGGGTCAGTTTCGCCGAGTTGGCGACGGCGCCGAAGAACTCCTCGGCCAGCTCGGTTTCGAAGCCCGCGATCGAGGCCTTCGGCAGATCGGCGCGGAAGACCAGGTGGGGCCGGCCGGAGATGTCGATTGCGCACTCCGCCAGCGCCTCGTCCATCGGCACCAGCGCCGAGCCGTAGCGACGGATCCCGGCGCGGTCGCCGAGCGCCTCGTCGAGCGCCTGGCCGAGCACGATGCCGACGTCCTCCACCGTGTGGTGGGCGCCGGTCTCGGTGTCCCCGTCAGCGCTCACCGTCAGCCCGAAGCGCCCGTGGCGGGCGAAGAGATCGAGCATGTGGTCGAAGAATCCGACCCCGGTCGAATTTTCGTACTGGGTGTCGCCGTCGAGCGCCAGCTCGAGGTTGATGCTCGTCTCCCCCGTCTTGCGGCTCTTGGTCGCCTTCCGCTTGCTCATCGCCGGATCATGGCCGATTCGGCGTGGACGGGGAAGCCCTCGGCGCGGGCGATCTCATCGACGCTCGGGGCGAGCGCCGCGGCGGAGGCCTTGTCGATCTCCACGGTCGAGATCCGCCGCCGGAACGCGCCCGGCCCGAGCGGCCCGCTGAAGCGGCCCGCGCCGCCGGTCGGCAGCACGTGGTTGGAGCCCGCCGCGTAATCGCCGAAGGCGGTCGCCCCCCAGCGCCCGGCGAACACGCAGCCCGCGGTGCTGATCCGCTCGGCGAGCAGCGAGGCGTCCTCCTCGAAGATCTCGACGTGCTCCGGCGCGAACGCGTTGCAGAGGTCGGCAGCGTCGGTCGAGTCGGGGACGTGGACGAGCGCCAGCGGCGCCGTCGCGGAAACGCCGGGACGAAGCGCGGCGAGGCGCTCGGTCGCCGCGGCGACCTCGTCGAGGACGTGCAGCTCGACCGCGGCGACCAGTAGGGCGCCGTCGCCGTGCTCGGCCTGGGCGCAGAGGTCGAAGGCGACCCACTCGGCCTCGGTGTCGTGGCCGGCGATCACCATCAGCTCCGAAGGCCCGTTCAGCGAGTCGATCCCGACCGTCCCGTACACCGCCCGCTTCGCCTCGGTCACCCAGGCGTTGCCGGGCCCGGCGATCACGTCGACGGGCTCAATCGTCTCGGTCCCATAGGCGAGCGCGAAGATCGCCTGGGCGCCGCCGACCGCGTAGATCTCCTCGATCCCGCAGAGCGCCGCCGCGGCCAAGGTCACCGGCTGTACGCGGCCGTCCGGCCCGGGCGGGGTCGCCAGGGCGATCCGCTCGACGCCGGCGGCGCGTGCGGGCAGCGCCGTCATCAGCACGCTCGACGGGTAGGCGGCGTGGCCGCCCGGCGCGTAGAGCCCGGCCGCCCCGACCGGCACTTCGCGCAGGCGCACAGAGTGGCCCTGGGGCAGCTCGACCGTGCGCTCCTCGCCCAACTGCGCCTCGGCCACCGTACGGATGTTGGCGGCGGCGGTCTCCAGCGCCTCGCGCAGCGGCGCCTCCAGCCCGGCCAGCGCCGCCCGGGCGTCGGCCGCGTCGACCCGGATCGCCTCGATCTCGCCGTCGGTCACGTCATAGCGGCGGGTCAGCGCCAGGAGCGCGGCGTCGCCGCCCTCGCGCACCAGCCCGCCGATCGAGTCGACCTCCACCGGAGGCGCCGCCTCGGCGCTCCAGCTCCGCACCGCGCCCGCGGTCGCCGCCGCCCCAGCCCACTCGAAGCGCTGCAGCTTCATCGCCCGCCCCTCATCAGCTGCCCCCCACCCGGCTCGCCACCCGCAGGCGCGCGGTCAGATCGTCGACTTCGGCCGCGCGCAGCTTGTGGGCGACGCGGTTGGCGACGAAGCGGGCGGTGCAATCGACGATCTCCTCGCGCACCTCGAGGTCGTTCTCCTCCAGCGTCCGGCCGGTGGCGACGAGATCGACGATGCCGTCGCCGAGCCCGATCAGCGGCGCCAGCTCGACCGACCCCTTCACCTCGATCAGTTCGATCTGCCGCCCGGTCGACTCGAAGTAGCGCTCCGCGATCCGCGGGTACTTGGTCGCGATCCGCATCATCCCCAGCCGACGCTGGCTTTCCCCCAGGCGCTGGTCGCCGCGCCGCCCGGCCAGCACCATGCGGCACTTGCCGAAGCCGAGGTCGAGCAGCTCGTAGACGACCCGGTCGGACTGCTCCAGCAGCACGTCCTTGCCGGTGATGCCGACGTCGGCGGCACCCGCCTCGACGTAGGTCGGCACATCGGAGGGGCGCATCGTGACGAGGGTCATCTCGTCGGTCTCGAAGATCAAGGAGCGCGAATCGCCTCGCAGCGGCGAGGTGTCGACGCCGGCCGCGTCGAGCACGTCGAGGGTTTCGGTGAAGAGCGCGCCGCGCGGGACCGCCAGCGTTAGCGGGCCGTCGGGGCGGGTCGGGCCGCCGATCCCGGCGATGCCCGCCATCAGCTCGCCGCTCTCTCGCGACGCCGGGACTCCTCCTCCATCTGGGCGACGTGGACACGCTCCAGGTAGAGGGAGAAGCCGGCCGCGGGCAGATCGACGCCGAAGTTGGCCAGGAAGCCGTCGTAGCGGCCGCCGCCGCCGAGCACGTGGCCGAGGGCCGGGTCATAGACCTCGAAGACCGCCCCGTCGTAGTAGCCGAGGTTGCGGAGCAGGCCGAGGTCGACCTGGACGCGGTCAGCGGTGCCCCGCTCCACCAGCGACTCGTACGTCTCCTTGAGGCGGGTGATCGTGCGCTCGACCGCCTCGCCGCCGACCCCGAGCGCCTGGTCGAGAACCTCGGCGCCACCGCGCAGCTGGGAGAGCGCCACGCAGGTGTCGATCGCCGCCTCGCCGATCCCGGCCGCGGCGAGCCCCGCCTCGAGCCCGACCAGGTCGTGTGTGGCAAGCCGGTCGAGGACGGCGTCGCGCGCCTCGCCCTCGACCCCGAACTCGGCCAGCAGGCCGCGGTAGAGATCGGCGTCGCCGAGCCCGATCACCGCGCGGTCGAGCCCGGCCGAGTCGAGCGCCGCCTCGAGCACGCCGATCACCTCGGCGTTGCCGTCGGCGCCGGGGGCGCCGATGAGCTCGATCCCGGCCTGGACGAATTCGCGCATCTCGCCCCGCTGCGGCAGCACCGCGCGGTAGGCGGGGGCGAGGTAACAGAGGCGCAGCGGCATCGGCGCGTCGGCGAAGCGGGTGGCGACGAGGCGGGCGATCGGCACCGTCATGTCGCTGCGCAGCGCCAGGAGGTCGCCGTTCTCGTCGAAGAAGCGGTAGGGCGAGGCCGACGAGGCGCGATCGCCGCGGGCGAGCACCTCGTCGTATTCGATCGCCGGCGTCGCCACCTCGCCGTAGTCGGCGGCTTCGAAGGTGTCGACCAGGCGGCGCGTGAGACGACGCAGCTCGCGCATCTCGTCGGGCAGCACGTCGCGCGTGCCGGGTGGGATCGGATGGATCATGCGGCGGACGATAGTCATTGGACTGACCAGCGGGACACCATGGGGGGCCATGGCGCGAACGCTCCAGGCCGGTGGATCGGGAACGCGCTAGGCAGGGACCTCGGTCGCGACGCGCTCAATCTGGGCGCCGAGGTCGCGCAGGCGCTCGTCGATCTGCTCGTAGCCGCGGTCGATCTGGCGGATGTTGCCGATCTCCGAAGTGCCCTCGGCGGCGCAGGCGGCGATGAGCATCGCCATCCCGGCGCGGATGTCAGGGCTCTCCACGCGCTCACCATGAAGACGGCTCGGACCGCTGACGATCGCCCGGTGGGGGTCGCACAGCGTGATCCGAGCGCCCATCGCGACCAGCTTGTCGACGAAGAACAAACGGTTCTCGAACATCTTCTCGAAGATCAGGATCTCGCCGTCCGCCTGCGTGGCGAGGGCGAGGGCGATCGAGGTCATGTCGGCCGGGAAGGCGGGCCAGGGACCGTCCTCGATCTTCGGGATCGCCCCGCCGAGGTCCGGTTCGACCTCCAGGTGCTGCCCGGCGGGGACGATCACGTCCTCGCCCTCGACCTCCGAGTTGAGGCCGAGGCGGCGGAACTGACGGCGCACGTTGCGCAGGTCTTTCGGGCCCGCGTCACGGATCCGCAGTTCTCCCCCGGTCGCCGCTGCCAACGCCATGAAGCTACCGACTTCGATGTGGTCCGGGCAGAGGGTGAACTCGGCGCCGCCCAGGGCGGCCTGGCCGTTCACCGTCATCACGTTGGAGCCGACGCCTTCGACCTCGGCCCCCATCGCGGTCAGGAGCCGCGCCAGGTCCTGGACGTGGGGCTCGGAGGCGGCGTTGGAGATCTGCGTCTGGCCGGGGGTCAGCGCGGCCGCCATGAGCGCGTTCTCGGTGCCCATCACCGAGGGCTCGTCCATGAAGATCTCGCAGGCGCAGAGGCCGGTGGGCGCGCTCAGCTCGATCCAGCGGGCTCCGTCGACCCGGGCGCCGAGGTCCTTGAAGGCGTCGAGGTGGGCGTCGAGGCGGCGGCGGCCGATGAAGTCTCCGCCCGGCGGCGGCATTTTGGCGGCGCCGAAGCGGGCCAGCAGCGGCCCGGCCAGCAGGAAGGAGGCGCGGATCTGCGAGGAGAGCTCCTCGTCGACCACCGGGGCGGTGACGCCGGCCGCGCAGAGCTGGACGCTGTTGTCGCCGACCCAGGCGACCTCGACCCCGAGCTGCTCGAGCAGGGCGATCTGGGCCTCGGTGTCGCGGATCCGCGGCACCCGGTGCAGCAGAACCTCCTCCTCGGTGAGGAGGCAGGCGGCGAGGATCGGCAGGGCGGCATTCTTGTTGCCGGCGACGGTGACCTCGCCGGACAACGGCACGCGCCCTTGGATGACGAACTTCTCCATTGAAGGCAGGGTAACGACCGCCCACGCGGAGCTTCGCGGCCGCCCGATTCCTAAATTTTAATGACGACCTTGCAAAGTGACAGGCGTCACTCTACGATCCAGCCCGCAAGATGATCGAGGGACGCGACCCAGGTCGCAGCCAAGTCCCGAAGAGGACGTCTTGCTTGCGCTTCTGGGGGTTCGCGGCGCTGCCACAGTCAAGGCGGCGACCGCGACGTGTCCGCGATCAATGTCTGCGCTCGCTAATACCCGAGGGTGCGGGAACATCCGTTCGCCTCGTCCATCCAACAGCCGCGATTTGCGGGGACTTTTTGGCTTCCCTGCAAGCCTCGTTGCAGAACCACCTAGTCGTCCGAGGACCCCCCTATCGTACGAACCCATGTTCGATTGCAAGCAAACGCTAACGGCACGGCTGACCGATGCCGTCGACCTGATGATCGACTTCGCCACGCTCGGCGAGTACGGGCTCGAGCCCGTTGGGAGCACTCCGCCGAGCTGCGAGTCCCGCACCCGTCGCCCGGCCCCCACTCCTTGCTCGGGGCCGCGGCGGCGAGGTGGCGATCGTCTTTTCGACCGGGTCTCTCGCCATTACGACTCCTAGGCAGTCCTATGTAGCCGGCCGGAAGGACGGATGACCTGGGATGCCTGAGGGAGGGGATTCCGTCAGGGTCCTCTCTCAACCCTCGGGGTGGGGAGTTTTTGGGCTGACGCCTCTTGGCGCGTCGACCCTCGGGTACAAGCCGTTCGGACCCTGACGTAATCCCCTCACACCGGGGTTGGGAGGAATTCAGGCGCCGGTGGACCGCCAACGTGGCAAGGGACGGGTGGCGGGGAGACATATTACTCAGTAGCTGGAAGGGGACGAGACGCAGGCAACGGGCTGGGTCGCAGGGGACGCGGTGAGCCGCCCGGCCTGAACCCCAAACACTGCGGGCCAGCCTTCGTCCCTGCCCTCCTAATCCGGACCAGCAGCCCGCAACCGAATGGGCGCGGAAGCGAGCGGTTCTAGGGGCAAGACTGGGGCCGCGGGCGCGGGGCGCCGTGTAGCAGCGCTACACAAGCCACGCGACCGTGGTTCCAGACGCCGCCCATAGAAACGCGCAGCCCGCGCCCATGAGGGCGCGGGCTGCAAGAAGAACCGGCGGCGACCTACTCTCCCAGGGGGTTGCCCCCCAAGTACCATCGGCGCTGAAAGGCTTAACTGCTCTGTTCGGAATGGGAAGAGGTGTCTCCCTTTCGCTATGCACCACCGGAATTTTGCGAGACGCTCGGTGGAGCTTGAAAACTGCACATGCCAAGTACGGGTAAGCGATAGAAAAAATATCCGTCAAGCCCTCGAACCATTAGTACCGGTCAGCTGCGCCCATTGCTGGACTTACACTGCCGGCCTATCAACCTGGTGGTCTACCAGGGGTCTTACTCCCTTAAAGGGATGGGAGAGTTCATCTCGAGGACGGCTTCCCGCTTAGATGCTTTCAGCGGTTATCCGTTCCGTGCGTAGCTAAGCTGCGGTGCCCTTGGCAGGACAACAGCTACACCAGAGGCACGTTCATCCCGGTCCTCTCGTACTAGGGATGACTCCTCTCAACTCTCCAACGCCCACAGCAGATAGGGACCGAACTGTCTCACGACGTTCTGAACCCAGCTCGCGTACCGCTTTAATGGGCGAACAGC
>DATEDJ010000092.1:0-15790 GCA_035281725.1 Solirubrobacterales bacterium
TGCTGAGAGGGGCTGGCCGAGCCGGACTGCCAGTTCGCGACCTCAGGCGGGGGCGATTGCTGCATGGAGAACTGGCTGATCTGCCACCCGTTGTTTCCACCCTGTTTGGTTTCCCAGTAGGCGGTCTCCCAGTCGGGTTGATCGTTCCAGTAACCATTCGCCTGAAGCTCGACGTAGTTACCTCCGGGCTCATACAGGTAGGACGAGAAGTGTTCGCCGATTCCATGCCGGACGGGACCGTAGTCGAGTTTGAACCCGTGCTCCACGAGGAGATCGTTGGCACGCAGCTCGTCCTCGCGGGAGTCGAGGAACCAGCTGATGTGGTTGTACCGGCCGGGCTTGGCGGTCTCGTCCCCGGGAATCTCGCTCAAGATCGCGTAGTCATGGTTGCTCGACGCCGCCGTCAGCGTGGCGAAGAAGACGTGATCGCCCTCACGCGAGGCCTCGGTGAACCGCATCCCCAGCTGGTCGCGGATGAGTTCGACATCGTCCATCAGGCGTCCCGACATCACAGTCACGTGATCGATGCGGTTCACCCCGGCGCCATGGTCGGTGCGGCGTTGAGGCCGGTTCGGGTAGACGCTCTTCAGCTCTGCCGGAGCCTCGTACCGGTCGACGTCCCAGAACAGCTCGAAGAGGTGGCCACCGGGCATCCAGGCCTGATAGGCGCGGCCGTGCCCGAGGTCGCCGTCGATCCACCGACCCTCGACCCCGGCTGCCTCAAGGCGCTTGGCTGCGTCCTCGAGCTCCTGTGCACCGTCGGTCCTGAATGCGGCATGCCCCAGGCCCGGATGCGGGCCCTCGGTGATTTTGAGGCTGTGGTGGAACGGGTCCTGCCACGCTCGGAGATAGACCGACTGACCCTCACGGTCGGTCTCGTGCAAGCCCATGAGATCGGTGAAGAACCACAGCGTCTCGTCGGGCTTGGGGGAAAAGATCTCGGCGTGAGCCAACTGTGAAATGAGCTTGTATGCCATGCGCTTCGTATCTCCGATCTTGAGTTGGGCTTGAGCCCGTGGTACGAGAAAATTCTGAAAGGCTCAGGGTGCGGTCGCGTCAACCTGTGCTGCTTGACTCACCGACACGGGCAGCTCGTGCAGGCCGCGGACGCAGTTGTTGATCTTTCTCTCCGGCTCTCCGGTGATCTCGATCCGCTCGACCCTTCGGGCCAGCGATCTAAAGACCGATTCCATCTCGAGCATCGCCAGCGCCGAGCCGGCGCAGCGGTGGACGCCGAAGCCGAAGCCGAGGTGATCGACGGGGTTCCTGCCGATGTCAAACTCGGTCGGACGATCCCATTTGTCCTCGTCGCGGTTCGCGGATGCGAACAGAACCAGGGTTCGGGATCCGGCGGGAAGCTCCACTCCTTCGAGCGTCTGTGTCTCGGCAACTCGGCGGCTGAATTTCTGGACCGGGCTCTCGAGCCGAAGGATCTCGTTGCAGGCGCCGCGGATGAGCTCGGGATCGGCGCGCAGCGCCTGCCACTGGTCGGGGTGTTGGGCGAACAACATCATTCCGGAGCCGATGCTGTTCACGGTCGTGTCCATGCCGGCAGCGAGGTACGCGCCGAGCAACGGGATGCAGGACCCGACCTCGATCTCACCACGATCTGCGGCCTCGTAGAGCGCATGCCCCCAACCGCCGGGGGTCAAGTTATCGCGAGTAGCCACCTCGCCCATGTATCGCCACATTTCCCCGACAGGTGGCATGGCTTGGTGAGTCCGGTCGTTCTCGGGGCCCATCGAATCGAAAGACGCCTCGGCCCAAAGGAGCAGCCGGTCGCGTCCCTCCTCCGGGAGGCCGATCAGATCGGCGATCACGGTGATCGGGAACACCGCGGCGAGGTCCTTGGCCGCGTCGAACTCTCCTTTCGCAACCAAAGGCGCGAGTACTTTCTCGGCCTGCTCATCGATCTGTTGACCGAGATCTCGGACCGCGGCGGGCGAGAGCCGGCTGCTCAACACCCGCCGCAGAGCCGTGTGGTCGGGAGGGTCGGAGGCGAGGACGGTACCGACCATCTGGTCGTTGACCGGTTCGTTCAGCGCCAGGCCCCGATGGGAGCTGAAGTGCTCCCAGTCCCGAAGGACCGAACGCGCGCCCGCATACCTGGTGACGGCCCACACTTCGTTCGGCTCGAGATACACCAGCGGCCCCGCTTCGCGCAACTCGCAGTAGACGTCGTACGGTTCGAGTACGACGTCGTCCGCGTAGAGGTCGATCGAGGACGAGGGTACCTGCTGCATCGTGGGCATATCTACATTCCTGGTTCTGCCGTGGATTCGTCGGAGCCTCGGTCAGCCTTCGACCCCCCAGAGCTTCGCGAACCGTTCGGCGAAGTCGGGGTATCCGGTCCAACCCTGGCTCACGTCGGGCGGGAGGTCTTCTTTCTTGAGGAACTGGTAAACGGAGATTCCTTCTGCCTCCAGTCCGACGGCTTTCTGTCCGACCAGCTGACGGGCCACCAGGTCGGCGAGGGTCCAGGCCAGCACCGGCGTGTCGACCCCCAATGCGACGGTTTCCTTACCTTCCTTGATGTACTGCAGGTTGGTCGGGCCAGGGCCGAAGCCAAGCGTTTCGATTTCGATTCCGGCCGTTTCCAATGCCGCCGGCAGGCCGAACTCGGTCTCGCCCGACGGGAAGACGGCAACGGTCGTTTCAGGATTGGCCTGTAGGTCGCTGACGATCGTATTCGGCGCCGTACTTCCGTCTTCTGCGACCGGAATGTCGGTGGTCCTGACGCTGCAAGCCGGGCAGATCCGTTCCAATTCTTCGGAGAAGATCTGCGTGATTTCGACGGCGAAAGGAAGTTCCGGCGGTCGATAGACGACGACGTTCGCTTCCGGGTTCATTTCAGTCATTACGTAGCTGGCCAGCAACTTGGAAACCAAAGCGTTGTTCTTTTCGGTGGTCTGGGGCGCTTCGATGCCGACGTCTTCGGCCCCGGTGATACCGCTGGTGACGATCACGGTGCCGGCTTCCTGAAGTTCTTTCAGCTGGCGTGACCAGAGTTCGAGGTTCTCGGAGAGCACGACGATGGCGTCAGGTTTCTGGGCGACGACCGAGTCGAACGCCGCCGACACGGTATTGGCGGCAGAGCCCGCTTTGATCTGCGAGAGTTCGAGGCCGAGCATTTTGGCGGCCGGCTGCAGCAGCTGGTAGATGAGGCTGCAGTAGGCGGCGCCACAGTTGACGTAGATGACTTTCGAGCCGCGCGGGATTTCCTTCAGTTTCTGGGTGACCGGGAACGGGCTCGGATGGCCGATGTAGGGCTTCAAGACGGCTTCCGCTTCGCTGAGTGCCTGACTGCTGACGGACTTGGCCGAATTCTTGGTTTCGCTCGCGGTCGTCGAGCCCGCGGTCGTCGAACTGCTGCTGCCCGAGCCGCCGCCACAGGCCGACAATGCCAGCGACAGGCCAAGCATCAGGGCCATGGATAGGGCAATTAGCGATCGGCGATGACGCATCTTTCCTCCAACGATTGTCGTGTGGGGCAAAGCGGTTGAGAGCCTGGAAGACCGTTCAGGCCCAGTCGTGTCATGGATTAGTTAAACATTCATAATACAAAGTACAAAAGCTAAAAAACGCCGCCCGAGAGTAGGCACGCGAAAATCGGACCCCGTTCCCTCGTGCAGGCGCGGCAAAGCTAACAGGCTCCGGCAGCTCTGTCAACAGTCCGTCGAGTCCCTTTGACGGAGGTTCGCTTTCTCTCGACGATCCGTTTTGCGTCTAGCTCCTGGCGGGTCAGGGCTCTGGATATGCTCTGACCATGCCGTCCACGAACTCCCCTCCCCGCAGGCGTCGACGCGGGGTCCCTCGCAAGGGTGACCTCCGCGAAGAGGCGATCCTCGACGCTGCCGAGATGCTGCTGGAGCGGGACGGCTTTGAGCCCCTCACCGTTGATGAGATAGCCAAAGGGGCAGACATCTCTCGAGCCGCCCTCTATTTCTACTTTGGCTCCAAGCAGGAGGTGGTGACTGCATTGGTCGCGCGAACGGTGGCCGTTCTGCGCGAGGGAGCCAAGCTACTGGTCGAAGAGGTCCATGAATTTCCTCCGGAGCAGATGATCGAACTGCTCCTTCAGCGAATCGAAAGGCAGTGGCTCGAGCACGGGGTCGTGATGCGCGCCGCCGTCGAGAACCGTGCTCTGATCCCGGAGGTCCGCGAACTCTGGGATGACACCGTCGACTCCTTCATCGATCCGGTGGCTGAAATGTTGGTCCGAGCAGGCGTGCCCGAAAACCCCGGCCCCGGGGGAGCGCGCGCCCTCGCCGAATCCCTTTCATGGATGGGAGAGCGGAACTTCTACCTAGCTCTTTTCAGCGAGGAACCGAAGTCGGAGATCCGACGGACCGCAGAGACTCAGCTGGCGATCTGGTGGAGGATCATGGACAACGCCGCCGCCAAGTCCGGCTGAAACATCTACCGGCCGGGATCCCGGCCGGTGACTCGATTCCGTTCCGTGCCGCGATCCCGGTCGTCGCGGCGCCGACGAGCATCGCCTCCGTGACCCTGAACCACCTATGGCGGTTTCGCATCGGATTCTGGGCCTGGAGTGTGACCTCGCGTTTCTGCGCCCCGAACAGCCCAAGGGTTCACCGCTTCGCCAGGCTCGACTGCCGCCTCGGTCGGCCGGATGACCGGGCATCGGTTCTCGCTCGCAAGGGGTACTGTCTGAAGTTAGTAATACGAAGGTCGAAATTCTGCTATGACTTACGCGGGACGAGTCCAGCGAGTATCCGGACGAGGGAGGTAGAGGTTGAAAATCACGACCGCATCCTTGCCGATGACCGCGGCCGGTCACGGTCTTAGGACCGTGCTGAGCGGTCTCATCCGATCATCCGCCGGCGCGCTGAGCGAGGGGTGACGATGGCCGATTCACTGCTCAAGATCCGCCGCCTCTCGAAGACCTTTCCGGGGCTGAAGGCGCTGGATGACGTTTCCCTGACGGTCGGCAGAGGCGAAATCCTCGCGCTCGTAGGGCAGAACGGATCCGGGAAGTCGACCTTGGTGAAGATCCTGGCCGGGGTGCACCACGCCGACCCCGGATCGGAAGTCGATCTTGCCGAGGTCGAGGGCAGCCAGGTGGGTCTGCATTTCATCCACCAGGACCTCGGCCTGGTCGGAACCCTCTCGACGATCGAGAATCTCGACTTGGACCAGCGCCTCGGCCGTCGGGCGCTGATGCCGGCGCCGCTCCGAGCCGAACAGGAGCGCGCCGAGGGGTTGATCGCCGACTTCGGCGGTCACTTCGACGTACGAGCGCCGATCGACACGCTGCCGGCGGCAGCGCGGTCGATCGTCGCGATCGCCCGCGCGCTCGATGGCTGGGATCATCCCAATAATGTGCTCGTCCTCGACGAGCCGACTGCCTCGCTGCACGGCGACGAGGTAGGCAAGTTGTTCGTTGCCGTCCGGCGGGCGGCCGAGCGCGGCGCAGGCGTCATCTTCATTTCCCACCGACTCGACGAGGTGGTCGAGCTGGCCGACCGCGTCGCCTGCCTGCGCGATGGGCGCCTGATCGCCGACGTCGCGCGTGGAGGCTACGATCACGACGATCTCGTGCGGCTGATCGCCGGCGAGATCCTGGCCACCGACACCGGCATCGCCAATCGCGACACCGGCGAGCCGGTGATGAGCGCCCGCGGCATCCAAGGGCCCACGATCGGCTCGCTCGACCTCGACCTTCATGCCGGGGAGATCCTCGGCATCTCCGGCGTTCTCGGCTCGGGACGCGAGGAGGTCGCACCGATCCTGTTCGGCGCCGCCGTCGGCAACGTCTCGACACTTGAGGTCGGGGGGGTAGGCATCGGTCGCCTCGACCCGCGGCGGGCGATCGCGATCGGCGTCGCCTACCTCCCTGGCGACCGCCACCGCCAAGGCGCGGTGATGAGGATGAGCGCGAGAGAGAACATGACTCTTCCGCGACTGCGACCGCTGCGTCGCTTCCTGGGTCGTCTCGACCAGCGACAGGAGAAACGCGAGGTCATGCGGTGGATCGAGCAGATCGCTGTCCGCCCAGACGATCCGGAGCGGGCCCTTGAGCTCTTCAGCGGCGGCAACCAGCAGAAGGTGTTGCTTGCCAAGTGGCTCCGCAACGAGCCTAAGGTGCTGCTCCTCGACGAGCCGACCCAGGGCGTGGACGTCGGCGCGAAGGCCGGAATCTACGCGCTGATCGCGAACGCCGCCGCGGCGGGCGCGGGAGTACTGGTCTGCTCCTCCGACGCGAAGGAGCTGGCCCTCATCTGCGATCGGGTCCTGGTGATGCGGGACGGCAAGGTGGTCGCCGAGATGCGGCGCTCCGAACTTTCCGAGGCCTCACTGGTTTCCGCAGGCCTGGGTCGTGCTGGTCCTGACAACGGTGGCGGTTCCGCCGCGAACGAAAGTGGGGTTACGAGCAATGTCTGAGATCCGGGCCCAGGAGCCGTCGACTGAGATCGGAGGGATTCCGGAGCAAGGAGAGCCGGCTTCCAAGAGCCGACACTCCCGCGCCAATCGAGTGGCCGGAATGCTCTCCTTTCGAAACATCAGCGCTCTCTACATCTTCGTCGTGATGTTCGCCGTCTTCTCGCTCTGGGTGCCGGACACCTTCCTGCAGTGGGATACCTGGAAGGCGCTCCTGAGCAGCCAGGCGGTGACCGCGATCCTTGCGATCGGCCTGGTGGTGGCGCTCTCGGCGGGCGCCTTCGATCTGGCGGTCGGCGCGGAGCTCGGCTTCGGGGCGATCATCGCTGCCTGGTTCCTCGTCGACAGGGGCCTGCCGATCGTGCCGGCGATCGCCCTGACCCTTCTCGCCGGGGCCTTGGTCGGCCTCGCCAACGGGCTCCTCATCGTCAAGGCGAGAATCGATTCCTTCATCGCCACTCTTGGTATGAGCTCAATCCTGCTGGCGCTGATCGCATGGATCTCCTCGAGCCAGCAGATCCTTGGAATTTCGGAAGGCTTCCAGAAGATCGGCTCGACCGAAATCCTCGGGCTAACCTTGCCGGTCTACCTGATGCTGGCCGTGGGTCTTGTCGCCTGGTACGTACTCGAGCGCACCCCGCTCGGCCGGCGGGTCTACGCCACGGGTGGAAACATCGAGGCCGCGCGGCTTGCCGGCGTCAGGGTCGGATTGGTGGTGACCGGTTCGCTGATCGCATGTGGCGCGATCGCCGCCTTCGCGGGAATGCTCGTCACGGCGAACCTCGCCGCGGGTGACCCGACCATCGGGCCTGCCTACCTACTGCCGGCCTTCAGCGCCGCGTTCCTCGGGTCGACCCAGTTTCGCGGGGGCCGCTTCAACGTCTGGGGAACCATCGTCGCCGTGATCGTGCTTGCGACCGGGGTCAAGGGACTGCAGCTGGCCGGGGCCCCGACCTGGATTCCGGACCTCTTCAACGGCACCGCGCTGCTCCTCGCCGTCGGGCTGGCGAAATTCGAGGCAACGGCCGCCAGGACGAGCGCGCTTCGGCGGATGCTTCGTTTCGACCGCGGCAGCGGGGCGGGAGGAGAGGCGGCTCAGCCTCGTCCCAATTCGACGGTCGCCAACGGTGGACGTAAGTGATTCATCCGTGAAGGACCCGCCGGATGGCGACTTCAGTCCTCGGTCTGGCCCTTGTCCAAGCGGCATGTTGCGGCTCGGATAACACCACCACCGGCGAAGAAGGGAACTCGCACAGAAGACCGCAGGGTTCAGCCCACCCGTGTCGGATCTGCAGTCCCACCCCGAGACTAAGGACCTGTCTCAAGCGCTCGCTGGCAGGGCCAAGGAAACCCGTCGACAGGCCTGGTTCCGAGGCCCGCCTGCTTCTCCTCGATCGCGAGGCCTGTGCGGTAGGGGTTTGGACGAGAGCGGCGGGCTCCGACGCCTGCTTTCGCAGGGACCAAGACACCGCTGGCGAAGCTCGGTCCCTCTCGTCCTAGGGGCCGAGCTCCACCTGGTGTGACGCGCTGGTCTTGCCAGAGAGAAGTGCGGGTCTTCTCTGTGCCGTTTGCCGATCAGAGAGTCTGCGCTGCCTCGACCAGGTTTTCCATCTTCTGATGGAGCAGGGGCACGTTGCGCAAAGGATGGCGGCCAAAACCGCAGCACGGGGCGATCCAGAGACGCTCCTCGCCGACTACGCGGGCCCAATCGGCGGCGCGGTCGCGGACCTTCTTCACACTCTGAAGGCCATACGATGCCTCATCGACGATCCCGGCCTGAAGCTCCATGCTCTGCGGGAGATCTTTGAAGGCATCCCGCTCACGCCACTCGCTGAAGTAGCTGAGCTCGAGATGCACGATGTCGATCACGCCGTCGAGCCCCTTCAGGATGTCCACCCAAGGCGCGGCCCGCAGGACGCTCGAGCTCGGGCGACCACGAAGGCTGCCGTTGCAGATGTGGATCCCGCGCTTCACGCCGGTGACTCCCTCGAAGCAGGGAGCGAGGAGCTCGACCGCTTCGTCGGCGGTCATCTCGCCCATGTTCACGGCCGATCCGGCGCGCGGAGCGTCGATCGCGATGTGGGGGCAGCCGAGCGCGGCCAGCGCCTGGATCTCCTCGTTGACGATCCGCGTCACCTCCGGTAGCTGCCGCTCCAGCTCGTCGTCTTGGTCGAAGTTGGCCGTCACCTCGAGGGCGCTCACGACCGTCGCCTTGTTGACTCCGCCGGGAAGCTCTCTCTCCCGCTCGTAGGCTTCGGCGAATCCGAGGCCGTTAGGCGCGGCGACCTCGCCGACGATCTTGACGTGGGCTACGTCGTCGTAGTCGAAGATGTCATCGGCCCCCGGATCGTCGATTTCGATCCCGTCGAGGCGCTTGGCGAGGTGTTGGATGAAGTCGTCGGCGAAGTACTCGCCGCCGGTCCACTCGTCGAGGCCGAGCTCGCGCTGCTGCTTGATCGCTTCGGTCGCCGCCGCATCGAGCAGCTTGGTGCCCTCCTCATCGCTCAACTCACCGCGGTGGAAGCGTTCCAGATCATCGGCATACTCCTCGAGCGGCCACCATGATCCGACGACGGTCGTCCTGATTGCCATCAGTACACCCGGGCCGCGACGATCCCGGCGCCATCGGCAAGCGTCCCAGGCATCTCAGGTCGCGGCAAACTGGCGCCATAAGGGGTCAGACACCGACTTTCACTTCGCTTCATCGAATCCTCCTGACTTTGGTTCCATCCTTCGTAATACAAATATAGATAGACGAGGAAGTCAACAACCGCCGGTCCTCTTTCGCTTCTCGCGGAACGGCGCTTGTGATCGGGCCTTCTGTGCCGGGTCGCGCAGCTTGAAGGGCGGGCGCCCGACCTCATCGGACAAAGCGGTCTCCGGCAGGCGGACGTCGATCGGGTGGTACCGGTACACGGGACATCGTCACGAGCGGCGAGGTCCGGCCGGGGTGGTGCGGAGCGATCAGTCGAAGGTAAGGGCGAGCTTGCCCAGCGTTCCGCTTCCCAGCGCGGCGAACGCCTTGTCGACGTCCTGGATCCGATAGCTCGTCTGGACGACGGGCTTGAGGTCGCCGGCCGCCGCGGAGGCGGCGATGCGGTCCAGCAGCTCCGGTGAGCCCTCCGCAAGCAGGAATTCGGCGCTGGCAGTCTGCGGCACTAGGGTGGTGAACACGCGACCGCCGGCAGCCAGCGCGCGAGAGGCCAGATGCTCGAGGGCCTCATCATCGCGGCTGACGAGGTCCAGCAAGAGGTCCACCCCGCCGGCCTCGGCGGCGATCTCGGCCGCGTCCTGCTCGGTCCAGTCGACAGTCACCTGCGCGCCGAGCTCTCGCAGCAGGTCCGCCTCCGCACCAGCCCGTGCGGTCGCGATCACCCGTGCTCCGGCGTGGACCGCCAGTTGCGTGACGAAGCAGCCAACTCCGCCGGTAGCGCCGTTGATGAGGACCGACCGGCCTGCGGGTTCCATCGCGTCGACGGCGGTCAAGGCCATCGAGGCGGCCAGACCCAGCGTTCCGGCCGACGCATCATCGACGTTGTCCGGCGTTTTCACCAGGGTGTTCTCAGGAAGCACCACATACTCGGCGAAGGTCCCATTGTGGACACGGTCCGACCGCTCAAGGCCGAACACCCGGTCGCCGACCTCTACGCGGCTGACGTCTGGTCCGACAGCCTCCACCGCCCCGGCCGCGTCGGTGCCGAGCACGGCAGGCAGGTCATATTCCATGTAGGCGCGGGCGAAGCCGTGGAGTACGTGGGCATCGTGTGGATTGAGGGACGAAGCCCGCAACCGGACCAATACCTCTCCCGCCCCAGGTCGGGGGATCGGTATGTCCTCAAAGCCAACGTTATCGATGTCGCGCATCAGGTAGGCAAGCATCTGCCGATGATAATACAAATTACAAGTAGATTCGAGTGAGCCGGGCCAGGGGCCCTAGGCCATCCAGTGGGACGCTCGGCTAGGCGCTCTCGTTCGGCGGCAGTATTCAAGGCTTATTGGCCGCACGGGCGGGCCAAGCCGAGGACATGCCAAGCGCCGCCCCAGCCTGGGCTCGGCGCAAGAAGGGAAGGATCCAATGCCGCAACCTGTGACTGCACAGCGGACGGTGCCGCGGGCCGAGCACGTGGGCAGCCTGCTCCGCCCCCCCGACCTCGCCGAGGCCGTCCAGGCCCAGGTCCAGAGCGGCGAGATTGGGGCCTCCCTCGACATTCACGGTGCCCGCGACCTGCGCGAGCTGACCGACGAGCACATCCGTCGCGTGGTCGCGCGGCAGGAATCGATCGGCCTGGACGTCGTCACCGACGGAGAGTTCGGCAGGATCCTCTTCACCGACTCCTTCTACGGCGCCGTCCAGGGATTCGAGCTGACCGACGAGAAGGCCGTCTTCCACGACGACAGTGGCGGAGAGATCGCGGTCCCCTTCGCCCCGGCTGCCGCGCGACGGCTGGAGCTGACCGGCAACCCGCTGATCGGCGAGGTCGGGCTGCTGAGCTCGCTTACCGACCGGCGGTTCAAGGTCACGCTGCCGGCGGCGTCGATCGGGTGCGCGGCGGAGACCTACCGACCGGACCTCTCTGGCGACGCCTACAAGGACGCCGACGACCTCGCCCACCACATCGCCCGCCTCGAGCGTGAGCTGATCGACGCAGCGGTGGCGGAGGGCGCGTCCTACGTCCAGCTCGACTTCCCGCTCTACCCCTATCTCGTCGACCCGCACCAGCGTGACCGACTGCGCGACCAGGGCCAGGATCCCGAGGCTCTGCTGACGCGTTTCCTCGCCGCCGATCGGGCGGTGGTCAAGGGCCTGCCCGACGACGTCTTGACCTCGCTCCACATCTGCCGCGGGAACCTGAAGTCGAAGTGGCTCTACGAGGGCTCGCTCGAGCCGGTCGCCGAGCGGATGTTCGGGGAGTTGCCCTACGGGCGCTTCCTGCTCGAGATGGACGACCTCGGACGCGAGGACGACTTCTCGATCCTCCGTTACGTCCCGCA
Organism: Solirubrobacterales bacterium; assembly: GCA_035281725.1. Taxonomy (GTDB): domain Bacteria; phylum Actinomycetota; class Thermoleophilia; order Solirubrobacterales; family 70-9; genus VAYN01. The sequence goes on from DATEDJ010000092.1 coordinate 11,395, forward strand.
GGGCACGGACGGGCCGGTCGTCGTCCTCGGACTGGTTTCCAGCAAGAAGCCGGAGCTCGAGGACGAAGACGAGCTGCTGCGGGCGATCGAGGAAGCGGGCGCCTTCCTTCCGGTCGAGCAGCTGGCGCTCTCCCCGCAGTGCGGGTTCGCCTCCAACGTCCAGGGCAACGAGCTGACCGAGGACGACCAGTGGCGCAAGCTCGAGCTGATCGCACGGGTCGCCGATCGCGTCTGGTGACGGCGGCCCCGCGGCGTCCGGCCGGGCCGGGCGTCAGCCGACCCCGGGCCGGGCGTCAGCCGACCCCGGGCCCCGGCGGAACGCCTCGCGAGGTGCCTCCGCCGGATGCTCGGGGCGCACCAGGCGACGTGCCGGTCGGGCCGCACAGGGAGCGCCCTGCGGCCATCGATCTCGCTGACCGCGACCCAGTTGGCGACAACATCGTCGTACTTGCAGCGCAGGCCAAGGAAGAAGAAGGGCAGGTCGGTGCCGAGCTCGGCACCGACCCCCTCAGCAGCTTCGGCCCAGGGGCGCTCCCCGACGGCTATCAGTTGTAGTTCCTCACCACGTTGTTCATCCGGGCCTCCCTGAAGGCTGGGGGTGCGACCCACCCAGAACAAGGAGGACCCGGATGAAGCTCCACGCTAACCCGCGCACCTGCCCGAACAGCCGCAGGCTGTTGGTTAGGCGGATCGAGGAGGAGAGGTGGCCGCTGAGGCCGGCGGCCGAGGCCGCCGGCCTCAGCGAGCGCTCGGCCCGCAAGTGGCTCGCCCGTTGGCGGAGTGAGGGAGAGGTGGGGCTGCACGACCGCAGCTCGGCACCGAGGAGTGGGCCTAGACTGAGCGGCGCCACGAGGCGCTGATCTCCGAGGAGGACTTCGAGCGGGTCCAGGTCGGGATGCGGGCGCGCAGGACTGACCAGTCCGGAACCGTCGCCGCAGCACCCAGAACCCCTTATACAGGTAAGACCCGCTAGGGGGTCACCGATCAGTTCGTAGACCGCACCGGACGTCAGCCGGTCTCCGCGGAGCTCGGTTTCAACCGGCTTCTCGCGAGATTGAACTCGGCTGGTACGGTCGACCCACGGACGTCGCGATCGGCGTGCTCCCTGTCCGATTGCCCGATGCTCGCAGAGTAGGCACGATCGAGACCTACGGGTGCAGGAGCTTGAGATGATGCGCGCGATATTGATCCGACTGAAGACCGCCCAGGCGGCGTCCGAGAGCGTGCGAGAAGGTGCGGGACGCTGAGCGCCATGTCCGACGAACTTCGCTATCGCGGCGCCGGAGCACGGCGAGCCGCTCTGGTCGAGCGGGTCAACGGGGCGGGCTTCTACTCGATCCGAGACCTGAGCGAAGAGCTCGGCGTCTCGCAGATGACGATCCGGCGGGATGTCCAGGAACTCGAGGAAGCGGGGGTTGTTCGATCGACTCACGGAGGAGTGGCCGCCTTTCCAAGTCGCCACGGCGGAACCCATATCGGGATCCGCGGCGAACGGCAGGCTGAACAGAAGCGTGCCGTAGCGAAGCGGGCGGTGGAGATCCTGGATGGCCAACCTGGCACGATCGGGATAGATGCAGGGACGACTACGCTCGAGTTTGCGAGAGCCCTCCATCCCAGACAGAGACTGCGGGTAGTGACCCAGTCATTGCCGGCGATGACCGAGTTGAGTGGACGCGCGAATGTCGAGGTGGTCGGGGTGGGAGGAGTGCTCCACGCGGAGAGTCAAGCCTTCGCTGGGCCGCGAACCATTGCGGCCCTAGAGGGAGTCCGACTCGATGTATTTTTGCTGGCGACGAGCTCTGTCCGCGACCAGCTGATGTACTGCGGTAACGCCTTCGACGGCGAGACCAAGCAGCAGATGATCCAGATCGCCGACAGGGTGATCCTCTTGGTCGACTCCTCGAAGTTCAGGCAGGCGGCGCCGTTCTTCTTCGCCCCCCTTACCGCCATCGACGTTGCGGTCGTCGACGGCGGCGCGACGGCCGCTGACGTCGCGTCTCTTCGGGACTCCGGCGTCGAGACCGTGGTCGTGCCACTGGCGGAGGACAGCCTCGGTTCGAAGAGAGCCTAGGCCCGACCGCTTTCCGATTCGGGGCGGTCCGCGAGAACCTCCTGGGCGACCGCGAAGGCGGCGTTGGCGCGGGGCAGGCCCGCGTAGATCGCGGTGTGGAGGATCACCTCCTTGATCTCGTCCTCGGCGAGGCCGTTGCGCAGGGCGGCGCGGACGTGCATCGCGATCTCGCCCTCGGCGCCGAGGGCGACCAGCGCGGCGAGGGTGGCGACGCTGCGGCTGCGGCGGTCGAGCCCCGGCCGGGCCCAGACCTCGCCCCAGGCATAGCGGGTGATGAAGTCCTGGAAGTCGGCGGTGAACTCGTCCTTCCCCGCCTCGGCGCGGTCGACGTGGGCGTCGCCGAGCACCTCGCGGCGCACCTTCATCCCCTGCTCTCGGTCTCCGGCGTCGGTCATACGGCCTCCTCTATGGGGGTGGATGTCCCAGGTGTGCCCGGATCAGCTCGGTGACGGCCTCGGGGCGCTCGACGTTGCCGAGGTGGGCGACGCCCTCCAGGCAGGCGAACTCGGCGCCGGCGATGCCGGCGGCGAGGGCGCGGCCGTGGTCGGGCGGGGTCGCCGCGTCCTCGCTGCCGGAGATCACCAGGGTCGGGGCGGCGATCCTGCCGAGGTCGCCGCGGAGGTCGAGGTGGGCGACGACCTCGGCCGCCGCCGCGTAGCCCTCCGCGGGCGTCGCCACCAGCATCTCCCTCATCCGGGCGCGCAGGTCGGGGTCGACCGCGTCGGTGAACCAGCGGTCGACGACGGCCTCGGCGACCGCCTCGACCCCCTCGGCGCGGACGGTCGCGGCGCGCTCGAGCCACGGGTCGGGCGGGCCGAGGTACGGGGAGGTGAAGCAGGCGAGGAGGCGCTCGACCCGCCCCGGGGCGTGGGCGGCGATCCAGAGCGCGGTCGCGCCGCCGAGCGAGACCCCGGCGAGGCCCGCCCTCGCGATCCCGAGCGAGTCGAGCAGCGCGAGGACGTCGCCGCCGAGGTCGGCGAGCGTCCAGGGCGGATCGGCCGTCGGCGAGCCGCCGTGACCACGGGCGTCGCAGCGGACGACACGGAGCTCATCGCGAAGCGCCGCGGCCCCCGCATCCCACATCCGCATGTCGGTGCCGAGCGAGTTGAGGAGGACGAGGACCGGCGCGTCCGTGGGGCCTTCGACCCGGTGGGTGAGGGCGACCGTCATATGAGGCGGGCACGGTGGGCGGCGATGGCGCGGTCGACGATCGCCTCGGTCGAGCCGAGGTAGGCGGCCGGGTCGAGGGCGACCTCGATGCCGGCGGCGCCGAGCGCCTCGACGATCTCGGGCGATTCGGCGGCCGAGAGCGCCAGCGACGCACCGCTCGCCGCGAATCCCGATCCCGCGCCGGCGGCCGCGGCGCGGCGCGCGGCATCGCCGGCCAGTTCCTGCGCCCGGGCCCGCCCGAGCTTCTCGCCGAGGGCGCTCGCGAGGGACTCGCTCATGATCAGGCCGTCGGTCACCTCCAGGTTCGCGAGCATCCGCCCCGGGTAGACCTCGAGGCCCTCGAGGCAGCGGCGGATCGCGGCGACGCCCTCGCCGGCCAGCCGCAGCAGCTCCGCCAGCGTCTCGGCCTCCGCCTGCCAGGCCCCGGCGGCGCGCTCCTGCTCGCCCGGCATCGCGGCGAGCATCGTCGCCACCAGGCCCGGGGCCCGCCGCGCGGCCGCCACCGCGGTCACCGCGGCGACCGGGTTGCGCTTCTGCGGCAGGGTCGAGGAGCCGCCCCCTCCGCCGCCCTCGGCCAGCTCGGCGACCTCGGTCTGGGCGAGCAGGACGACGTCGACCCCGATCTTCCCCGCCGCCCCCGCCGCCTGCCCGAGGGCCGCGGCGAGCTCGACCGGGCGCGAGCGGTTCGAGTGCCAGGGGACGGGCGGCGCCGGCAGGTCGAGACGTCGCGCCAGCGCCTCGGCGACCGCGAGACCGTCGTCGCCGAGCGCGGCAAGCGTCCCGACCGCGCCGCCGAACTGGAGGGCCAACCTCTCCTCGCGGACCGCGGTCAGGCGCGCGGCGGCGTCATCGAGGCCGCCGAGCCAGCTCGCCGCCCGCAGCCCGAAGGTGATCGGCAGCGCCTGCTGCAGCAGGGTGCGCCCGGCCGCCAGGTCGGCCCGGTGGCGGTCGGCCAGCGCCGCCGCGGCGTCGCCCGCGGCGCCCAGGTCTGCGAGCAGCCGCTCCGTCGCCCGCCTCGCGACCAGGATCGCCGCCGTGTCGACGACGTCCTGGCTGGTCGCGCCGCGGTGGAGCACGGCCTGCGCCTCGTCGGAGAGCTGCGGCCGGATCAGGGCGAGAAGTGCCGGTACCGGCGTCCCGTCGCGGGCGGTGCCG
>DATEDJ010000093.1:0-4877 GCA_035281725.1 Solirubrobacterales bacterium
GTCGCCGAACGCCGTTCCACCCTCCGGGACAAGAACCTCCGAGTCCAACACCGCGGCGGCACCGACGTGATCGTCGTGGGAGTGGGTCGCCAAGAAGGCACCGATCCCGCCTCGCTCTTCGCCTGCCGTCAGGATCGCCTCGACGTGCTCCGCGTCCCCGGGGCCAGGATCGATGACGAAGCAGGGGTCGTCCCCATATAGGTAGGTGTTGGTGCCTTCGAGCGTCATCGGCCCCGGGTTGGGGGCGACGATGCGCAGGACCTCCGGATGACTGGGGGCCGGCTCGGGCATTCGTGCAGTCAAGCCGCCTGGGACCGGCTCGATCGCACGAGCGTCAGTCCGCGACCTCTTTGGCGATCGCCGCGCGGGCGTCGGCGGGCTCGAGCACGACCAGGTCGCCGGCGCCGCGGAGGATCTCCCGCACCAGCCAGGCCTTGCCCGCGTAGGGCAGCTCGACCACGACGGCGCCGTCGGCGAGCTCCTCGACCACGGTCCGCTCCTCGCGCAGCCAGCGCGCCCGCTCCGGCGAGACCCAGACCCGGGCGACCTCGGCGGCGGGGACCTCGCCGTGCGTCATCCAGCCCTCGACCCGGGCGAATTCCTCGATCTCCGGGCGCGGCTCAAAGCGCTCGCCGGTCAGCTCGGCTTCCTTGATCCGGTCGAGCTTGAAGTGGCGGACGCCGTCCTTTTTCAGGTCCCAGGCCTCGACGTACCAGCCCTCGCGACCGTTCTGGAGGCGGTAGGGCTCGATCCGTCGCGAGGTCAACTCGTCCTCGTTCTCCTTGTAATAGGAGAGCTCCAGCACCTTGGAGTCGGCGATCGCCTGGTTCAGGAGGCGGGCGACGCTGGCGTCGCCACCGCCGGCGGGAACGATCTCGAGCCCCTCCTCGGAGGGGTCGTGGCCGAGCGCCTTGACGATTTTCTCGCGCGCCTTCTCCAGGTTCGACTGCGGCAGGTGGTCGCCGAAGAGGTCGATCGCGGCGATCAGCGCCTTCGCCTCCAGCGGCAGGAGACGCGCCGGGCGGGCGAAGTTGTCGCCGTAGGGCTCCGAGTCGACCTCGATCTCGTCGCCGAGGATTTCGGCGTAGAGGACGTAGGTGCCGCCGCCGAAGTTGACCACGTTCAGCAGCTCGATGTCCTCGCGCAGCTCGTCCTCGGTCAGCTCGAGGCGCTGGCGCAGGTCGGCGACCTGGAGACGTTCGCCGGCTTTCGCCGCTTCGATCAGCATCCCGGCGAGGGTGACCAGGCGGGCGAAGCGCTCCGGCCGGATCGCCGCGTCGCCGCGCCCGTTGGAGCGCGCCCGGCGGGGCGCGTCGCGCAGCGGCCGGTCGACGACCTTGGCGGGCTTGAAGCCGTTGTTATGGCGGTCGCGCAGGGTGGCGATCCGCGCCTCGGCCTCCTCGCGCAGGTCGTCCGGGGCGAGCACCTTGGCGTTGGCGCGCCAGCGCAGCGCCCAGGCGATCAGCTCGCGATGGGAGGCGTAATCGGTTTCGTAGATCTTGCCCTTGCCCGGCGCCTTGTCTGCGGCCTTGGCGTCGCGCAGCTCGCCGTAGGCGCCGAAATCGCGCTCGATCAGCCAGGCGATCCGCTCGCGGATCCAGATCTTGGCGCGGCCCTGGGTCTCCCCCAGCTGCCAGTCGGCGCGGCTGCCGTAGTCGCGGCGGTCGAAGTCCTCGGGCGGCGAGAAGTCGTGCTCGGCCTTGGTCGCGTAGCCGACCTTGCCCTGGATTCGGGAGAGGCGGAAGACGCGCACCGCATCGCGCTCGTGCGCGTGGCCGATCAAGTAGAACTGCCCGCCGCGGAAGACCAGGTGGTAGGGGTCGACCTTCCGCTTCGCGGTTTCGCCGCGCTCCATCGTGAAGTAGGTGAACTCGATCGTCTTGCGGCGCGAGATCGCGGTCTCGATCTTCGACAGCCGCTGCGAGAGGTCGCGGCCCCCGGCCGACGCCGTCATCGCCATCTCGACCGGGGCGCGCTCGCCCTCGGCGAGCGGGTTCGGGTGACCCCAGGCGACCTGCTGGAGCGCCAGGCGCAACGGCTCCGCGTAGGCGAAGCCGCCGTCGGTCAGCAGCAGCAGCGCCGTCGAGAGCGCCGCCAGCTCAGCGTCGTCGAAGGAGATCGCGTCGAGGTAGAAGTTCTCCGGCGGCAGCGAGTAGAGCTCCGCCTCGAAGAATCCCTCGCCCGGCTTCTCCACCCCCAGCTGGATGCCGAGGCTCTCCAGCTCGGCGCGGTCCGCGTAGAAGCGGCGCGCGAAGGCGTCGTCGTTCATGTCGCTGTAGCCCTCGACCTCGCGCTTGATCTCGAGCGCCGAAACCGGCCTCCCCTGAGCCATCAGGAACGAGATCAGCGAGAGCTGTCGAATCAGCTTCTCGGTGTCCTTTGCCACGGGTCGCAGGATAGTCTGCCAACGCTCGATGGCACTGCTGCTCGCGCCGCTCCGCTGGCTTACTTCCTCGATTATCCGGCTGGCGATCTTCGCCGCCATCCTCGCCGCGGCCTATTTCCTCCTGCTAAAGCCGGCAATCGACAACGGCGAGAAGCAGGTCCGCCACGGCCTCCACTCGCTCGAGAAGAAGGCCAGCCCGAAGCGCCTCGCCCACTGCATCGAACACGCCAGCGGCGACGTCGAGAAGATGAAACGCTGCGCGAGGATCTTCTAGGCGGTAGACCAATTCGCGATGGCGGTAGATGCGGGCGCGGGTTAGGCTGGCGCGCGAGATGGAATTCCTTCAGAACCTCTTCGGCAATTTGAGCAGCGGCGTCATCCGCCTCGCGGTCACCGTGGGGATCCTCGCCGCGGTCTATTTCTTCATCGTCAAGCCGGTCCTCCACACGACCGAAAAGACGGTCGAAAGCACGAATCACTCGATCGAAAAGTCCTTCGAACAGTCGGGCTTCAACGCGAAGGGGATCGAAGCGAACGTCAACAAGACGATCGAAGAAGTCAATAAGCAGGTGCAGACGCAGGTCGAACACTCATTCCACGTCGCCAAAGCCCACGGCGGCAACGCGAAGACGGAAAAGCTCCTCCACTGCATCCAGCGGGCGAACAACAACGTCCACCGGATCGAACGCTGCTCGCGGCGCTACGGGTAGGCGGCGCGGGCCGGCGCTAGGCGGCGCGCTGGGAGAACCAGGCCGAGCCGGAGAGGGCGCGGTCGAAGCCTGACCAGGACTCGCCCTCCGGGAGCTGGCGCTCGAGCCGGTCGAAGGAGCCGAGCCTGCCGCCGAGGTTGTCGATCATGTGGACGAGGACGGCCTCGCGGGTGGCGGGGACGACCGGCGAGCCGTGCTCGAGCTGGCCGTGGTGGCTGAGGATGATGTGGAGCACGCACTGGGCGAGGTGGGGGTCGAAGCCGGGGATGTCCTCGATCGCGCGGCGCACCGTGTAGTAGCCGAGCGGGATCTCCCCCTGCAGCCGGCCGGCGTCGGTGAGGTCGATCGCCAGCGGGTCGTCGTTGTAGGCGTGCAGCTTGCCGATGTCGTGGAGGAGCGCGCCGGTCACCGCGACGTCGCGGTCGATGCCGGGGAAGAAGTTGGCCGCCGCCGAGACCGCCTGGGCGACCGAGAGCGTGTGCTCGAGCAGCCCGTGCCGGTAGGCCTGGTGGTAGGTCTTCGCCGCCGGGGCGTCGCGGAAGCGCGCCCATGTGTCCGACCGGGGGGAGAAGAAGAGGTCGAGCAGCGCGCGCAGCTCCCCGTTCTGGACCGTCTCCAGGAGGTCGCGCAGGTCGGCCTCGAGCCGCTCGGCCGAGACCTCGGAGGGGACGGCGAGATCGTTCAGCTCGTACTCGTCCTCCGCCGCGGCGCGCAGGTCGGTGATCTTGATCTTCGACCCCCATCGTTCGGAGGTCTCGAAGATGCCGCTGACGTGGACCGGCGACCCGGTCGCGCAGAGCGCGTAGCGAACTTCGGCGTCGTCCCAGCAGACCGCCTCGGTGGTCCCGGTCGCGTCGCCGACCGTCATCCGCAGCCACGGCTCGCCGTTGCGCTTGCGCCGCAGCTCGCGGCCGCGGACCGCGTAGACCCCGCGTACCCGCTGCCCGTCCTCGAGGTCGCGGATCGCGATCCGCGCCGCCTCAGTCACCGGCTCGGCGGCGCGCTCGAGCGTCGCCTCCGGCGCAGGCTGTGGCTCGATCGGGGCGAAGGCGGGCTCGCTCGGCGCCAGGCCGTCCATCTGCGTCTGTTCGCTCATCTCAAAACCCAAGGTAGGGAGAGCGCCGGACGGCATCTGGAACGATCAGCGCCCCCAAAAGTCCCGCAAAGAGCGCTTTTTCTCAGTCGAGGACCAACCTCCTCCTCACCCCTTGGCAGTAGACGAGATCGGACCCGGCGGCAAGCGATTCGGCGATCTCGAGCCACCTTTCCGAGCGCTCCACCGAGTCGACCGTTTCGACGAGCAGCGGCACGTCGCGCCGCAGCGCCAGCACCCGATCCCCGTGCGGCGCGACGTCGCCGCGAAACCCCCAAACACCGCGCAGCGCAGTGGCGCCGGGGGCGCCGGAGCGTCGAAGCGCGTGGAGGACCTCGAGGTAGAGAGGCCCCGAAGCGCACTGCGTCGCCTCCGAGGTCAGCAGAGTCACGCGGGCAGCGTGGCGACTTGTTCTCGCTATGCGAGAGCTTCGCGCCACACCCTCGCCGCTGTGGAGCCTTTCCGTCGCATAGCGACGGCTTCGCTCCACACCCTCGAACGTCACAAGGTTGGCAAGGGCTCCGAGCTCCGCCAGCGCCTCGACGATCACCCCACGCTCTCCCACCGCGACCGTCATCGCGGGCACCTCACGATTCGCCGCGACGAACCGAGCGTGCCTCCTCTCCCCATCGAGCACCCCATCGACCCCAAGCAACACCGTCGCCGCCGCCGCCCCATGCCGGTACAG
>DATEDJ010000094.1:0-18947 GCA_035281725.1 Solirubrobacterales bacterium
TCGTCCTCAGTCGGCCAAATGGCGCTGCCATTCGGCCTCCTTACGTCCTACCCCTGCTCGGTGCGGCGCTCCCCGGCCGCACGCGCGAGTACCCGGACAGGGGCTAAGTGCCTGCCCCGGGCAGGCACTGAAGGCGGAGCCGGGTGGCGCCGCCGCTGACGATCGGACTCACCGGCGGCATCGCCGCGGGGAAGTCGGAGGCGCTGGCGGCGTTCGGCCGGCTCGGCGCGGCGACGCTCTCCAGCGACGCGGTGGTCCATGACCTGCTCGAAGGCGAGCCGCTCCGGGCCGCGATGACGGAGCGGTGGGGCCCCGAGGTCGCCCCGCCCGGCGAGCCCACCGACCGCGGCAAGATCGGCGGCATCGTCTTCGCCGACCCCGAGGAGCTGACCTGGCTGGAGTCGAGGATCCACCCGGCGGTGGGCGCCGAGACCGCCGCCTGGATCGCCGCGCTCCCCGCCGACACCGAGTTCGCCGTGATCGAGGTCCCGCTCCTCTTCGAGGGCGGTCGCGAGAAAATCTTCGACACCACCGTCTCGATCGTCGCCGCCGAAGACGCCCGGCGTGAGCGCGCCACCGCCCGCGGCCACGCCCTCGTCGACGCCCGCGAGGCACGCCAGCTGACCCAGGAGGAGAAGGCCGACCGGGCCGAGCACGTGATCGTCAACGACGGCTCGGTCGACGACCTCGAGGCGGCCTTGTCCGCGCTGCTCGCGAAGCTGCAGGGATGAGCGGGAGGCCCCGGGAAGCCGCGCGCACGAAGGGCAGGTCCGCCGGCCGCCGACGCCGTCGCAGCTGGCCGCTCTGGGGCGGAATCGCCGTCGTCCTCGGTCTGATCGTCGGCATCCTGATCGCCGACGGGACCTTCGACAAGGCGATCAAAGAGTTGACGCTCCCGCTTCAGCACGAGGACATCATCCGCCAGCAAGCCCACGAAAAGGGGGTCGACGCGGCGCTGATCGCCGCGGTGATCGACACCGAGTCCAAGTTCTCCGACGCCGAATCGAGCGCCGGCGCCCGCGGCCTGATGCAGATCACCCCGGAAGCGGCGGAATTCATCGAGAAACAGAGCGGCGGCACCACCTTCAAGCTCGACGACCTCTCCGACCCGGAAATCAACATCCGCTACGGCACCTTCCTGCTGAAGGAACTGCTCGAACGCTACGAAGGCGACACGGCGGCCGCGCTCGCCGCCTACAACGCCGGCCCGGGCAACGCCGACAAGTGGGGAGGGGCGGGGCTTTCGGTCGACGAAATCCCCTACCCGGAAACCCGCGCCTACGTCGAACTGGTCCTCGAACGACAAAAGGAGTACCGAGAAAAGTACGGTTCCGAGTTGGGCTATGGATCGGGGTAGGGGGAATCCGCGCGTCTGGGCGCTGGCAGTGGCCGTCGGCGTCGTGCTGGCCGACTCCTCGATCGTCGTCCTCGCCCTGCCCGACATCTATCGGGAACTGGGCACCTCGGTCTTCGGGGTCACCTGGGTCCTGGTCTCCTTCAACCTGGTGATGGCGCTCGCCGCGGTGCCCGCGGCGATGGCGGCGCGGCGGGTCGGGCCGGGGCGGGCGGCCGCCGTGGGGCTGGCGATCTTCGCCGGGGCGGGGCTCGCCTGCGGGATCTCCGACCACCTCTCGACCCTGCTCATCGCCCGCTCCGTGCAGGCGTTGGGCGGCGCGTTGGCGGTGACCGCGGCGCTGGAGCTGTTGCCCGCGACGGTCGGGTCGGAGCGCCGCGCGACGGTGGTCTGGGCGACCGCCGGGGCGACCGGCGCGGCGCTCGGGCCGGCGGTCGGCGGCATCCTCACCCAGCTCGTCTCCTGGCAGTCGATCTTCCTGCTCCAGGTGCCGCTGGCGCTCGCCGCCGCGGTGCCGATCCTCACCGTCGCCCGCGACGAGATGTCGACCAAGGTGATCGAGCGCGAGCTGCGCCCGACCGGCCGCCCGCACCTCTGGGCGAACGTGGCCCTGGCGATGGTCTCGGCCTCGATCGCCGCGGCGCTCTTCCTCCTCGTCCTCCTGCTGATCGAAGGCTGGCGCCTCAGCCCGATCGGCGCCGCGCTGGTCGTCTCGATGATGCCGCTGGCCGCGGTGGTCGGCTCGCGCCTCAGCGGCTGGGTCGCCGACGCCCGCGCCCGTGCCGCCGCCGGGGCGATCCTCCTCGCCGGCGGGCTCGGCGCCCTGGCGCTGCTGCCCAGGGCGGAGGTGGTGCTGACCCTGCCGCCGCAGGCGCTGATCGGGGTCGGGCTCTCGCTTGTCCTCTCGGCGCTCACCGAGACCGCGCTCGCCGGCCGCGACCCGCAGGCGATCCACGGCGGCTGGACGATCTCCGCCCGCCACGCCGGCGTCGTCATCGGCCTGCTCGCGCTCACCCCGGTCTTCACCCACGACATCGCCGTGCAGCAGAGGCAGGCGATCAACGCCGGCACCGCGGTGATCCTCGACTCGCCGATCAACCCGCTGCTGAAGCTCGATCTGGCGAAGAAGATCTCCGAACACCTGGAGGGCGAGGACGGCAAAGTGCCGAACCTCGGCCACGTCTTCGAACCGCTTCCCGAGGACGAAGGCGAACGCTCCGAAGTCGTCCAGCTACGTAATGAACTGCAGGACCAGCTCGATCGCGGGGCGACCCACGCCTTCAGCCCCTCGTTCGCGATCGCCGCCCTGATCGGCCTGCTGGCGCTGATCCCGATCGGCCTGGCGCGGAGGATCGATCTGTGACCCGCGCCCGCATCCTGGTCGTCGGCGCCCTGGTCCTTTCGCTGGCCCTGGTCGGCGTCTACCTCGCCGCCGGTGGCGCCTCCTACACGCCGGAGAAGTCCCGCAATCCTTGTGAACCGCGCCCCTGGCACGAAGCCAGTGGCGGCCTCGACGGCCTGGCGGAGGAATTCACGCTCTCGGCGCTCGACGGCGCCGCCTGTCAGCTCGGGGTGACCCGCGAGCAGCTCGCCCGCGCGCTTGCCACCAAGGAGAACCGCGAACGCTTCTCCAAGCGCTTCCACATCGACGACGAAAAGCTCGCCAAGGCGATCCGCGCGGGGCTCCTGCGGGCGATCGACGACGCCGAAGAACACGGCCGGCTGAACGGGATCATCGCCGCGCCGCTGCGGGCGACGGTCGAACACATCCCGCTCGAGCAGGGGATCGAACTGGTCCGGGACGCGCGCAAGTTCCTGGGCGGCGAAAGCTTCCTCAGCGGGATCGGCAAGGCGCTGGAAGAACTCCTGCCCTGAGCCGGACGGGGCCTAGGAGGGATTGGCGAAACTCCCGCGCACGCCTGGCGGCGGCGGACACGTCGCGGTGCGGCGTCCTCGGTCGGCCAAATAGCGCTCCTATTCGGCCTCCCTGCGTCCTTGCCCCGCTTGGTCCGGCGCTCGCCATCCGCACACGCGAGTTTCGCCAATCCCTCCTAGCGCTCGGTGGCGCGCCAGACCCAGAGCATCGCCAGCGGCTGCAGCGGCAGGCGGGCCCAGAGGGCCCAGCGCGGGATCTTGTTCCCCAGCCCCGGGACCTTCTCCGGGCTGACCGCCATCCAGATGTTGGCCGGGAAGATGGCGAGCAGCAGCGCGATCAGCCACCAGCGACCGGTCTGGCGGGTGGCGGGGTGGAGGACGGCGACCGCGCCGACCACCTCGGCGACCCCCGAGATCGCCACCGACTCCCGTTTCGGGAACGGCGGCGGCACGATCGCTTCGTAAGGCCGTGGCCGCACGAAGTGCAGCATTCCGGAGAAAGAGAAGAACGCCGCGAGGGCGGTACGCGTGAGTCTCATCGGCCCGCAGTCTGCCGGCCCACCGGTGAGTTCGCAGTTTGCCGTGCTATCCGCGGACTTCTGCGAACTCACTCGTGGGCGGGGCGGGGACGGCCCTCGCGGGCCGCGCCACCGGGGTCGCTATCTTGGGGATTCGTGCCCGATTTCAAGCTGAACTCTGCCTACATCCCTACCGCGGACCAACCGAAGGCGATCGCGGGCCTGGCCGAGGGCCTCGGCGCGGGCGAGCGCTTCCAGACCCTGCTCGGGGCCACGGGCACCGGCAAGACCTTCACCATGGCGGGCGTCATCGCCGCGACCCAGCGCCCGGCCCTGGTCATCGCGCACAACAAGACGCTTGCCGCGCAGCTCTGCAACGAGTTCCGCGAGTTCTTCCCGGAGAACGAGGTCAACTACTTCGTCTCCTACTACGACTACTACCAGCCGGAGGCTTACGTCCCGGCCCAGGACCTCTACATCGAGAAGGACAGCTCGATCAACGACGAGATCGACCGCCTTCGCCACGCGGCCACGGCCTCGCTTTTCGCCCGTCGCGACGTGATCATCGTCGCCTCGGTCTCCTGCATCTACGGGATCGGCTCGCCCCAGATCTACAACGAAAAAATGCAGCTCTTCCAGGTCGGCAAGGAAATCGACCGTGACGAGGTGCTGCGCAAGCTGGTCAAGATGCAGTACCAGCGCAACGATGCGGTGCTCGGCCGCGGCCACTTCCGGGTGCGCGGCGAGGTCCTCGAGATCATGCCGTCCTACGCCGAGACCGCTTACCGGATCGCCCTCTTCGGCGACGAGATCGAGGGGATCCAGCACTTCGACCCGCTGACCGGCGAGGTGATCGACGACATCGACCACGTGTCGGTCTGGCCGGCCTCCCACTACGTCACGAAAGACGAGACGGTCGAGCGCGCGGTCGAAGAGATCCGTGCGGAATTGGAATTGAGGACCGCCGAACTCGAGAACGAAGGCAAACAGCTGGAGGCCCACCGGCTGCGCCAGCGCACCTCCTACGACCTCGAGATGATCAAAGAGCTCGGCTTCACCTCGGGGATCGAGAACTACTCGCGGATCCTCGACGGCCGCGAACCGGGCACCCCGCCGCACACCCTGATCGACTACTTCCCCGATGATTTCGTCTGCTTCATCGACGAGAGCCACCAGACCGTGCCGCAGATCGGCGGCATGTACGAGGGCGACCGCTCGCGTAAGCAGACCCTGGTCGATTTTGGCTTCCGGCTCCCATCGGCGATCGACAACCGGCCGCTCAAGTTCGAGGAGTTCCTCGAGCGGGTGAAGCAGCTGGTGATGGTCTCGGCCACGCCGGGGCCGTTCGAGAAAGCCGAATCGTCGCGGACCGTCGAGCAGATCGTGCGCCCGACCGGGATCGTCGACCCGGAGATCGAGCTGCGCGCGACCCGCAACCAGATCGACGACCTGATGAACGAGGCGAAGAAGGTCGCCGAGAAAGGCGAGCGGATCCTGGTCACGACGCTGACCAAGAAGATGGCCGAGGACCTCACCGCCTACCTGCTCGAGTACGGGGTCAAGGTCCGCTACCTGCACTCCGAGGTCGACACGCTCGAACGGATCCAGATCGTCCGCGACCTGCGACTGGGGGAGTACGACGTGCTGGTCGGGGTCAACCTGCTGCGCGAGGGGCTCGACCTGCCCGAGGTCTCCCTGGTCGCGATCCTCGACGCCGACAAGGAGGGCTTCCTCCGCGGCGAGACGAGCCTGGTGCAGACGATCGGGCGGGCGGCGCGAAACGTCAACGGCCGGGTGCTGATGTACGCCGACAAAGAGACCGACGCGATGCGCGCGGCGATGCGCGAGACCGACCGCCGGCGGGCGATCCAGGTCGCCTACAACGAGGAGCACGGGATCACCCCGACGACGGTGCGCAAGGGGATCTCGGAGATGTCGGAGCTGCTGGCGATGGAAGACCGGGCCCCGGCCCGGCGCCGCCGCAAGGCCGCCGAGCGCTTCGACAGTCCGGAGGAGCTGGAGAAGACGATCGTCGCGCTGGAGGAGGAGATGCTCGCCGCCGCCGACGACCTGCGCTTCGAGGAGGCGGGCCGGATCCGCGACGAGCTGCGCGAGCTGCGCCGTGACCTCGAGGGAATGACGGCGGGCGCCTGATGCCGATCGACACCGCCGAAGCGAACTTCGAGCGCGACGTCATCGAGCGCTCCAAAGAGGTGCCCGTGGTGGTCGACTTCTGGGCCGAGTGGTGCGGCCCCTGTCGCCAGCTGAGCCCGGCGCTCGAGGCGGCGGAGGCAAAGCGGGGCGGCGAGGTGGTGCTGGCCAAGGTCGACACCGATGCCAACCAGGCGCTCGCGGCGCGCTACGGGATCCAGGGGATCCCGGCCGTCAAGGCCTTCCGCGACGGCGAGATCGTCGACGAATTCGTCGGCGCCGTCCCGCCCGCCCAGGTCGAAGCCTTCTTCGACGGCCTGGCCCCCTCCCGGGCCGACGAGCTGCTGGCGGCGGGCGACGAGCTCTCCCTGCGCGAGGCCCACGAACTGGAGCCGCGACGCGCCGACATCGCCGTGGCGCTCGCCCGGGCGCGCCTCGCCCGTGGGGCGGAGGCCGAGGCGCTGGAGGCGGTGGAGGGCTTCCCCGACGACTTCGGCGCCGCCGGCATCGCCGCCCGCGTGAAGCTGTCCCAGGCCGGCGTCGCCCCCGACGCCTGGACCGCCCTGGACGCCGGCAACCGCACCGCGGCCCTCGACGCCCTTCTGGAGGCCTTGTCGTCCCCGAATGGCGCTCCACCGGCCGCCGGCGACGGCGAGGCAAACGGCGACGGGGGAGACCTCGACCCCGGAGAGCACCGGGACCTCATCCGCCGCGCCGTGATCGGCATCCTCGCCGACCTCGACCCGGCCGACCCCGAGGCCCGCACCTACCGCCGCAAACTCTCCGCCGCCCTCTAGCCAGCCCGCCAGGTGGCGTTCGCACTTTTCCCCGGTATCCGGGGATTACTGCGAACGCACTAGGCGGCGCGGTCGCGACGGCGGCGTTCGAGGTGTTCGCCGATGCGCCTCGCCACCGTTTGCGGTTCCCGCTTCAGTCGGGTGCCGGTGATCCGGATCATTTCGATGCCGATCATCGCCAACTTCTCCTGGCGTTCCGGGTCCGTCTCGAACGAGTGGCGGGAGCGATGGTGCTCCCAGCTGTCGAGTTCGACCGCGAACCGCTCGTTTTCCCAATAGAAGTCGAGCTCATAGCCTTCGATGAAATTGTTGACGGCGGGGCGTCGCACGCCGGCGTCGGCCAGTGCAGCCAGCATCTTCTTCTCGCCGCCCGACCGCGTGAAGCCTTTCTCGTGGTAAATGACCATCGCCCGACGCAGTGGGCCGCGGCCGCGGTGCCCCCGGACCTCTTCGGTGATGAGGTTGACGTCGGCGGGATCGAGGATCTCGAGCCGGTCCGCCCAGTCGATTGCCTTTTCCAGGCGGAGCCTCGGTGCCTCCGATGCGTAGTCAAGCAGCGTCCGCGGTACCGAGGTCACCGGTAGCCGCTCGGTCTCGGTCGCGTCCTCGTCACGAAGTGCGGGGCAATGGTGGAGGCCGATCGCATCTTGGGCATGGCCGCGCCAGCGAACGCTGACATGTACCGGGATCTCGAGCTTCCTCTCCATCCCCCAGAGCCAGACGGCCGACTGGTAGCTGACGAGCGCCCCCCGGCCGCGGAAGAGGATCGCCGCCATGCAAAGCGCGTGTGGGCTCAGGTTCTGGTGTCCCACGGCAAAGACGCTCCGATGCCACGCGTGCAGTCGTCCGGACTCGACGCTGCGATCGATCGCGGCATCCGAATAGCCAAGGACATTCAATTGTTCTCGGGTGATGACCCCGAACTGTCGTGCTGCCAGCCTGGCCATCTCCTGGTGCGTTCGCACTTCTCCTCGCATACCGGGGATAAGCGCGAACGCCACGAGAGTTCTCCCCCCTTGACGGCCAATTCCTTGGCGGCGTTCGCAGAAATCACCGCATAGCGGGGAAAAGTGCGAACTCACTTGGGGGGCGGGCGGGTAGGGGTACGGCGAAGGGCGGGGGAACATCTGTTCGCTTGGGTAGACTCGTTATTCGTGCCTGCTTCAGACAAGATCGTCATCTCCGGGGCTCGGGAGCACAACCTCAAGGACGTCTCGGTCGAGTTGCCTCGTGACGCGCTGATCGTGATCACCGGGCTGTCCGGATCGGGCAAGTCGAGCCTTGCTTTCGACACGATCTACGCCGAGGGCCAGCGGCGTTATGTCGAGTCGCTGTCCTCGTACGCGCGCCAGTTCCTCGGCCTGATGGAGAAGCCCGACGTCGACTCGATCGAGGGGCTCTCGCCGGCGATCTCGATCGACCAGAAGACGACCTCGCGGAATCCGCGCTCGACGGTCGGCACGGTGACCGAGATCTACGACTACCTGCGGCTGCTCTGGGCGCGGATCGGCCACCCGTTCTGCCCCCAGTGCGGCGAGGAGATCACCGGCCAGACCCAGGAGCAGATCGTCGATCGGCTGATGACGATCGAGGACGGCAAGAAATTCATCGTGATGGCGCCGGTCGTCCGCGGGCGCAAAGGCGAATACGGGAAATTGCTCGAGCAGATGCGGCTCGAGGGCTACTCGCGGGCCGAGATCAACGGCGAACTGCGCCGCCTCGACGAGGAGATCGTCCTCGATAAAAAATTCAAACACGACATCTCGATCGTGGTCGACCGGCTGGTGATGAAACCGGAGCTGCGGCGCCGTCTCTCCGAGTCGGTGGAGGCCGCGGCGGGGCTCGCCGCCGGTCTGATCGAAGTCGAGTTCGTCGACTCCGACGAGCCGAAGCTGCTCTTCTCCGAGCAGTTCGCCTGCCTCAACTGCGGCACCTCGATCCCGGAGCTGGAGCCGCGGATCTTCTCCTTCAACTCGCCCCACGGGGCCTGCGACGGCTGCCACGGGCTCGGCTTCCAGAAGGTGATCGACCCCGAACTGGTCGTCCCCGACCCGACCCTGTCGCTGGCCGAGGGCGCCCTGCAGCCGTGGAATCGCGGCGTCACCGCCTACTGGCGGCGGCTGATCGCCTCGGTCGCCGAGAGCTACGACGTCGACGTCGACAAGCCCTGGTCGAAACTGAAGAAACCCGAGAAAGAGATCTTCCTCTACGGCACCGGCGAGGAGCGCCACCAGGTGACCTACACCAATCGCTTCGGCCGCCGGCGCTCCTACAAGGTGCGCTTCGAGGGGATTGTCAACAACCTGCAACGGCGCTACGAAGAGACCGACTCGGAGACGAATCGGGAGCGGATCGAGGGCTACATGGCCGAGCAGCCCTGCCCGGTCTGCCACGGCGCCCGTCTGCGGGCCGAGAGCCTGGCGGTGAAGGTCGGCGGGCTCAGCATCGCCGAGTACTGCGACCTCTCCGCGCGACGGGCGAAGGAATGGATCGAAGAGCTGGAGATGACCGAGACCGAACGGGCGATCGCGCGGCTGATCGTCCGCGAGGTCACCGAACGGCTCACCTTCCTCGACAACGTCGGCATCGGTTATCTCTCGATGGCCCGCACGGCGCGGACCCTGTCCGGCGGTGAGGCGCAGCGGATCCGTCTGGCGACCCAGATCGGCTCCAGTCTGGTCGGCGTGATGTACGTGCTCGACGAGCCCTCGATCGGCCTCCACCAGCGGGACAACGAGAAGCTGATCGCGACGCTCGACCGGCTGCGCGACCTCGGCAACACGGTGATCGTGGTCGAGCACGACCAGGGCACGATGATGGCCGCCGACCACCTGGTCGACCTCGGGCCCGGCGCGGGCGAGCACGGCGGCCACATCATCGCCGCCGGCACCCCGAAACAGGTGGCCAAGGACCCGGCCTCGCTGACCGGCCAGTACCTCTCCGGGAAGAAACAGATCGAGGTGCCGGAGGAGCGCCGCCAGCCGAAAGGCGCGCTGCTCGTCCGCGGCGCCCGCGAACACAACCTCAAGGACGTCGACGTGACCGTCCCGCTCGGCGTGTTCTGCTGCGTCACCGGGGTCTCGGGCTCGGGCAAGTCGACGTTGGTCAACGAGACGCTCTACCCCTCGGTCGCCAACCGCCTGCACCAGGCGAAACTGCGGCCGGGCGCCCACGACGGGATCGATGGTCTCTCGCAGATCGACAAGATCATCAACATCGACCAGTCGCCGATCGGCCGCACGCCGCGCTCCAACCCGGCCACCTACACCGGCGTCTTCGACCACATCCGTCAGATCTTCACCCAGACCCAGGAGTCGCGGGCCCGTGGCTACAAGCCGGGGCGATTCAGCTTCAACGTCAAGGGTGGCCGCTGCGAGGTCTGCAAGGGCGATGGCCAGATCAAGATCGAGATGCACTTCCTGCCTGACGTCTACGTGCCCTGCGAGCAGTGCCATGGCGCCCGCTACAACCGCGAGACGCTCGAGGTCCGCTTCAAAGGCAAGAACATCGCCGACGTGCTGGCGATGTCGGTCGAGGAGGCGGTCGGCTTCTTCGAGAACGTGCCGAAGATCGCCCGCCGGTTGCGCACCTTGCACGATGTCGGCCTCGACTACATCCGCCTCGGCCAACCCGCGACGACGCTCTCGGGCGGTGAGGCGCAGCGGATCAAGCTCGCCACCGAGCTCTCCAAAGTGGCCACCGGCGACACCCTCTACATCCTCGACGAGCCGACCACCGGGCTCCACTTCGCCGACGTGCAGCGTCTGCTCGACGTGCTCGGCCGGCTTGTCGATCAGGGCAACTCGGTGGTGGTGATCGAGCACAACCTGGACGTCATCAAGACCGCGGATTGGCTGATCGACCTCGGCCCCGAGGGAGGCGAAATGGGCGGTCAGATCGTCGCCGTCGGCACACCAGAGGAGATCGCCGCCGTTCCCGATTCGCACACCGGTCGATTCTTGTCCGATCTGGTCGTACCGTCGAAATCCCGCGGCGGCAGCAAGCTCCCGGTAGCAGCGTAGTTTCGTTGGACATTTCGGCCCACTGCTTAACCCAACGTTGGCCGTTTCGGGGAAACCCCTGCACCGAAGCTTGGCTGTCGTGCCGCAGGGGTATGGTCGGCTGGAACGTTGGGGGGAGAAAAAGGAGGAGTGATGCCCCTATCAGCTTGGATGAAGAAAGCCCTCTTCGCGGCCTTCGCCCTTGTCCTGATTGCTGGCGTCGTCGCGGGGTGCGGCGGTGGTAGCAGCAGCACGACGAAGACGGGCGAAGAAGAAACCAGTGAAGGCGGCGGCGGTGGCGGCGGTGGCGAAGGTGTGAAGATCGCCCTGCTTCTGCCGGAAAACGAAACGCCCCGTTACGAAACGAACGACAAACCCGACTTCATAAAAGCGGTCGAAGAACAGTGTCCGAACTGTGAAGTCAGCTACTTCAACGCTGGTGGTGATGTTGAAAAGCAGGCCAGCCAGGGTGAAGCCGCACTGACCCAGGGCGCTGAAGTGCTGGTCCTCGACCCGATGGACTCGAAAGCGGCCGCGGTCATCGTCGAAAAAGCTCACGCCCAGGAAGTGCCGACGGTCAGCTACGACCGCCTGACCGAAAACAGCGAAGTCGCCGGCTACGTGTCGTTCGACAACGAACGGGTCGGCGAACAGCAGGCCGAAAGCCTGAGCGAAAAGTTGAAAGAAATCGGCAAACCGAAAGGCCCGATCATCAAGATCAACGGTGATCCTGCCGACCCGAACGCCGCGCTGTTCAAGTCGGGCTCGAACAAAGTGTTCGAAGAAGAAGGCGTCGAAATCGCCAAGGAATACGACACGCCCGGCTGGACCGCCGAAAACGCCCAGAAGGAGGCCGACCAGGCGATCACCGCCCTCGGCAAGAACGGTTTCGCCGGCATCTACGCGGCCAATGACGAAACCGGCGGCGGCGCCATCGCGGCGATGAAGGGCGCCGGCATCAATCCGGAAGAAAGGCCGGTCACCGGTCAGGACGCGACCGTCGCGGGGCTGCAGCGCATCCTCACGGGCGAACAGTTCATGACCATCTACAAGCCGATCGAACCTGAGGCCCAGATCGCCGCCGAAATGGCGATCTCCCTCGGCGAAACCGGCGAAGTCGAAACGAAAGAAGAAACGCAGCTCATCAACAACGGCAAGGCGGAAGTGCCGTCGGTGCTCCTGCAGTCGACGCCGGTCACGAAAGAAAACGTGAAGAGCACGGTCGTCGCCGACGGATTCGTCACCACGGCGGAACTGTGTGAAGGCGCCTTCGCGGCGGCTTGCAAAGAAGCAGGGATCTCGGGCTGAGCATGAGCCCAGATCAGCCCCTTCTCCAGCTGGAGGGGATCAGTAAGCATTTCGGCCCGGTCCACGCGTTGGACCGGGTCGACTTTGCCGTCAGCGCCGGCGAGGTCGTAGGCCTCGTCGGCGACAACGGCGCCGGCAAGTCGACGCTGGTGAAGGTCATTGCCGGAATCAACAGCGCCGACAGCGGCACGATCCGCTACGAAGGCGAGGAGGTGTCGATTCACAAACCCCAGGACGCGACGAACCTGGGGATCGCGACGGTCTACCAGGACCTCGCCCTGTGCGACAACCTCGACGTCGTCGCAAACCTCTTCCTCGGCAGCGAGGAGAGGCTCGGCGGGCCCGGTGTCCTCACCCGCCAGCTGGACGAGGTCGATATGGAGAACCGTGCCGGCGACCTCTTGTCGAACCTCGCGGTGACGATCCCGAGCCTGCGCAGCGAGGTCGGGACCCTCTCCGGCGGCCAGCGCCAGCAGGTGGCGGTCGCCCGCTCGCTGCTCGGAGAACCGAAAGTGGTGATGCTCGACGAGCCCACCGCCGCACTCGGTGTCCCCCAGACGAAACAGGTGCTGGGATTGATCAAACGCCTGCGCGAACGCGGCCTCGGCGTTGTCGTCATCAGCCACAACCTGGTCGACGTCTTCGAGGTCTGCGACCGAATCTTCGTACTTCGCCTCGGCCGTGCGTCCGGCGACTTCGCCGCCACCGAAGTGACGGAGGAGCACGTCGTCGCGGCGATCACCGGCCTCGGCAACAACGCCGGCGCCCGCGCCGAGGTCGCCGAGGAGAAAGCGGAAGCCGCCGACGGCGGCGCCGAGGGGGAGAAAGCATGAGCACGACGCCTGTACCGACCGCCCCTCAGTCGGGCGACGACACCGAAGAAAAACCCAAACTCGACGTGCGCCAACAGATCCGCCGGATCGTCCAGGGCGACCTCTCATCGGTCCGGGTGATCCTTGGCCTGGTCGTCATCGCGCTCATCTTCCAGGTCCAGGAAAGCCGTTTCCTATCGGCGCAGAACCTGACCAACCTGATGCTGCAGATCACCACGATCGGTTTGATCTCGGTCGGCATCGTCTACGTGTTGCTGCTGGGGGAGATCGACCTCTCGGTCGGCGCCGTGTCCGGCCTCGGCGGCGCGGTGATGGTCGTTCTGAACGTCAAACATGGATGGAATCCATATCTCGCGATCGCCGCCGCGGTCGCGACGGGCGCCGCGATCGGATGCGCCCAGGGCTTCCTTTTCAGCAGGTTCGTGGTCCCGTCCTTCGTCGTCACCTTGGCGGGGTTATTGACCTGGCAAGGAGCGCTGTTACAAGTGCTCGGTCAGACCGGGTCGCTGAATGTGACCGACCCGAAGATCACCGGGCTCGCCAACATCTTCTATTCGAACACGACCGGCTGGATCATCGCCGTCGTCTGCATCGTCGCCTATGGGTTGGTGCTCGGGATCGGATACCGACGAAGGGTGGCCGCCGGGCTGGGCGACAGCAACCCGCTGCCGCAGATCTTTCGCTTCGTGGTCATCGCGGCGATCGTGATCGGTGCTGTGGCGATTTTCAACGCTTCCCGCGGGGTGCCGCTGGCGGTGTTGATCCTGCTCGGCTTCGTGATCGGGATGGAGTACGTGGTACAGACGACGACCTTCGGCCGCCACGTGTTCGCGGTCGGCGGCAGCGACGAGGCCGCCCGGCGGGCCGGCATCCGGGTCAACGGGGTGCGGGTCGCGGTCTTCACCATCTCCGGCTCGATGGCCGCGGTCGGCGGCGTGATGGCCGCCTCGCGGCTCTTCGCCGTCAACCAGAACTCCGGCGGCAACGAATTGCTGCTGCTGGCGATTGCCGGCCCGGTGATCGCGGGCACCAGCCTCTTCGGCGGCCGCGGCTCGGTCTGGACCGCCCTGCTCGGCGCCCTGGTGATCGGCTCGATCTCCAACGGCATGGACCTGCTCGGCCTCGCCTCGCCGATCAAATACATGGTCACCGGCGGCGTGCTGCTGCTGGCGGTCCTGGTCGACGCGGTGGCGAAACAGCAGCGGCAGACGCGGGGTCGGGCGTAGGAGGCCCGCCCGGCCGGGGGGCGGGGGGCGGGAGGCGAGGGACGGGCAAAGGGACGGGAAAGGGACGCGGCCATCTCGCGGCGGCCCTGGCAGGCTGTGGCCGCCGCGAAATGGCCGGGTCTGTGGGGAGAGGCGAGGGTGCGGGGCGCCTGCGGGGACCGGGGTGCGGAAGGGCGGCGGGATCCGTGAGGGAGAAGCCGGGAACGTCACGGCGACGTGAGGGAGAGGTCACGGACGGCCCGGGTCCCCTCGGTGCGTTCGTCGCTTGTTGCCGTATATGGGAAAAGCGACGAACGCACCCCGCGGGCCGGCGCAGGGTCCCCGCGAGGGCGCACGTCTTGGTGAAGTCCCCGGCATCTCCCTCATGCATCCGCCCGTCTCCCTCACGGGACCCCGGCATCTCCCCGCAGACGCCCCGTCCCTGCGCCTTCCCTCCCCGCAGGCGCCACATCCCTGTGACGGCCCCTCCCACGAACCTCCCGACCCGGGCGTCTCGGAGGCGGCCACAGCCTGCCCGGGTCGCCTCCGAGACGCCCGGGCCCGCCGTCCCCAATCGACCGGCCCCCGAATCGCGCCGTCCCCGGCCGCAGGGCCTCGGGCCACGCCCGTCCCCGGCCGCACGGCCCGGAGCCTCGTCCGAACGCCCACCCGGCCCGGCCCCGGAATCGACCAGCTAGCGGGAAACCAGGAGCGAAGCGCCGACGGCCCCGCCCAGGTCGCCCAGCGAGGCCAACTTGACCTCGGGCATCGTCTCGAAGAAGACGTGCTTGCGCATCTCCTCGAGCAGGGGGTCCATGTAGCGGTCGCCGAAGCGCAGGCCGAGCCCGCCGCCGATGATGATCAGCTCCGGGTCGAGCAGGTTTACCGCCGAGGCGATGCCGGTGCCGAGCGCCTCGATCGCCCGGTCGATCAGCTCGGTGGCCAGCTTGTCGCCGTTGTCGATCGCGCGGCCCCAGATGCTCGAGGTCAGCCGCGGTTTCTCGTGCTTCTCCATCAGCTTGAAGAGGTCGGTCTTGTCGCCGTCCTCGTGGCGCCGTCTGGCCTCGGCTTCCATCGCTTTGCGCCCGGCGTAGGCCTCCATGCAGCCGCGCCGCCCGCAGGGGCATTTGGCGCCGCCGCGTTTGATCACCATGTGGCCGATCTCACCGGCCGCGCCGCGTCCCAGCCACGGTTTGCCGCCGAGGATCAAGCCGCCGCCGACTCCGGTGCCCCAGAAGACGCCGATCAGGCTGTCATAGCCCTGCCCGGCGCCGAGGTGGTACTCGGCTTCGGTCGCGACCTGGACGTCGTTGCCGATCCGCACGCTCGTGCCGAGCTCCTTCTCCAGCGTCTCGCCGAGCGGGAAGCTGCCTTGCCAGCCGGGGAGGTTGCCCGCGCCGGTGACGATGCCGGTCTTCTCGTCGGCGTCGCCGGGCGAGCCGACCCCGACGCCCTGCAGGTCGGAGCTCTCGACCCCGGCGCTCTGCGCCGCCTCGACCAGCGCCTCGGTCATCGCCTTGGCCACGTCGGCGGGCGTGCCTTCGGTCGGCGTCGGTCGCCGCGCTTCGCCTTTGACAGCCCCGTTCGGGTCGATCACCGCGGTCTGGATCTTGGTGCCGCCGAGGTCGATGCCGCCGCGCAGGTCACTCATCGGCGCCAAGTCTATTCCCGCCGCCGACGGCTAACGTGGCCCCATGGGGCAGACCGGCTGGCGCATCTGGTGGGCGAAGCGGCGCTGGTACGAGCGCAACCACCGGCTCTCACGCCGCCTGCGGATCGATCGCCACGCCGCCCGCGGCGGCTTCTTCGTCCGCTACCCGGTCGAGGGAGAGATGCTCGAGGCGCTCGACGAGGGCCGCCTGCGGATCGGCGAAGGCACCCTGCTCGAGCCCGGCTGCTGGCTCACCCTCGCCCCCGATGCCGAGATCGAGATCGGCGAAGGCTGCTTCCTCAACCGCGGCACGATGATCGCCGCCCAGGGCAAGGTGACGATCGGCGACCACGTGATGTTCGCCAACGGCTGCTTCGTCGGCGACGCCGAGCACCGCTTCGACGACCCTGAGATGCCGATCACCTGGCAGGGCTTCACCTCGAAGGGCCCGGTCGAGATCGGTTCCAACACCTGGTTCGGCGTCAACTGCGCGGTGACCAGCGGGGTGAGCGTGGGGGAGCGGTGCGTGATCGGCGCCAACTCCGTCGTCACCCGCGACCTCCCCGCCCGCCACATCTGCGCCGGCGCCCCGGCGAAGCCGCTCCGCCCGATCTCCTACCGCGACCCGGACGTAGGTGAGGGCGAGGGCGAGGCACACGCTCGGACTCCCGACTAGAGCAAGACCGGCCGCGCGCCCCAAACTCGCGCGACCGGTCTTTCTTGGGGTGGCATCGGGGACAGCTTGGTCAGACGAGGAAGCCGGTGCCTTCGACCGCCTTGAGGATTTCGGCAGCGGTCTCCGGCGTGTCGAAGGCGCCATCGGGCGAGATGTTCTTGGGGGTCGGCTTCATCAGCAGGCCGGCGACGGACGCGTGACGAGCCTCGATCGTGAGGATCGAAGCGGCGGCGGCGACGTAGGCCGGGTTGCTGATGTTGAGCACCTGGCCCGAGTAAGCATGGACACCCGTGTTCTCGAGGGCGAAGGAGGTGGGGATCCACTTCGCCTTGCTGGTCGCGTCGCCGAAGTCGACTTTCGGGGCCGACACGGCCTTGCTGCCGAGCGCCTTCTTCAGGAACGCGACGTGGGCGTTCTCGTCGGCGGTCGTCCGCTTCAGGAACGCGGACTCCTGGGCGCCGCTGGCGACGTTGTTCTTGGTCGCCTCGTTGTAGAAGGCCGCCTCGAGGTACTCCAGGGTGAGGGCGTAGTTGAGGATGCCGATGTCACCCTTGCCGAATTTGGCGGGTGGGCGGCCCTTGCCGCTCGCGGCAGCAGCCCCGGCCGGGGTGAGCGCGGCGAGCAGGGCGCCGGAGCCCATCACGGCGGCACCGCCGAGACCGGCCTTTTTCAGGAACGCGCGCCGGCTGTCGCCCTCGTCGAGCCCCTCCACCGCGTCGTGGTGGGTTCCGGCGAGAGCTTCGTCCTGATCGAAATGCGCCAGCAACTTGCGGGAACTCATTCGCTTGCCTCCTGGTGGGAGTTGGTGATGGATGGCGCGCGCTGTGGGGTCCTTCGAGAAGCAGGCACGAACGGATCAAAATCGGATGTAACGAAAAGCCACACGTTTGCCTATAATTCGCCTACGGCCGTGACCCCTGAGGCATGGACCTGATCACCTTGGACCCCTTCCCCGGCGAAACCGTCACCACCAGCACTGCCGCGCGCGTCGTGCGCTCGGTCGGCGAACTGCGCGCGGCGCTCGACCCGCATCGGCGTGAGGGCCGCACGATCGGCCTCGTCCCGACGATGGGCTTCCTCCATGAGGGCCACGTCTCGCTGCTGCGCGCCGCCCGCGCCGACAACGACGTCGTCGTCATGAGTCTCTTCATCAATCCGACCCAATTCGGGCCGCGCGAGGACCTCGATCGCTACCCCCGCGACGAGGAGCGCGACCTGGCCCTCGCCTCCGAGGCCGGCGTCGACTTCGTCTTCGCCCCCGCGGTCGCCGAGCTCTATCCGGATGGAGCCGCCACCGCGGTTGAGGTCGGCGGCGGGCTCACCTCGGTCCTCGACGGCGACCCCGCCCGCCGCGGCCCCGGCCACTTCCGCGGCGTCACCACGATCGTCGCCAAGCTCTTCAACATCGTCGGCCCCGACGTCGCCTACTTCGGCCAGAAGGACGCCCAGCAGGCGGCCGTGATCAAGCGGATGGTGCGCGACCTCGACTACCCGGTGCGGGTCGAGGTGATGCCGATCGTGCGCGAGGAGGACGGCCTGGCGATGAGCTCGCGCAACGTCTACCTGGAGCCGGCCGACCGGGCCCGCGCCGTCGCCCTCTCGCGCGCCCTCGCCGCCGCTGAGCAGCAGGCGCTCGCCTTCGACTCGCTCGAGGCCGGCCTCGCCGCCGCCTGGATCGAGCTCGCCGCGGCCGCGATCGAGCCCGAGTACCTCGAGGCCCGCGACGCCGAGACCTTGGAGCCGGTGGCCCAGCTGGGCACCGGCAGGCCCATCTTGATCGCCGTTGCCGCCCAGGTCGGCGGCGCCCGCCTAATCGACAACATCGTCATCGAGCCGCTAGCCGGCTGAAAGGGGAATGCCTTGCAGAGGCAAATGCTGAAGTCGAAGATCCACCGCGCCACGGTGACCGACTGCGACGTCGACTACATCGGCTCGATCACGATCGACACCGAGCTGATGGCGGGCGCCGACCTGATGGTCAACGAGCAGGTCCACGTCTGGGACATCGACAACGGGTCGCGCTTCGTGACCTACGCGATCGAGGGCGAGCCCGGCTCGGGCGCGGTGCGCGTGAACGGCGCGGCGGCCCGGCTCGTCAACGAGGGTGACAAGGTGATCGTCGCCTCGTTCGCCTCCTACGACGAGCGGGACCTGGAGACCTACGACCCGGTCGTGGTCCACGTCGACGCCCAGAACCGGATCGCGAAGGTGGACTCCCACCCCGAGGTCCTGCTCGACTCAGAATTCGCGTCCGAGGCGTCGCTGTGAGCCCCGCCGACGGCAAGCCGATGACCGTTCCGCGACTCGCGGAGATGAAGCTCAACGCCGAGCCGATCGTGATGGTCACCGCCTACGACTTCCCGTCGGCCGAGATCGCCGAGCAGGCCGGCGTCGACATGGTCCTCGTGGGCGACACGGCGGCCATGGTCGTCCTGGGCCACGACTCGACCACGCCGGTGAGCGTGGACGAGATGCTCGTCCTCACTCGGGCGGTGCGGCGCGGGTGCAAGACGCCGATGCTGGTCGGCGACCTACCGTTCGGCTCCTATGAGCGCTCCAACGAGCAGGCGATCGACAC
>DATEDJ010000095.1:0-6996 GCA_035281725.1 Solirubrobacterales bacterium
CCGGGGTGCGGAGGGGCGCCGGGATCCGTGAGGGAGACGCCGAGAACGTCACGTTCACCCAGGAGAGGCGTCACGTCTGCCACGGGTCCGTTCAGTGCGTTCGCAGTAATCCCCGCATAGCGAGGATTACTGCGAACGCACTCGGGTTGGCGTTGTGGAGGTGTGACGTCTCCCCCCGCAGGCGCACGGGCCTTGCGCGCTTCTCACCCGAAGGCTCCCGTCACGGGCGTCTCGGAGGCGGCCACAGCCTGCCCGGGTCGCCTCCGAGACGCCCGGGGCTGCCGTCCCCAATCGACCCGGCCCCTATCCGTTCCCCTGGCTGGATCCCGACCGCGGGATCGACCGGCTAGCTGCCCGTGGCGACGCCGACGACCAGGATGCGGCCGGGACGGCGGCCGATGTTGACGACGCGGTCGGCGCCGTCGCGGACGAGGACGGCGTCGCCGCGCGAGACATTCACCGGCTCCTCGCCGTGGACGGTGATCTCGAAGGTGCCGGCGACGATGTAGAAGAAGAGCTCGCGGTGGTGGAACATCTCGCGCGCGCCCCGCTCGCCCTCGGCGACGTCGACGACGCCGCCCGGCTCGTACTCGCCGATCCGCGGTGAGAGCTGCCAGCGCTGGTGACCGAGGTAGCGCGCGGTGACGCCCTCGGTGCGGGAGACGACGACGCTGCCGTCGCCGTCGCGGATCACCTCGAGCGGGCGACGGTCGGTGCGGCTGCCCTGGACCAGGTCGCCGAGATCGACGTCGAAGAAGTCGGCGAGCCGCACCAGCCTGCTGATCGTGATGTCGGACTTGCCGCTCTCGACCAGCGAGAGGAAGGAGCTGGAGATGTTGGTCGCCTGTTCCAGCTGGCTCAGTGAGAGTCCCCGCTCGGCGCGCAAACCGCGCAATCGTGTGCCCAGATCAACCCGGTTCATGGCCGGCGATCATCTCATCGCCGGGGCCGCCCGTCGAGGGGGTGAAAAGACCGGACTGCGCCGGCCGTCCCGGCAGCAGCTGGACCAGGGCGGCGAGCACCTGGTCGATCGCGGCGAGGACCGGCTCCAGGTCGGGGTCCTCGTAGGCGAGCTCGCGGTACTCGGGCGCGTAGCCGGCGGCGATCAGGAGTCCGTTGCGGTCGCGCAAGGGCAGCTCCAGGTTGGCGGCAAGGCCGATGACCATCTCCCGGCTCGGGTTCGAGCGGCCGGTCTCGAGGAAGCTGACGTGACGGGCCGAGACGCCCGCCTCCAGCGCCAGCTCGAGCTGGCTGCGCCGGCGCCGTCGCCGCCACTCGCGCAGCAGCGGGCCGACGCCGGTCCTGGGCGCGGTCGCAGTCGGGGACGACATCGAAATCAGCGTAGCGGTGCGCGCGACGCCGGCCGATTACCTCGGAGGTAATGGGATTCGCGACGCGCCTAGCGCGGCGTCGCGGCGTCCGCGTCTCCGTCCCCCGCCGCGACGCCCCGTCCCAGCTTCGCCCCCATCTTCACCGCTTTGACCGCGCTCGTCGCCCCCGCCTGCAAGGTGAACCCGAGCAGGAAGATCAGGATTCCCGGGAAGCGCAGGAACGGCGAGCCGATCATCAGCAGGCCGATCCGACCGAGCAGGTAGGCGGGCGTCGAGACCAGCGCGCCCAGGGCGCTGCCGACGATGCTGGCCGAGAGCCGGTCGCGCATCGAGCCGCCCTGCCGCACCCCGATCAGCCGCGCCGGCACCGCCACGTAGGCGACCATCATCACCCCGATCACGATGCTCAGGCAGAGCGAGAACCAGGGCGGGTCGGCGCGGGTGACGACGGTGACGGTGAGCCCGAGGGCGAGGCCGACGGTGCCGCCGGAGGCGGCGATCGCGTGCAGGTGGCGGCGCGCTTTGGCGAACGCGGGGCGCAGCTCAGGCCGTCCCTCCTGGCTGATCGCGAAGCCGAACACCGCGTTGAGGAAGAAGCAGCCGATCGTGATCGCGGTGACCAGGGCGATCAGCGGGATCACGATCGGGCCGGTGATCGCGTGCCAGGTGCGGTCGTGCAGCACGTGCGCGCGGAGGTCGTACATCGCCGCCCAGATCCACATTGCGGGCGGGATCTGGATCAGGGTCAGCCGCCAGTTGGAGAGCAGGATCCGGACTCCGCCGAGAAGCAGCGCGACGCCGCCGACCAGGAGCGCCAGCGGGGCCAGCAGCCGATGACGGCGGCTCAGCTCTTCGACCGCGCGGCGGATCTCGGCCTCGTCGCCGTCGCGCACCCCGCGGGCGACGTCACCGAACCGCTTCCCCCACTCCCCCGCGGTCTCCTTCACCGCCGCTTCATATCAGTCCCGATCGGGCATCTCCCCGTAGGCCCCTTCGGAGTCCTAGGCCACCCGTACCCAGACGAAGGCGAAGGAGATCGGGTGGTCGCGGAAGCGCTTCCACTTCGGCTTCAGCGCAACCCACTCGTCGTCGACGACCCGCTCGTGCAGCTCGGCGAGTTCGAGTCCGGCCTCGCGGCCCGCGGCGACGTGGTCGCTCAGCAGGTGGACGTGGGTCTCGATCGCCACCGGCTCGCCCGCGTCGGCGTCGTCGAAGTGGGTCGGCATGCCGGAGGCGATGATGAAGTGGGGGTGGAAGCCGACGAGGACGAAGCGCCCACCCGGATCGGCGAGGCGGGCCGCCTCGGCGTAGAGCGGCGCGAGGTCGGCGAGGTGCTCGTCGACAAGGCAGGAGACGACGAGGTCGTAGGCGCCGCCGTCAAGGCCGGTGTCGCTGACCTCTGCCACGCCGAGCGAGTGGTAGACGCGGCGCCCGCGCGCCGCCTCGAGCATCCCCGGCGAGAGATCGACCCCGTCGATCTCTCCCACGCCGCGGGCCGCCAGCCACGCCCCGGTCCGCCCGGTCCCACAGCCGAGATCGGCGGCGCTCCCGACCGTCGGCCAGTCGACCGAGACCCGCTCCAGCAGCGCGATGTCCATCGCGTCCTCGACCGTGTCCTCATAGGTGGCCGCCCAGCGGTCATAGCCCTCGCGCGGCGCGACGGTCCGGTAGTTGCGGCTGTCGAAGGCTGAGAACGAGGGCATGCGATCAGCTTTTCACGCACCAGGCGAGACGGTCAGAAGGCCGGCGTCGCGAGCCGCAGCGACGTCGGTGATCGCCTTGCTCCGGATCGCCCGACGGACCCAGTGCCCGCTGGCCGCCTTCTCGTTCGATCGGAAGGATCCGGTCCGGGAACATCTCGTGGAGAAGTTCGTGCCTTTTGAGAAACCGTCACCTGCTCTCGTCAACGTAGCGCCTCACTTTTCAGGATTGCTTGATGCTCGGGAGTGTGCTCAGTCGCGCTCTTTCGCCAGCTCGGCGGCGGAGTGGAGATCGGCGAGGACGCGCTCGCGGATCGCGGCGACGAGGGCGATCGCGGAGCGGCACTCGCGGACGCCGGCGGCGGCTGCCGCCGGGTGGACGCTGCCGACGATCATCTCCAACAGGATGGTGGCGTTGTCGCGGCCGGGAAAGGCTTCCGGGGGCAGCTCCTCGAGCAGTCCTGAGATCACGTCCTCGAGTGCCAGGGCCGTGCGCAGCACCTCATCGACCAGCTCGCCGGACAGCTCTCGATCCACCTTGGGGCGTCGCTCCATGGCACTCCTAATCCTTCGGCGGCGCCGATCTCTCCCCCGGGAAGGCCCCTCCCTGTCCCAAATCCGCGTGCCGAGCCCGCGTAGTGGGTAGAAATCGGAGCGATGAGGTACCACGCAGACACCAATCGATACGACGGCAAGATGATCTACCGCCGCACCGGGCGCTCCGGCCTCGACCTGCCGGTCCTCTCGCTCGGCTACTGGCACAACTTCGGCGACGACCGCAAATTCGAGACCCAGCGCGAGATCGCCCAGCGCGCCTTCGACCTCGGCATCACCCACCACGACCTCGCCAACAACTACGGCCCGCCCTACGGCGCCGCCGAGATCAACTTCGGCCGGCTGATCAAGGAAGACTTCCGCCCCTATCGCGACGAGATGGTGATCTCGACCAAGGCGGGTTGGGACATGTGGCCGGGGCCGTACGGCCAGGGCGGCGGCGGGCGCAAGTACGTGCTCTCCTCGCTCGACCAGTCGCTCGCCCGCCTGGGCCTCGACTACGTCGACATCTTCTACTCGCACCGGCTCGACGGCTCGACCCCGCTGGAGGAGACGATGGGCGCGCTCGACACCGCCGTGCGCCAGGGCAAGGCGCTCTACGTCGGCATCTCCTCCTACGACGCCGACCACACCCGGCGCGCGGCGGCGATCCTCGCCGACCTCGGCACGCCGCTCCTGATCCACCAGCCGAGCTACTCGATGCTGAACCGCTGGATCGAGCGCGAGGGACTGCTGGACGCGTGCGACGAGCTCGGCGTCGGGGTGATCGGGTTCACCGTCCTCGCCCAGGGCCTCCTCACCAGCAGGTACCTGGAGGGGATCCCGGCGGGCTCGCGGGCGACCCAGAGCGGCTACGGCGCCTTCGACTCGAGCTGGCTCAACGACGAGGTGATCGGCCGGGTGCGCGAGCTGAACGCGCTGGCGGAGAAGCGCGGCCAGTCGCTGGCGCAGATGACGCTCGCCTGGAGCCTGCGCGACCCGGGCATGACCTCGCTGGTGATCGGCGCCTCCTCGGTGCAGCAGCTGGAGCAGAACGTCGACGCCCTCGACAACCTCGACTTCACCGCCGAGGAGCTGGCCGAGATCGACCGGATCGTCGACTTCGACTCCGGCGTCGACGAATGGGCCGACGCACGCTCGGGGAAGATGGGCGCCGGGATCTGAGCCGGCGATCGCGGTTCGGCATCCTTAAGCGATGACTGACGTCCCCCTCTCGATCCTCGACCTCGCCGCGGTCGGCCCGGGCGAGTCGATCGCCGACAGCTTCGCCGGCTCGGTCCAGCTCGCCCAAACGGCGGAGCGGCTCGGCTACGAGCGCATCTGGTACGCCGAGCACCACAACATCCGCTCGATCGCCAGCTCCGCCACCTCGGTGCTGATCGCCCACATCGCCGCCCACACGGAGACGATCCGCCTCGGCGCCGGCGGCATCATGCTGCCGAACCACTCGCCGCTGGTGATCGCCGAGCAGTTCGGCACCCTCGCCACCCTCCACCCCGGCCGCATCGACCTCGGCCTCGGCCGCGCCCCCGGCTCTGACACCGCGGCGATGCGGGCGCTGCGCCGCGACGAGCTCTCCAGCGAACGCTTCCCCCAGGACGTGGTCGAGCTGCAGAAATGGCTGGGCGAGAACAGCCCCGTCTCCGGCGTGATCGCGATTCCCGGCAAAGGCACCCACGTGCCGCTCTACATCCTCGGCTCCTCGCTCTACGGCGCCCAGCTGGCCGCGGTGCTGGGACTGCCCTACGCGTTCGCCTCCCACTTCGCGCCACACTCGCTGTTCGACGCGCTCGAGCTCTACCGGGAGAACTTCAAGCCCTCCGAGCAGCTGGCGGAGCCTTACGCGATGGCCGGGATCGGGGTGATCGCCGCCGCCGACAAGGCCGGGGCCGACGCCCAGCTCGAGATCACCCGCCGGGTGCGGGTGAAAAGCCTCTTCAAGTCGCCCTCGGGTGGCAAGCTGACCGAGGAGGAGGTCGACCAGATCCTCGACTCGCCGCGCGCCCGCGCGGTCGACGAGATGCTGACCTATTCCGCGGTGGGGACCGGTGACGAGGCGGCCGCCTACCTGGCGGACTTCCAGGCGAAGACCGGCGTGCAGGAGCTGATCACCGTGCACTACGCCGACTCGGTCGAGAACCGGGTGCGCTCGGTGGAGATCCTCGCCGAGGCGGCGGGACTGGCCGCGGCCGCGGCCGCTTAGCCGAGCAGGCGGGCGACGGCTTCGGCCAGGGTGTCGAGGATGACGGTGGCGCGCTGGAGTTCGGCCTCGGGGTGGGAGGTGCGGAAGGCGACCACCGGCATGCCGGCGGTGCGGGCCGACTCGATCCCCGGTGGCGCGTCCTCCAGCGCCAGGCAGCGCTGCGGCTCGACCCCGAGCGCCCGGGCGCCGAGCAGGAACGGTTCCGGGTGCGGCTTGCCGTTGGCGATCGAGTCGGCGGTGACCATCGCCTCCGGCACCTCGAGGCCGGCGCCGCGCAGCCGCGCTGTCGCCAGCTCGGTCGAGCCGCTGGTGACGACCGCGATCGGGATCGGCCCGGCGAGCAGCTCGGCGGCGCCTGGGTAGGCGACGACCGTCCCCGCGTCGTCGACCTCGTCGCGATCGACCTGGGCCTGTTCGGCGTCCCGCTCCTCTTCCGGGACGAGCAGCGCGATCGTCTCCCGCGTCGGCCGGCCCATCGCGAAGCGGTGCGTCTCCTCCTCGTCGAGCCCGCGGCGGCGTGCCAGCGCGCCCCAGGCCCGCTCACTCGAGGCGACCGAGTCGATCAGCGTCCCGTCGAGGTCGGCGAGGATCGCCGCGGGCGACCAGATGTCTGCGGCCTCGCTCACCCGTCGATCCTATGGATGGCGATCCGGCGCCACCGTGAGCCTCCGCACGAAGGATTCCCCTTCCGGCATCCCGTCCAGGTGGACGTTGAGGCGGTAACGGCCGGGGCCGAGCTGCGGCAGGGGGATGGTGGTCACCCCCGCGGTGGCGGCAGCCAACGAGGTCGTGCGCAGGAGTCGCCAATCCCGACGACGAACGGTGACCAGGCGACGGATTCGGACCGTGAAGGTGGCGGGCCCGTCGACGTTCGCGAGGATCTGGCCGGCGGTGACCTTCAGCGAGCGGACGGTGGCGATCCTTGCGCCGGCAGTCGTCAAGCCGGCGGACGGCGGGCCGGGCAATCCGGCGCCGATCGAGCCCCCGGACCCGGAATCGCCGAGTACCCGTCGACCGAAGGCGAATCGAACGTCGCCTCGACCGCGTGGGGCGCACAGGGGATCTCGGCCTCGGGAGGCGACCCGGAAACGTGGCGGAGCGGATCCGGGCTGCCGACCGAAGAACCGCTCGACTACATGGAATCGATGCAGCAGCCGGACGGCCACATCCGTTGGCGGGCGAGCAGCGATCTGAACGGGATCTGGAT
>DATEDJ010000096.1:0-61913 GCA_035281725.1 Solirubrobacterales bacterium
ATCGAGGCGCCGTGGGCGGCGGGCAGGTCGTCCCATTCGCCGGTGTAGGGCCAGATCACCTCGAAGGGCACGTAGGCGGCGTAGTTGACCGGGCCGTAGGTGTCGCCGGAGTGGATGTCTTCGGGCCAGTCGCCGTAGAGCTGCTCGCCGTGGATGATCCGGTGGGCGCCGGTGACGCCCGCGTAGCCGACGTCGATCGCGCCCGCGTCGGCCATGTTCAGCCCGACCCGGAAGCCCATCAGGAAGAGCGCCGCGATCAGCAGCCACATCGTCGGCCAGACCGGCCGCAGCCCGGTTCCTCGCCCGCGGAATCCGATCCACAGACACCGCGCCAGGAGGTAGACCAGCACCGGGTAGGCGAGCGGCACCGAGAGCCCGATGTTGCCCTGGTTGAAGAACAAGTGGGAGACGCCGAAGCCGAGCAGCACCAGCAGGTCGAGGTTGGCGATCCTCTTCCACCGTCTCCAGTCGAAAAGGCCGACCAGGAAGAACAGACAGAGCGGGATCCAGATGAGCGGCGAGTTCAGCGAGTGGGCGAACTCGCCCGAGTAGCCGCGGGCCATTTCCCAGGCCACCTGGTAGCCGGTCCACGACTCGGTCACTTCGCCCGTCTTCGGGTCGACCATCACCAGCGCGTACTCGTGGTCGCCTTCGAACCAGCCGACTTCCCATTTTTCGTTGCGCAGGGTGGCGCTCGGCACCAGCTCCGGGTGCTCCTGCTTCTCCTTGACCACGTTCGGGTCCTTTGCGGCCGCCGCGGTCGCTTCTTCGGAGGTGACGTCGTTCGGGCCCGGCGTTTCCTCCCCGGTCGCCGCGGCGCTCGCCGGCGCGATCAGGGTGAGGGCGAGGAGCAGGGCCAGCAGGGCCGCCAGGCGCGTCATGCCAGACCGAAGTGTGCGCGCACCGCCGGAGCGACGTCGCGCAGGGTCCACTGCTCACGCTCGTCCGCCGACTGCGGCCCGCAGCCGACGAAGAGCAGCGGCCCGAGGCTGTCGCCCGCGTGGAGCGCCCCGTGGCTGCCGCCGCCGGCGTGGCTGGTGCCGCCCCAGTCGACCGCCTCGAAGCCGTCGGCAAGCGAGAGCACGAAGTCCCCCGAGTGCGGCGCGGTCAGCGCCGACCAGACCCGCTGCAGCGGGTCTGGGTAGGCCTCGCTGCGGAGCTTGCCGTCCGCAACCGTCGCCGCCAGCACGTCGAGCTCCCCCTCGACCTCCCAGCGCCCTCCGCGCAGGTCGGTGACGTCGGTGCCGGGACGGAAGCGAATGCGGGCTCCCTCCCTCTCGACCGTCGCCCACTCGTCGGCGGTCGCCGGCATCCCCGGCTCGGGCCGGTAGAGCGGCGCGCCCTCGGCGTCGAGCAGCCGGCAGACCAGGTCGACGCCCTCGATCTCCGCCAGCCTCTCCCCCACCGCCGCCGGGTCGGCCCGCTCACCCTCGCCGGGCAGCAGGTAGACGTGGGCGGCGCGCCCGGTCGGGCTGACCGCCAGCTGCGCCCGCTCCGGTTTCTCGTCCGAGGGCCGTAGCACCGACCACTCGGCGGCGAGGATGTCGGCCAGCGGCAGGCCCCGGTCGACGTCGGTCTGGGCGTGGTCGGCGACCAGGATCACCGCATGCTCATCGAGGAAGGGGTCGATCCCGCCCGCCTGCTCGATCAGCGTGCCGAAGCATTCGTCGGCCCTGGCGATCGACTCGACCGAGGCCTCCGGACCGTGACGGTGCGAGTAATTGTCGTTGTCGGGCAGCGAGAGGAGGAGGAAGTCGAAGCCGTCCTCCTTCATCAGCTCGACCGCGCAGCAGGCGGCGTACGGATCGCGGACGCCGGGGATCGAGGTCGACCTGCAGGGGACCTCCTGGCTGGCGTAGAGGTCGCCGTAGAAGAGCTCGGCCGGGCCCCAGGTGTGGTGGCGGAACTTCAGCCGGGTCGCGTCGACCGCCATCCGCAGGAGGCCGTCGAGCGAGACTTCGTGCCGGTGCCGGCCACGGTAGATCAGGTACGGCGTGCAGGCGGTCCGCGCCCCGGCGTCGTCGAGCTGCTCGAAGAGCGTCTCGATCTCCGGCGACAGGTGGGCAAGGTTCATGTTGTAGACGAGGTCGTAGAGGGCCCGGAAGACGCCGAAGGCGCGCGTCGCCTCGAGCGAGGAGCCGTACTCGACGTAGCGCCGCTCCAGCCGGTGGTACCAGTTCATGCCGCTGATCCAGTGCTCGTCGGCGCCCACCCCGGTGACCATCTCCGAGCAGGCGACCGGGGTCACGGAGGGGAAGCTGGAGACGCAATCGTCGATCAACACCCCTCGTTCCACCAACGCCCCGAAGCTCGGCGCGCGGCCCTCGTCGATCGCGCGGCGCAGCATGTCGGTGCGCAGCGAGTCGACGTAGGTGAGGATCAGCTTCTTGCGGCGTGCGCCGGGCATCGCTGGTTCGATGATCGCGGACGGCGGACCTCGGCCGTGGCCGCGAGTCGTTAACGGAGGACGCGCAGCCCGGCGTGTTTGCGCTGCGCGCGGCGATGGCGGCTGACGCCGAGCCAGACGAGGGCGAGGGCGACCAGGATCTCCAGCCAGGAGAAGAGCAGGGCGATCGCCAGCACCACCAAGGCCGCCAGCGCGACGATGAAGCCGAGCGCCCCGGCCCCCGATCCGTCGCGCCGCGAGGCGCCGAAGACGAGGTCGGAGATCACCAGGCAGGCGACCGCGGCGCCGACCGCGGCGACCACCGCGCCGAGCACGCTGTCGGCCAGGAAGCCGGCGACGAGGCCGACGATCGCAGCCAGCAGGACCATGCGCCCGCGGGCTCCTCCCTGCGTGCCGGTGGTGCCGGCGAGCATGCCGATCGCGAAGCCGATGCCGAGGTCGGTGAGAAATTGCACGGCCGGAAACCTAACGGTGTGGGCATGTGGGCTGCAATCCGCCACACTTCCCTGCATGACGGAGGTCCCACAGCCGCCGCACAAACGTCGCGCGCACACCTCGACCCGTGACCTCGAGCGCTACGCCGGCCTCTTCGCCGAGCGCACCACGGTGATGCGCTCCTCGGCGATGCGCGACCTGATGGCGGTCACCGCCCGCCCGGAAGTGATCTCGCTGGCGGGCGGGCTGCCCGACACCTCGACCTTCCCGCCCGAGAGCCTTGCCGCGCAGATGAGCAAGATCGCCGCCGAGTCCGCCGCGGCGGCGCTTCAGTACGGGCCGACCGAGGGCTTCGACGAGACCAAAGACTGCATCGTCGAGGTGATGGCGGCCGAGGGGATGCTGCCCGACCCCGACGACATCGTCGTCACCACCGGCGGCCAGCAGGCGATCGACCTGGTCACCAAGACCTTGGTCGACCCCGGTGACGTGGTGATCTGCGAGGCGCCGACCTACCCCGGCGCGGTGCCGGTCTTCTGCAGCTACCAGGCCGACGTGCGCCAGGTGGAGATGGACGCCGACGGGATGCGGATCGACCTGCTCGAAGAGCTGCTTGCCGAGCTGCGCGCCGAGGGCCGGCGGCCGAAGTTCATCTACACCGTGCCCACCTTCCAGAACCCGGGCGGCGTGACACTCTCGCTCGAGCGGCGGGCGCGGCTGGTCGAGCTCGCCCAGGAGCACGAGCTGCTGGTGGTCGAGGACAACCCATACGGCCTCCTCCGCTTCGGCGGCGAGGCGCTGCCGCCGCTCTACCAGCTCGACGGCGGCGACTTCGTCATCTACCTGGGGACGTTCTCGAAGATCCTCTCCCCCGGCATCCGGCTCGGCTGGGTGGTGGCGCCGCCGCCGGTGCTGGAGAAAGTCGTGCTCGGCAAGGGCGCGGCCGACCTCTGCACCTCGACGCTGACCCAGTTCTTCGTCCGCCAGTACTTCGCCGAAGGCGGCTGGACGCGTTACGTCGAAGACCTCTGCGGGCTCTACCGCGGACGGCGCGACACGATGCTGGCGGCGCTCGCCGAGCACTTCCCCGCCGCCGCGACCTGGACCGAACCGGAGGGCGGCCTCTTCATCTGGGCGACCCTGCCCGAGTACATCGACACCGAAGACCTGCTGGCCAAGGCGCTGCGGAGCGATGTGGCCTTCGTGCCGGGGGCGGCGGCCTATGTCGACGGCCGCGGGAAGAACTCCATGCGGCTGAACTTCAGCGGGGTGACGGATGAGGAAATCCGCGAGGGAATCGCCCGGATCGGCCGCGTGATCCGCGAACAGGTCGAGCTGTACGAGACCCTCGCGCCCTCGGAGGCAACGGCCCAAGGTTCACCCGGCACGCCCGGACGCGAAGCGGAGGACGTGCCGGTTGATGACGTGGCCAGCAACGTCTTCCCCCTGCGCAAGGCCGGGGGCGCGAACGCGTGAAGGTCGCGGTGCTGAAAGGCGGCCGGTCGTTGGAGCGCGGGGTCTCGCTCCGCTCCGCCGCCCGGGTCGAGGACGCGCTCGAACGCCTCGGCCATGAGGTGGTTCCGATCGACGTCGGCAGTGACCTC
Source organism: Solirubrobacterales bacterium (assembly GCA_035281725.1). GTDB lineage: Bacteria > Actinomycetota > Thermoleophilia > Solirubrobacterales > 70-9 > VAYN01. The sequence continues at coordinate 4,447 of DATEDJ010000096.1, forward strand.
GTGAAACGCCTGCGCGTCGAGAAACCGGACGTCGCCTTCGTCGCCATGCACGGCGTCGGCGGTGAGGACGGGACGGCGCAGGAGCTGCTCGAGATCCTCGGCATCCCCTTCACCGGCCCCGACGCGGCCGCCTGCGCCCGCTGCATCGACAAGGTGATGGCGAAGGCGGCGATGCGCGGCGCGGGCATCCCCACCCCGGATTCCTTCGCCTTCACCCAGACCGCCTTCCGGGAGCTCGGCGCGGGCGATGCGCTCGCCGACCTCGAGGGCACCCTCGGCTTCCCGCTGGTGGTCAAGCCGAACCGCGGCGGCTCCTCCCTGGGGATCAAGTTCGCCGGGGCGCCGGCCGAGGTCCCCGGCGCCCTCGTCGCCGCCTTCTCCTACGACGACCGGGTGATCCTGGAGCGCTTCGTCGAGGGCCGCGAGCTGGCGGTCAGCGTCCTCGGCACCGAGCCGCTGCCGATCGTCGAGGCGATCCCGGCGGAGGGCGACCGCTACGACTTCGAGGCCCGCTACGAGATCGGCCGCACCCGCTTCGTCTGCCCCGCCGACCTCTCCCCCAGCGAGCGCGCCGCGGTCACCGACGCCGCCATCGCCACCTGCAAGGCGCTCGGATGCGAGGGCTTCGCCCGCGTCGACCTGATCCTCGCCGCCGACGGCCCCTGGGTCCTCGAGGCCAACGCGATCCCCGGCCTCACCGACACCAGCCTCCTCCCCCAGGCCGCCGAGGCGGCCGGGATGTCCTTTGAGGACCTCGTCACGCGCATTCTGGATATGGCGCTGGCCCCGAGCGGCGTTTCCTAGGCCGAAAACCAAGCAGCGCTAGGAGGAACGAGGGAGTGTGCTCTGCACATGACCGAGCGACGACAACGCGATGCGCCGGTTTGCAGGCCTAGGAATCGCCGCTGGCGAAATCCTCAGGACTGACTTCGTCAAGGAAGTCTTTGAACTTGTCCACGACCTCCTCGGTGTCCTCGACCTCGTGCTCGAACTCGATCGCCGACTCCTCGATGACCTCCTCGGCGGCGAAGATCGGGGCGGCGACGCGGACCGCCAGGGCGAGCGCGTCGGAGGGGCGCGAGTCGATCTCGATTTCCGAGCCGCCGACCGAGACCGTGATCGAGGCGTAGAAGGTGTTGTCGCGCAGTTCGGTGACCGACACCCGCTCGCACTTCGCGTCGAGGTTCTCCAGCATGTCGGAGAGCAGATCGTGGGTCATCGGCCGCGGGGTGGAGGCCCCCTGCAGCTTCATCAGGATCGCCGCCGCCTCCGGGTGGCCGATCCAGATCGGCAGGAACCGGTTTCCGTCGACGGTCTTCAACAAGACGATCGGCTGCTTGCCGACCATGTCGAAGCTGACGCCATAGATCTGCATCTGCTGCAAGAGATTGCTCCCGCCGTACGAGGTCTGGGCCAAAAAGTGTACGGGGCCGAGTGGGCGATCCTGGATTCGAACCAGGGACCTCGTCCTTATCAGAGACGCGCTCTAACCAACTGAGCTAATCGCCCGGGGACGGCGATGATAGCGGCGCCGCGCAGCGCCGATCACTTGCCCCGCCGGCGCAGCTCGCGGGCCAGCTCGTGGGCCTCGCGCAGGTCGTCGAAGCGGAGCTCGACGATGACGCCGGTGCCGCGGGCTTTCACGTTGACCTCACGGCCGAGGGCCGCCTCGAGCGCGTCGCCGGCGTCGTCGAAGGCGGCCCGCTGGTCGGGATCGATCGGAGCTTTCCTCGGCCGCGCCTTTGGCTGGCCGGCCAGCCGAACCCGATTCTCGGTCTCGCGGACCGACCACCCCCCCGCGACGGCCTCACGGGCGAGCCGGCGGCGGACGTCGTTGCCGGGGGCGCCGAGGATCGTGCGGCCGTGCGCCTCCGAGAGCTCGCCGCTTTCGAGCATCTCGAGCGCCTCGTCGGGCAGCTCGAGCAGGCGGATCAGGTTGGAGACGGCGGGGCGGCTGCGGCCGACCCGCCGCGCCAGCTCCTCTTTCGTCAGCCCGAGGTCCTCGATCAGGGCGGCGCAGGCTTTCGCCTCGTCGACCGGGTTCAGGTCCTCGCGCACCATGTTCTCGATCAGGGCCGCCTGCAGCCGCTCCGGCTCGGCCTGGTCGCGGACGACCGCCGGGACCTTGTCGAGCCCGGCCTGCTGGGCGGCGCGCCAGCGGCGCTCGCCGGCGACCAGCTCGTAGCTGCCGTCGACGAGCGGGCGGACGAGCAGCGGCTGGACCACGCCGGTGGCCTCGATCGAGGCGGCCAAGGCCGTCAGCGCATCGGGGTCGAAGGTGGTGCGGGGCTGGCTCGGATTCGGCTTGATCAGGGTGACCGGCAGCTCGAGCAGCTCGCCCGCGGCGGCGTCGGCCGGCGTCTCGGGGAGGATCGCGGCGAGCCCGCGGCCGAGCCCGGCCCGGCGCTTGGTCCCACTAGCCACGGGCGGCGAGCTCCTTGGCCAGCGCCCGGTAGGCGACGGCGCCGCGCGAATTGGGGGCGTGGTCGGTCACCGGCAGACCATAGCTAGGGGACTCGGCGACCCGGACGCTGCGTGGGATCACCGTCTCGAAGACCATCCCCGGAAACTGCTTGCGCAGCTCGGCCTCGACGTCCTGGGCCAACCGCGTGCGCTCGTCGTACATGGTTATGAGCAATCCCGACACCTCCAGGCTCGGGTTCAGCTGCCGCCGGATCAGGCCCAACGTCTCCAGGAACTGGACCAGGCCCTCGAGCGCCAGGTACTCGGCCTGCACCGGGACTATGACGCGGTCGGCGGCCACCAAGGCGTTGACCGAGACCGGGCCGAGCGACGGCGGGCAGTCGAGGAAGGTGTGGGCGAAGCGCTCCCGCACCGGGCCGAGCCGTTCGCGCAACCGGATCTCCGAGTTCTCGACCCGGGGAAGCTCGATTGCGGCGCCCGCCAGGTCGACGTTGGCGGGGACGAGCCAGAGGTTGTCGGGCCCGGCGGGTCGAGCCGCGGCGGCGACCTCGGTCTCGCCGGTCAGGCAGTCGTAGGAGGAGGGGTGCAGATCGCGCCCGCCACCCAGCGCGACCGTCGCGTTGCACTGCGGATCGAGGTCGACGAGCAGCGTCTGCTCGCCTTCCGAGGCGGTGCAGGAGGCGAGGTTGACGGCGCTCGTCGTCTTCCCGACGCCCCCCTTCTGGTTCGCGATCGCGTAGACGGTGCCCATCGCGGGCCAGACTAGTTGAGCGCCGTGCCCATCGGTCGGATAGCCTGGGCGCGTGTCCGACCTGGCCGACTGGCCCGATTCCCCTGCCGAGCGCGCCCGCGAGCTCGTCGAGGGGGTGCTCGACGAGCTCGATCTCGACGGCGACGTGGAGATCGAGGAGGACGACGATCGGATCCTCGTCACGGTCGTCGGCAAGGACGACTACGGCCTGCTGATCGGCAAAAGGGGCCAGACGATCGACGCCCTGCAGCTGCTCTGCTACCAGGCCGCCTTCCGTGGTCTCCGCGACCGCAAACGCGTCATCGTCGACGCCGCGGGGTATCGCGGCCGGCGTAAGGAGACGCTCGAGAGCCGCGCCGACCGCGCTGCCGAGCAGGCGCTGACCAACAACCGCGTGGTCGAGATGGACCCGATGAGCGCCCAGGAGCGCCGCGTCGTCCACGAACGGCTGAAAGGCCGCTCCGGGGTCGAGACCTACAGCGAGGGCGACGAGCCCCACCGCTGCGTGATCGTCGCGCCGCTCGTCTCCGAGTGAGCCCCGACCCCACCGGCTCTCTCTCCGACGCCCAGCGCCGGTCGCTCCAGACCGTCCTCGCGCTCCTCGCCGCCGAGCGCGCCTCGGTCAGCTCGGTCACCGAGGACCGCGCCTGGAAGGTGCACGTCGAGGACAGCCTGACCGGCCTCGATGTGCCCCAGCTCCGCAAGGCGTCCCGGATCGCCGATATCGGCTCTGGAGCTGGCTTTCCGGGCCTTGTCCTGGCCGTGGCCCTACCCGACGCAAGCGTCGACATGATCGAGTCCGTGGGCCGCAAGACGGCCTTCATCAAGCGCGCGGCAGCCGAGGCGGGGATCGGCAACGCGACCGCGATCACTGCCCGCGCCGAGGACGTCGCCCGCGCCGACCCCCCCGCAGGCGGCCGCGAGTCCTACGACGTGGTCACCGCCCGAGCCGTCGGCCGCCTCTCGACCCTCGCCGAGCTCGCCTCCCCGCTGCTCAAGGAAGGCGGTGTCCTGGTCGCCTGGAAGGGCAAACGCGACGAGGACGAAGAGCGCCAGATGGACCGCGCCTCAACTTCCCTCGCCATGACCCCAGAGCAGATCCTCGATGTAGGCCACCGAGCCGGCTCCGAGCACCGCCACCTCCACGTGTTGAGGAAGTCCGCCCCCACGCCCCCCGACCTCCCCCGCAAGTCCGGCATCGCCAAGAAGCGGCCTCGGGGCTAGAGAGCCGGGGGTCTCACCCTCTCCTCTCTCAAACTCGCGCTGGATCGATCGCGGCCGGCCGAGATCGCCGCAGGCCGCTCGTTACAAGCCGTTCGGAGAGGGTGAGACCCCCGGCTACGAGCGCTTTCGGCTAGCTGATCTGGCGCTGACGGAAGCCCGCAGGCGCCCCGCAGCTAGCGAGCCGCTGCCCCCCAAAAATAGCCGCCCGCGCCCGCAGCTAGCAAGTATGGACCGCTGAAGGGGACCCCCTGCGACCTCCGTAAGAGGGAGTCGGGGCACCCTCCGAACGGCTTGTAACTCGGGCGGCGGAAAGAACCTCGATCGTCCACCAGCCACCCCCGCCCGAGTTTGAGAGAGGAGGGTGCCCCGACTCCCTCCCCCGCAAGCCCCAAGAAAAAGGGCCCCTTCTCCAGGAGCCCTCTAACGCCGCCGCTTCTTTTTTTTCGGCGGTTTGGGTGGCGGTTTGGCCGCCCGTTTCTCCTCCACCGTAGGCACCACCGGCGCCGGGATGATCCGTTTGATCACCAGCCCCTGCCCGATCGTCCAGATGTTGGTCGTGATCCAGTAGAGGATCAGCCCCGCCGGGAAGCTGATCACGAAGGGGACGAAAATCAGCGGCAGCACGAACATCATCGTGCGCTGCGATTTGTCAGCGGTCACCGACATGAAGAAGCCGGAGATCAGCTGGGTCCCGACGTAGAGGATCAACAGCGCGATCAGTTCGCTGCCGGTCGCCTTCGCGGTCAGGTCGTTGATGAAGAGGAAGGACGCGTGGCCCGCGGTTTCGCAGCCGTTTGGCAGGCCGAGGTTGGAGCAGATGTCGTCCGGAAGCTCGTGGCGCAGCGTGTAGAAGAGGGTGATGAAGACCGGGAGCTGGGCCAGCAGCGGGATGCAGGAAGCGAACGGGTTGACTTTGTTCTCTTTGTAGAAGCGCATCATTTCCTGCTGCATGCGCTGTTTGTCGTTTTTGTATTTCTCCTGGAGCTCCTTGATCTGCGGCTGGAGCGCCTGCATCGCCCGCATGCCTTTGAGCTGTTTGTAGGTCAGCGGGATCAGGAGCGCCCGGGTGCAGACCGTGATCGCGATGATCGACATGCCCCAGGAGAGACCGACGTTGTCGTGGAAGAACTTGAGGACCGAGTTCGCGACGTCGATCAGCGGCTGCAGGATGTTCGCGTCGGGGATGAACATCAGGAGTGCGCCTCACCGTGGTAGTCGGCCGGGTGGATGTGGCCGAGACCGCGCAGGGTGAAGCGGTCCGGCACCGGGTCGAAGCCGCCGTGGCTGAACGGGTTGCAGCGGATCAGGCGGTAGGAGGCGAGTATGAAGCCGCGGATCACGCCGAAGCGTTCGATCGACTCCACCGCGTAGGCCGAGCAGGTCGGCTCGTACTTGCAGCGGCGGGGGCGAGAAGGGGAGATCCAGCGCTGGTAGGCGCGGATCGGCGCCAGCGCCACGCGTTTCACGTGGAACGCCCCCTCATCGGACTCGGCAGACCGTTTCACGTGGAACGCCCCCCGCCGAAGCTGGCGTCCATCGCCTCTTCGAGCGATTTGGTCACGCCGGCGGTCCCTTCCTTCTCGATCAGCCCACCGATGTCGGCACGGGCGACGATTACAAAGTCATGCTTGTCCGGAAGGCGCTCGGAGAGCGACCAGAAAGCTTCGCGCAGGGTCCGCTTGACCTTGTTGCGGTCCACCGATCCGCCCACCTTGCGGGACACCGACACGCCAAGCCTCACGTCCTCACGCTCCTCGTCGCGACGCGGGAACGAGTAGAGGACGAGGTAGCGGGTCGCATGCGATGAGCCGTCGCGATACACGCGGTCGAACTCGCCGCTGCGCGAGAGCCGACGGCGCTTCGACGGCATCTAGGGGGTGAGGCGCTTCCGACCTTTGCGCCGGCGACGCTGCAGGACGGCGCGGCCGCCGCGAGTGCTCATGCGGGCGCGGAAACCGTGGGTCTTCGCCCGCTTCCGCTTCTTTGGCTGATAAGTGCGCTTCATTGCCGGCGGGAGTATAGGGACCCTGGAGAAATCTTTTCCCCGGCATTTGCGGTTGGTCAGGATCCCGCAGCAAAACGCGGCGCTATCGTCGCCGCCCCCAGTGCCTGACGACTCCTCCCCAACAGACCTCGACGCCCTCTGGCGAACTACCCAAGAACGCCTTGAAGGATCGGTCCCGGAGTCGACCTATCGCCTCTGGCTGGAGCCACTGAAAGCAGTCGGAGCCAGCGGCGAAACGCTTTATCTGGAAGCACCGGAAGGAATCCGCGCCTGGACCGAGCGGCGCTACTCGGGGCTGATCTCGCAGGCCCTCCAGCAGGTCGGGTCCGGGCTGACGCGGATCAGCTTCGCCGCCCCGCGAGAGGCCGCCGAGGCGATCTCCCCGGGCCTCGAGCTGAATCCCAGCTACACCTTCGACCGCTTCGTCATCGGCCCCGGCAACCGCCTCGCCCACGGTGCCGCGCTGGCCGTCGCCGAGGCGCCCTCGGAGGCCTATAACCCGCTCTTCCTCCACGGCCCGCCCGGGCTCGGCAAGACCCACCTGCTGGCGGCGATCGCCAACTACCTGCAGGACAACGCCCCCGGGCTCAGCGTCCGTTACACCACCGCCGAGTCGTTCACCAACGAGTTCGTCGGGGCGCTCAAATCGACCGGTGCCGACGCCTTCAAGGCCCGCTACCGGGACATCGACGTCCTGCTGATCGACGATGTCCAGTTCCTCGAGGGCAAGCCCGCCACCGAGGAGGAGTTCTTCCACACCTTCAACGCCCTCTACGAGTCCGGCAGCCAGCTCGTCCTCAGCGCCGACCGGATCCCGAGCGAGCTCTCGATCCTCGCCTCGCGCCTCCGCGACCGCTTCGAGTGGGGCCTGACCGTGCCGGTCGAGCCGCCCAACCTGGCGACCCGGCTCACCGTCCTCCGCCACCTGGTCGAGGAGGCCGGGATCGAGATCGCCGACACAGGCGCGCTGGTCGAGCTCGCCAACCGGATCGACGCCAACGTCCGCCAGTTGCACGGCGCCCTGACCCGGGTGATCGCCCATGCCTCGCTGCTCGCCAAGCCGCTCAGCTCCGAGCTGATTGCCGAGGTCATCCCACGCACCACCCGCAGCGCCCAGGCGACCTCGGTCGAGGAGATCCAGCAACAGGTCGCCGAACGCTTCGGCATCTCCCGCGCCGAGCTGATCGGGGCGAGCCGCGCAGCCACACCACTCCGCGCTCGCCAGGTGGCTATCTACCTGACCCGAGAGATGACCGACCTCTCGCTGCCGCAGATCGGCAGGCTCTACGGTGGCCGTGACCACACCACCGTGCTGAACAGCCTGCGCCGGATCGAAGCGAGCCTCGATGAGGACGAGGTGCTCAACAAGAAGGTCGCCGAGTTACGCACAGCCATCCACAACCCGGCCGCCGGTTAACCACAGGCCTGGCCCCGGCCGCCGCCGCCACTGCAAGAATCCCCGCCCGTCCACAGCTTCGTCCACAGGCCACATTCGGCCTTGCATCGCGGAATAGTCTTCGTCCCGTCTTCTTTCCACAGGATCTAAACCAACTCCACAAGGCAATCTCGATCTCTTGAAGCTCACGACCAAACGCGAAGAACTCGTCGCCAAGCTCTCCACCGTCTCGCGTGCGGTCTCCACCCGCGCCGCGACCCAGGCCCTGTCCGGGGTCCTGCTTGAGGCCGGCGAGGGCTCGGTGACCTTGTCCGCCACCGACCTCGACCTGGGCCTACGCACCGCGGTCGAGGCGACCGTAGAGGCCGGCGGCTCGGTCCTCCTCCCCGGCAAACTGCTGGCCGAAGTCGCCCGGTCGCTCGCCGACGACACGGTGGAAATCGAGACGCGGGAGGCCGAGCGCGACGTCGAGATCCGCAGCGGCAGCTCCAGCTTCCACCTGCGGGTGCTGCCGGCCGAGGACTTCCCGACGTTGCCCTCCGCCGATGGCGAGCCGATCCGGATCCCCGCCGCGGCGCTGGCCGAAGGGATCGACCTGGTCGCCCGGGCGGCCTCACGCGACGACATGCGCCCGGTGCTGACCGGCGTCTTCGTCACCGCCTCGGGGAACGAGATGACGATGGTCGCCACCGACTCCTATCGCCTGGCGGTCAAACGGACCGAGCTCGAGACGGCGCTGACCGGGGAGATCGAGGCCAACATCCCGGCCCGGGCGCTGCGGGAGCTGGCCCGGATCCTCGCCGGCGAGGGCGTCGACGCGGCGGCGATCACGCTGCAGCAGAACCAGGCGATCTTCGAGGCCGGCTCGATCACCCTGACCACGCGGCTGATCGAGGGCCAGTTCCCGAACTTCCGCCAGCTCCTCCCCGAGTCCTACGAGCACGACGTGCGGCTGCCGCGCGGCGAATTCCTCGACGTGGCCCGGCGGATCAGCCAGCTGGCGCAGCGCAACGCGCCGCTGCGGTTCTCCTTCGAGCCCGGCGAGCTGACCGTGTCGGCGGAAACTCCCGACGTCGGCGACGCGCGCGAGACGATGCCCGCCGCCTTCGAGGGCGAGCCGATGGAGATCGGATTCAATCCCGACTACCTGCGCGAGGGGATCGAAAGCGTCGGCGGCGACGAGGTGCTGCTGCGGCTGATCTCGCCGCTGCGGCCGGGGCTGATGCAGCCGGTCGACAACGAGGACTTCCGCTACCTCGTGATGCCGATCCGCCTGAACGTCTGAGGTCGGAGGGGCGACGGTGCTGGTCACCGCGATCGAGGCCCGGCCGCTCCGCAGCCTCGAGCGCGTCCGCGTGCCGCTCGGGCCGGGGATCACCAGCGTCGTCGGACCCAACGGGGTCGGCAAGACGAACCTGGTCGAGGCGCTCTACTTCGCCCTCACCGGCCGCTCCTTCCGGACCTCGGACCGGCGCGACCTGATCCCCTTCGGCGAGAGCCTGGCGCGGGCCGAGGCGACGGTGCGCGACGAAGACGGGATCGAGCGGCGCCTGCTGGCGTCGGTGAGTCGGACCGAGGGGCGTCGCCACCTACTCGACGGCCAGGCCGTGGACCTGGCGACGATCGCCCGCGCGCGACCGCCGGTGGCGGTCTTCGCCCCCGACCGGCTGAGCCTGGTGAAGGGACCGCCGGCGGAGCGCCGCGCCCATCTCGACGGATTCATCGCCGCCCGCTGGCCGGCCCGCGGCGAGCTGCGCAAGCGCTTCGGCCAGGCGCTCGCCCAGCGCAACGCGATGATCTCGAGGGTCGCCGCGGGATACGGATCGCCGGAGGGGCTCGACGTCTGGGACGCCGGGGTCGCCGACGCGGCTGCGCCGCTGGTCGCGGCGCGGGCCGAGGCCGTCGAGGAGCTGGCGCCGGCCTTTGCCACCGCCCTGGCCGAGCTCGGGCTCGAGGACGGGGAGTTCGTCTACGCGCCCCGCGCCGAGGGCGACGCGCCGGCGATCCGCGAAGGCCTGCGCGAGCGCCGTGACGCCGACCTCAAACTCGGCCGCAGCTCCTGGGGCCCACATCTCGACGAGGTGAAGCTGAACGCGGCCGGCCGGGCGCTGCGCAGATATGGCTCGCAGGGCCAGCAGCGCGCCGCCCTCCTCGCCCTGCTCTTCGCCGAGCGCGAGGCGCTCCTGCAGGCGCGCCGCGTCACCCCGCTGCTGCTGCTGGACGACGTGATGAGCGAGCTCGACCCAGGCCGCCGCCAGCTGCTCGTCGCCCGCCTCGCGGCCGGTGGCCAGACGCTGATCACCGCCGCCGACGAAGAGTCGCTACCGGCCCCCGCCCGGGAGGCGATGGTCCGCATGCCGACCCCGGGCGTGGTCCACGACCAGGACGCTCGCGCCGATGAGGCCGGCCCCGGCGTGGAGGCCGCGTGACCCGCCGCCGCGCCCCCCGCCCGGCCGGCGAGGCGTTTCGGGTGGCCCGCGAGCGGGTCGCCCCGAAGACCGGGCTCGGGGCCGTGCAGGCGGTCTGGGCGCAAGCGCTCGGCGAGCGCCTCGCGGGGGTCGCAACGCCCGTCTCCGAGCGGGCCGGGACGCTGACGATCGAGTGCGTCGACGGGGTCTGGGCGCAGGAGCTCGACCTGATGCAGGAGCAGCTTTTGGGGCGCCTACGGGAGGAGCTGGGGGAGCGGGCCCCGCAAGCACTCAAATTCCGCGTTGCAAGGGGTGCCTAACCGGGTACAATTTTTCCACGATTTGCAGGTAATTTGGCGCTCGGAGCGCTTGGATCCGCGGCTCCGAACTGGTATTCTTATGGCAACTCGCCTTTAGCCCCGACAAGCCTGGAGCAAGGCTCCCAGCGTCGGGGCTTTTTGTGTCAAACCGGAAGGACCTCTTTGCCTGAGAAAAAACCTAAAGCCGGCGCCTCCTACGGCGCCGCGGACATCACCGTTCTCGAGGGACTGGAAGCTGTCCGCAAGCGCCCCGGGATGTACATCGGCTCGACCGGCCCCCGCGGTCTGCATCACCTGGTCTACGAGATCGTCGACAACTCGGTCGACGAGGCACTCGCCGGTTATTGCGACACGGTCGCGATCACGATCCACCCGGACAACAGCGTCACCGTGTCCGACAACGGCCGCGGCATCCCGGTGGGGATCATGGAGAAAGAGGGCCGGCCGGCGGCGGAAGTCGTCCTCACCGTCCTGCATGCGGGCGGCAAGTTCGGGGACGGCGGCGGCTACAAGGTCTCCGGCGGCCTGCACGGCGTCGGCTCCTCCGTGGTCAACGCGCTCTCCGAGCGCCTGCACCTGAAGATCCAGACCGACGGCGCGGTCTGGGAGCAGGACTACGAGCGCGGCAAACCGCAGACCAAGCTCGAGCAGGGCGCGAAGAGCGACGAGCACGGCACCGAGATCACCTTCCTGCCCGACCTCGAGATCTTCGAAGAGATCGAGTACGACTTCCAGACGCTGGCCGAGCGGATGCGGGAGACCGCGTTCCTCACCCGCGGGCTGAAGATCGCCCTGACCGACGAGCGGGGCGAGGGGCAGAGTGTGGAGTTCCAGTACGACGGCGGGATCGAGGACTTCGTCGTCCACCTCAACGCCAACAAGGACGTGCTGCAGAAAAAGCCGATCTACTTCGAGGGTGAGAAAGACGGCGGCGAAGTCGAGGTGGCGATGCAGTGGAACAACTCCTACCAGGAGTCGATCTTCACCTTCGCCAACAACATCAACACCCACGAGGGTGGTACCCACCTGTCCGGATTCCGGGCCGCGCTGACCCGCACGCTGAACGCCTACGCGCGGGCCAAAGGGCTGCTGAAAGAGAAAGACGAGAACCTCTCCGGCGAGGACGTGCGCGAGGGGCTGACCGCGGTCATCTCGGTGAAGCTGCACGACCCGCAGTTCGAGGGTCAGACCAAGACGAAACTCGGCAACCCGCCGATCAAAAGCCTCGTCGAGGAGACCGTCAACCGCAAACTGGCCGAGTTCCTCGACGAGAACCCGCCGGAGGCGAAACGGATCATCTCCAAGTCGATCGACGCCGCCCGGGCCCGCGCCGCGGCGCGTAAAGCCCGCGACCTGACCCGCAAGTCGGCGCTCGAGAACTCGACCCTGCCGGGGAAGCTCGCCGACTGCACGGTGAAGGACCCGAGCCTGGCCGAGATCTTCGTGGTCGAGGGTGACTCCGCCGGCGGTTCGGCCAAGCAGGCCCGCGACCGGAACACGCAGGCGGTGCTGCCGCTGCGCGGCAAGATCATCAACGTCGAGAAGAGCCGGATCGACAAGGTCCTCCAGAACAACGAGATCCAGGCGCTGATCACGGCGATCGGGACCGGTGTCCACGACGAGTTCAACATCGACGAAGCCCGGTACCACAAGATCGTGATGGCGACCGACGCCGACGTCGACGGCGCCCACATCCGCACGTTGGTGCTGACGTTCCTCTACCGGCAGATGCCGGAGTTGATCGAGCGCGGCTACGTCTACATCGCCAAACCGCCGCTCTACCGCGTGAAACAAGGGAACCAGGAGACCTACCTGGAGCGCGAGTCAGAACTGGAAGAGCTGCTGCTGCGTGACCGGCTGGAGCAGTTCGAGGTGACCGACGCAACGGGGGAGAGCCGCAAGCTCACCCCGAGCCGTTGGCAGGCTTACATCCGGCGCTCGAAAGAGTACGAGGGCTGGGGCTCCTCGCTGCAGGCCGACTTCGGCCACGAGGTGGTCCGTTTCCTCGAGGAGTCGGCGCTGCTCGACGAAGGGGTGGCGACCCTCGGCGGGGCCAAGGACCTGCTCGAACGGGTGGCGCCCGAGGGTGAGCCCTTCGATACCGAGGTGGTGAGCGCGAGCGAGGACCTGGTCGTGGTCAAGGCCATCGCCCGCAGCAGCGGCCTCGCCCGCACTCATCGGCTGCCGCGCGAGCTGTTCGAGGACAACGACTACCGGAAGTTCGCCGAGGTACACGCGGCGCTGCTGAAACAGGTAGGCAGGCCGCCGTTCACGGTGAGCCGCGGTGAGAAACGGACCGTGGCGCTTTCCTTCCAGGCGCTGCGCGGAGCGGTGATGGAGCTCGCCCGCCAGGGCGTCACCTTGACCCGGTTCAAGGGCCTGGGCGAGATGAACGCCAAACAGTTGCGTGAGACGACGATGGACCCGTCGAGTCGGACGCTGGCCCAGGTCACCCTGGAAGACGCGACCGCCGCCGACACCATCTTCTCGATGCTGATGGGCGACCAGGTCGCCCCTCGCCGCGAGTTCATCGAGGCACATGCCAAAGAGGTTAAATTCCTCGATGTGTAAATCCGCAGGTAACGGTAACGGTCACGGTATGCGTGACCGTACGAAAGTGAGTGTGTGTTAGTGGCAGCCCACGACGTCCTCAGCGGCGGCAACATCGAAGAGCGCGGGCTCGAGCAGGAGATGCGCGCGTCCTACCTTGATTACGCGATGAGCGTGATCGTCGGTCGGGCGCTGCCCGACGTGCGGGACGGGCTGAAGCCGGTCCACCGCCGCGTTCTCTACGCGATGCACGACCTCGGCCTGCAGCCGACCCGGCCGTACCGCAAGTGCGCCTTCATCGTCGGCGAGGTGATGGGCAAATACCACCCGCACGGCGACTCGGCGATCTACGACACCCTCGTGCGGATGGCGCAGGACTTCTCCCTGCGCTACATGCTGGTCGACGGGCAGGGCAACTTCGGCTCGATCGACGACGACCCGGCGGCCGCGATGCGGTACACGGAGGCGCGGATGGCGCGCATCGCCACCGAGATGCTGCGCGACATCGACGCCGACACCGTCGACTTCGGCCCCAACTACGACGAATCGACGCAGGAGCCGCTGGTCCTGCCGTCGCGCTTCCCCAACCTGCTGGTCAACGGCACCTCCGGGATCGCGGTCGGCATGGCGACCAACATCCCGCCCCACAACCTGCGCGAGGTCGCCGGCGCCGTGGCGGCCTACATCGACGACCCGGAAACCGACCTCGACGGCCTGATGCAGCACATCAAAGGCCCCGATTTCCCCGGCGGCGGCCTGATGAGCCGCGAGGGGATCCGCGACGCCTACGCGTCCGGCCGCGGCAGCATCAAAGTCCGCGCCCGCGCCCACGTCGAGCCGCTGAAAGGGGGCAAGGAGGCGATCATCGTCACCGAGCTCCCGTTCATGGTCAAGAAGGGCGGCGACAGCGGCCTGATCACGAAGATCGCCGAACTCGCTCGCGACCGCAAACTGGAGGGAATCTCAGACCTTCGCGACGAGAGCGATGAACGCTCCGGCATGCGGCTCGTGATCGAGCTGAAACGCGGCGGCCCGCCGGCGAAAGTCGTCCTCAACAACCTCTACAAAAAAACGGCGATGCAGTCGACCTTCGGCGCCAACATGGTGGCGCTCGTCGACGGCGTCCCGCGCACGGTCAGCCTGCGCGAGCTGATCCAGCACTACGTCGAGCACCAGCGCGAGGTCGTCACTCGCCGGACCCAGTACGAACTGCGTCGCGCCGAGGCCCGCGCCCACATCCTCGAAGGGCTTCTGATCGCGCTCGACAACCTCGACGCGGTGATCAAACTGATCCGCTCCTCGCCCGACCCTGACGCCGCGCGGCAGGGGCTGATCGACCAGTTCGAGCTCTCGCGCGAGCAGGCTCAGGCGATCCTCGACATGCGGTTGCAGCGCCTCACCGCGCTCGAGGCCGACAAAGTCCGCGCCGAGCACGCCGACCTGATGGAGCGGATCGGCGAACTGCGCGAGATCCTCGGCGACGAGGCGAGGGTGATGGGCCTGGTCAAGGACGAGCTGGCCGAAATCGTCGAGACCTACGGTGACGAACGGCGCACCGAGATCGCCGCCTTCGAGGGCGAGGTCGGGATCGAGGACATGATCGCCGACCAGCAGATGGTGATCTCGCTGACCGCCTCCGGCTACGTCAAGCGGCTGCCGCTGGCGACCTACCGCCAGCAGAACCGCGGCGGCGTCGGCGTGATGGGGATGAACATGAAAGATGACGATTACATCGCTCATCTCCACATCAGCTCGACCCACGACTTCCTGCTCTTCTTCACCAACCGCGGCAAGGTGTACCGGACGAAGGTGTATGAACTGCCGGAGGGCTCGCGCACCTCGAAAGGCTCGAGCCTGCGCAACGTGCTGCCGCTGGTCGAGGATGAGAAGGTGATGGCGGTGATCCCGACCCGGGACTTCAAAGAGAACCGTTACCTCGTCTTCGCCACCGCCGACGGCCTGGTCAAGAAGACCGAATTCCTCGCCTACAACACGCCGATCCGCGCCGACGGGATCATCGCGATCAAGGTGCGGCCGGGCGACGAGCTGGTGCAGGTGCGCCTGACCTCGGGCGAAGACGACATCCTGATGGTGTCCCACTCCGGCCACGCCGCCCGCTTCTCCGAGGACCTGGTCCGGCCGATGGGCCGCGACACCAGCGGGATCAAAGGTATGAACGTGAGCGGAGCCGACAACCGCGTCCTGGCGATGGACATCGCCCGCAACGACACCGAACTGTTCGTCGTCACCGAGAACGGCTACGGCAAGCGCACCCCGGTCTCCGACTACCCGGTCAAGGGCCGCGGCACGAAAGGCGTCCTCACCGCCAAGCTGACCGAGAAGAAGGGCGGCCTCGCCGGCGCCCTGATCGTCAACCCCCACCAAGACCTCCTCTTCATCTCCCAGAACGGGATGGTCCAGCGCACCGGCGTCGAGGGCATCTCCCAGATGGGCCGCTCCACGCAGGGCGTGAAGGTGATGAACATCAAGGACGACGATCGAGTCTCCGCCGTGGCGTTGGTCGTCGAGTCCGAGGACAACAGCGCCCCGGTCGAAGGCGAGCCTGTCGATCAGATCGAGATCGAGGGCGAGCCCCCCAGCAGCGATGGGGCGAGTCCAGACGGGGCAGCCGAGTAACCCTCCCGAGAGCGCACCACCTTACGGTCGGTGGAACGATGATCGCGCCTTCGGCGCGAGGAATGCGCAACGAGTTGAGGAGGCTCCCGGGAGGGTCACTCGGCTGCCCCGCCACGGGCCTCCGCAGCTATTCGTCCCGCAGCGAACCCCAGCAAGGGATGGGTCCTAGCCGTATCCCGCTGGGAACCCGCGTTGAACGTAACCCATGTGGGGGCTCCGACCCGCCCCTCTTGGTCAAGAGCAGGCTGCGTACTTCGCGATGCTGTCGAGAGGGAGTCCTGACCCTCTCCGAACGGCTTGTACTCCTGGCCCCGACCGCCTCCTCGTTCGTCCGCAACCCCTTCAGGCCAGGAGTTGAGAGAGGAGAGGGTCAGGACTCCCTCCCTCGGATACCCAACGAATCAAGCAGCCTGCGGTAAGTATTGCTGCCAGTTCGCCGGAATCTTCGGGCTCGCCACCTGGATGAACACGGTCGGCGCCGGCACCCTTGGCGTGTTCTTCGGATGCATGTGGATCTCGCGCGGCAGGCGGTTGCCCTTCTTGCGGTTGCAGGTGGCGCAGGCGGCGACGATGTTCTCCCAGACCGACTCGCCGCCGCGGGAGCGGGGGATGACGTGGTCGACGGTGAGGCCGGATTTGGTCGAGCCGCAGTACTGGCAGGTCCAGGAGTCGCGGGCGAGGACGGCGCGGCGGGTGATCTTGCGGCGGTGGGCCTCGCGCGGGATGCGGACGTAGTTGACCAGGCGGATGACGTCGGGGCGCTCCAGGGTCATGTGCTCGGAGTGGAGGACGTCGCCGTTGCGCTGCTCGAGGAGCTCCGCCTTTTCCTTCAGGAGCAGCACAGCGGCCCGTCGCAAAGTGCAGACGTTGATCGGCTCATACGTCGCATTGAGCACCAGCACCCTGGCCATGGAGCGGAATTGTAAGCGGGTGGGGAAGCGGCGACTCAGACGAGCGGGTATGAGCCGAGGATGCGGACCGATTCGGCCTTGCCCCGGAGCGCCTCGATCGCGGTCGCGACCGGCTCGATGTCGAGCTTGCCGTCGACGTCGACGAAGAACATGTAACGGCCTAGCTGGGAGCGCAGGGGGCGGGACTCGATGCGGGAGAGATTGATCCCGCGGGAGGAGAACTCGTTCAGAGCCGCGACCAGCGCGCCGGGGTGGTCCTCGCCCAGCTCGGAGAAGATCAGCGAGGTCTTCCACTGGGCGCCGTCGGCCGCGGCGGCGGGCTCTGTGCCGTCCGGGGCCAACCAGACGAACCGGGTCACGTTGTTCTCCTCGTCCTGGATCCCCTCGCGGAGGATCTCGCAACCGTAGAGCCGCGCCGCCGCACGCGAGCCGATCGCCGCCCACGGCCGCGGCGACTCGGCGACCATCCGCACCGCCGCCGCGGTCGAGCTGACGCTGCGCAATTCGACCCCGGGCAGGTTCTCGCGCAGGAAGCGGGCGGTCTGGGCGAGGCCCTGCTGGTGGGAGAGGACGGCCTCGATCTGGCCGAGCTGGACCCCTTCCTTGACGATCAGGTGCTGGCGCACCGGGTAGTCGTGCTCGCCGATGATCGCCACGTTCGGCGCTTCGAAGGCGAGGATGTCGAGGGTGCCGCGGACCGAGCCCTCGATCGAGTTCTCGTACGGGGCCAGCGCCCGGTCGGCGCTGCCGTCGATCACCGCGCCGATCGCGTCGAAGACGGTGTCGGTGCGCAGGGCCTCGAAGTCCTCGCCGTCGAGCGCTTCGGTGAGCGCGTCTTCGGTGAAGGTACCCGCCGGTCCCAGATAAGCGATCCTCATTAGTGGTCACTCCGGTAAGTCCGGTACCCGGATGGCGAGCGAAAACCAAGCACGCCGCGGACGCAGGGAGGCCCAATAGCGGTGGCTATTGGGCCGACCGAGGACAAAGGCGGGCGCCGGTTTGCAGCCGCCAGACGGGTGCCGGAATTTGCCGGAGTGACCACTCTGGTCAAACTATTCGAAGTTGACGGTGTAGGTCGCCTGGTTGTTTTCCGCGAACTGCTCGCCGGGCACCGGTTCGACTTCGACTTCGAGCGTCGTTTCGCCTTCCGGGGCGGGGGTCAGGGGCACCACCGCGGTTTCCGTGGCGGCCGCTTCGATCGCGGCGATTTCCTGCGTCGTTTCTTTGCCGTTCGCGATCACCACCACAGTGACCCCGTTCTCGGTCGATTCGCCCTGGTTCTGGACTTCGACTTCGACTTCCGGCGTACCTTCGGTGACCACCGAGTTCGGCGCTTCCGCGATCAGTTCGGTTTCCCCGATCCGCACCCCGAGCAGGCCGAGCCCGTGGACGCCGGGGCCGGCGGTACCGCCGCTCGAGCCGTTCACTTTGCCGAGCGCGGCTTTCACTTCGGCTTCGTCGAGCCACTTGGTCCCGTCGGGGAGGAAGGTGCTCTTCGGCACGTCGTCGCCTTCGATCCCGTTGTCGGCGAGCGTGCCGTCGATTTCCGGTCGGGTCACCGATTCGTAGATCACGTCGGCGGCGAGCAGTTTCTGCATCTGGCGGGCGATCGCGGCGGTCGCCTTCGGCGCCCCCGCTTCGCCAAGCGCCGTCGGCATTTTGTTGGCGATCACTTCCATCGCCGAGCTGCGCAGGATGTAGACGAGTTCGAGCGACTTTTGCGCACTCCCCATTTCGCCAGGGGCGCTCAGCCCTTCCACCCGCGCGGCGTAGTTGACCATCGCGGATCGGTCGGCGTTGATCTCGCTGGTGAATTCGGTCACCGAGAGGTTGCCCGGATCTTCCAGCTTGCCGAAGAAGTCTTTGCTGGTCTGGTTCGTCTCGCTGATGATCTGTTCGACGTTCCGTGCGTAATCCGAGAGTGCGCTCCGGGCCCGGGCGTCGAGGCATCCCTTCACCCCGAGCACGATCAGGATCAGCACGATCAACGCCCCGCCGAGCGCGAGCAGGCGCCGCAGCATGATCTGCTGTCGTTCGGGGCGGCGGCTGGGCCGGCGAGGACGCCGACTCGCGCCGCTTGAAGTCGAGTACTCCAAGAAACGGCTCTCCCAGGGGCTGGTTGGCGGATGAGTATGGCGACTACGCCTGCTGTGTCGCCGAATCCCGCCGCTTGCGGTGCCTTTTTCCCAACCATAGCCGGGCAGGAGGAAGGAGCCGCCCGGCGAAGACAAAGATGCTTTGGTCGGCTCACTTGTACTGGACCGCTTCCTGATCGAGCGCCGCATCGGCAGCGGTGGGTTCGGCGTCGTCTACGAGGCCTGGGACGGCAGGCTCGAGCGCCCGGTCGCGGTGAAGGCGATCGAGCAGCGGAGCGAGGCCGGGCGACGCGTCCTGCGCGAGGCCCAGGCCGCCGCGCGCCTCAACCACCCCGGCATCGTCACCCTCTACGAGATGGGGGAGGAGGACGGCAACGCGCTGCTCGTCTCCGAGCTGGTCGAGGGCGAGACCCTGGCCGCCTGCGCCGCCGAGGACACGCTCTCCGACCGTGAGATCGGCGAGATCGGCGCCGACCTCTGCGAAGCGCTCGACCACGCCCACTCGCGCGGCGTCGTCCACCGCGACATCAAGCCGCAGAACGTCCAGGTGGTCGACGGCCAGCCGCGCGCCAAGCTGATGGACTTCGGCATCGCCCTGGTCGCCGACGCGGCGGGCCTGACCCAGACCGGCGACGTGGTCGGCACGCTCGCCTACATGTCGCCGGAGCAGGCCGAGGGGCGCGAGGCCGGACCGGAGGCCGACGTCTACTCGCTCGCCCTCACCCTGTACGAGTGCTGGAGCGGCGAGAACCCGCACCGGCGCGGCAACGCGGCCGCCACGGCCCGCTCGATCGGGCGCCGCCCCCGCCCGCTGCACCGCCTGCGCCCCGACCTGCCGCGCGAGCTGACCGAGGAGATCGACGCCTGCCTCGACGCCCGTCCCCGCCACCGCCCTTCGCTCGAGGAGCTGGGCACGGCGATCGAGGACTCGCTCGACCAGCTCCCCGAACACCACCACGCGAGGCCCTCTCACATCGGGCTCAGGCTCGGCGCGATCGGGCTCGCCGCCGTGGTCGGCGCACTGCTCGTGCTCGGCCATGGGCTCGTACTCCCCTAGAATTCCCGCTTCCCTCCGCAGTCGCGGAGACTTGACCCTGCCCACGCACCGGTGAACTAAGGAGCCGCTCCGATCGCCCTACTCCGCAGACTCGAGTCCGGGATCGAAGGCCTCGTCGAGGGGGTGTTCTCGCGCGCCTTCAGCTCCGAGGTGCAGCCGGTCGAACTGGCCCGCAAACTGGCCAAGGAAATGGACGCCCACAAGACGGCGTCGGTGCAGCGCGTCTACGTCCCCAACGAGTACACCGTCTTCCTCTCCAAGCAGGACCGCTCGAAGCTCGAAGGCTACGAGCGCTCGCTGGAGCAGGAGCTCTCCGGCTACCTGCTGGAGCACGCCCGCCGCCGCGGCTACGACCTGCTGACCCGGCCCGCGGTCGAATTCCAGACCGACGAGCGGCTGCGCCTCGGCGAGTTCGGGATCCAGCCGCGGATGGTGAAGGCGCCGGTCCACGAGGGCGAGGCGCCGCGGCAGGGCGAAGAGGGCCACACGATGGTCTACTCGGCGGTCCGCGAGCGCGACCGCTCGCGCCCCAAAGAACCCGAGCAGGACGTCCGCGCGCTGGTCTCCACCCGCGCCGTGATCTCGCTCGACGACCGCCGCTACGTCTTCGACGGCCCGCGCGCCACGATCGGCCGCTCGAAGTCGGCCGAGTGCGTGCTCGCCGACCCCAACGTGTCCCGTCGTCACGCCGAGCTGCGCCGCGCCGAGTCGGGCGATTGGCAGATCGTCGACCTCGGCTCGACCAACGGGATCAAGGTGAACGGCCGCCGCGTCACCTCCACCCGCCTCAGCCCCGGCGACCAGGTGACCGTCGGCACCACGACCTTCCTGTTCGACGTCGAGCAGTAGGCCCCGATGCCCGCCGAGACGGCAGAAAACGCGACAGGGTGCGACCGGGGGCGCGCCCGGCCAAGCGGGTCAAGGACGCAGGGCGCCGCCTTTGCCGGTGGCAAAGGCAAGCCCGAGGACGCCGACCCGCGCAGTGCCGGGTGGGTCATCCGGGCGTGCGATGTCGCGGTTTCTGCCGTCTAGCTTCGGGTCTGGACCGTAAGGTGACGACCGAGTGGCTTACGACCCCCTATCGACCGCGCTGAAATTCGGCTTCCTGGCCGTCCTCTTCCTGTTCCTCCTGGTGATCGCCCGGAGCGCCTTCCGCGACCTGCGGCGGACGGCCTCACCGGCGCCGGACGCGACCGGGTTCCACGCCCCGGCGGCCTACGCCGAGGTGCAGCGCGGGGTCGACGCCTGGCTGGTGGCGGAGCGCGGCGGGGGGCTCGAGCGGGACGCCCGCTTCGACCTGATCGGCGGCCTCTCGATCGGTCGCTCCAAGGATGCCGACGTGCAGATCGAGGACCGCTACGCCTCGGGGATCCACATCCGCCTCTTCTCCCGCGAAGGGCGCCACTTCGTCGAGGACATGAGGTCGACCAACGGCACGATGCTGAACGGGGCCGGGCTCGACGGCGAGGCCGAGCTGGTCGACGGCGACACGATCCAGATCGGCGACACGGTCTTCCGCTTCGAGGCTTCTTAGTGCGAGCCGGGTTGGGGGAGAGATGACGCTGCGGATCACCGACCAGGCCTACGCCACCGACACCGGTCGGCAGCGCAGCGCCAACGAGGACTCGGTCTTCGTCCGCGCGCCCGTCTTCGTCATCGCCGACGGGATGGGCGGCGCCCAGGCCGGCGAGGTCGCCTCGAAGACCTCGGTCGAGTCGTTCGACGGCGACCTCCCCGACGGCCCGCCGGAGCGGGTGCTGAAGCAGACGATCGAGGGCGCCAACCGGACGATCCACAAACTCGCCCGCCAAGACCCGAACCTGGCCGGGATGGGGACGACGACGACCGCCGCGATCCTCGACGAGAAAGCCGAGGAGGTGGCGATCGGCCACGTCGGCGACAGTCGCGCCTACCGGCTGCGGCGGGGCAAGCTCGAACGGCTGACCCGCGACCACTCGCTGGTCGAGGAGATGCGGCGTAAAGGGCAGCTGACCGAGGCGCAGGCCGAGGACCACCCGCAGCGCTCGATCATCACCCGCGCGCTCGGCCCCGAACCGGAGGTCGAGGTCGATGTGCAGACGGTCCCCGCCCAGGCCGGCGACATCTTCCTGATCTGCTCCGACGGGCTGACCACGATGCTCGACGACGAGCACATCGAGCGGCTGCTCGCCCGCGCCACCTCGATGCCGAACGCGGTCCGCGCTCTGGTCGACGAAGCCAACCGGGCGGGCGGCCGCGACAACATCAGCGTGATCGCCTTCAAGCTCGTCGACGCGGCCGAACCGGCGCTCGACTCCGAGGGGGCGACGCTGATCGGCACCAGCGCCGAGGAGGCGGGGCTGACCGCGACCGAGGTGCGTCGCCGCGCCGCCGCCGACGCGGCGCGCAAGCGGCGCGAGGATCAGGACGCGGCGAAGCCCGGCAAGCGCCGCAAGCGGGTCCGGCGAGCGGCGAGCGCGATCGCCCTCTTGGCGGTGATCGGGGCGATCATCTTCGGCGCCACCTACGGCCTCCACCACGCCTGGTTCCTCGGCACCGACGACGCCGGTCGCGTCACCCTCTACCGCGGCATCCCCTACGAACTGCCCTTCGGGATCAAGCTCTACAGCGAACGCTATTCCGCCCCGGTGCAGACCGAGGCGCTGCCGGAACGGCGCCAGGACGCGGTGACCAGCCACTCGGTCCGCTCGCACGCCGACGCGGTCCAGCTGCTGGAAGAAATCGAACGCGGCCAGGGGATCACCGAACCCATCAACACCACCGGCCCGGGGGCCGGCGGATGACGCGCGCCCGCAACCGCGAGCTGCTGGCGCTGATCCCCGTGGCGCTCCTGCTGACCGCCGGCTTCGCCGCGGTCTTCGCCCAGGACCACTCCAAACTCGGCAACCTCAGCCTCACCTACGGCGCCTACTTCTTCGCCGTCTGCCTGGCGACCCACGTCTACCTGCGGATCCGGCTGCCGCACGCCGACCCCTACCTCTTCCCGCTGATGGCGCTGCTGACCGCGTTCGGGCTGGTGATGATCTACCGGATCGACGAAGGCCTCGCCCGCGACCAGGCCAACTGGTTCGTCTTCGGCCTCGTCCTCTTCGCCCTCACGATCCAGTTCCTGCGCGACTACGAGGTGCTCGAGCGCTACCGCTACATCATCGCCACCGCCGGCATCCTGCTGCTGCTCGCGCCGCGGCTGCCCGGGATCGGCGAACAGGTGAACGGCGCCTACCTGGGGGTGAAGATCGGCCCGATCTCCTTCCAGCCCTCCGAGTTCGCGAAGCTCGCGATCGTCATCTTCCTCGCCTCCTACCTGCGCGAGAACCGCGAGGTGCTGATCGTCGGCGCGCGGCGGATCCTCGGCGTCACCCTGCCGCCGATCAAACACTTCGGCCCGATGCTGGTCGTCTGGGGAGCGTCGATGCTGCTGCTCGTCTTCATCCGCGACCTCGGCACCTCGCTGATGTTCTTCGCCGCCTTCCTGGCGCTGCTCTACGTCGCCACCGGGCGGTTCAGCTTCGTCGTCATCGGGATGATCCTGTTCCTGCTCGGCTCCTGGTTCATCGTCGCCACCGTGCCCCACGTGCACGAGCGGGTGGAGATCTGGCTGCATCCCTACACCGAACCCCAGGGCAGCGGCTACCAGATCCTGCAGTCGATCTTCGCCCAGGCCGACGGCGGGCTGTTCGGCAAAGGGTTCGGCCAGGCGCTGATCACGGTGCCGGGGACGAACAACACGATGCTGCCGGCGGCGCAGACCGACACGATCTACTCGCTGATCGTCAATGAGCTCGGCCTCTTCGGCGCCGCCGGGCTGATCGCCACCTACCTGCTGATCACCGCCCGCGGCTTCAAGGTGGCGCTGCTCGCCAACGACGGCTTCTCGAAGCTGCTGGCGACCGGGCTGACCGCGGTCTTCGCGATCCAGGCCTTCGTGATCATCGGCGGCGTCACCAGGGTGATCCCGCTGACCGGTGTCACCCTGCCGTTCGTCTCCTACGGCGGCAGCTCGATCGTCGCCAACTTCGTCCTCCTGGCGCTGCTGCTGCTGATCTCCAACCGGGCGCGGCGGGAAGCCGAAGAGGGCCGATTGCCAAGCGGCCGTGACGAACCGCTGGGGGCGCCGGCGTGAACCGCCAGATCATCAAACTCTTCGCCTTCATCATCGTCCTCTTCGCCGTGCTGATCGGCTTCACGTCGTGGTGGTCGGTCTTCGACGCGAAGGGGCTGAAGGCGAGTAAATGGAACCAGCGGCCGCTGCTGGAGCAGCAGCAGATTCCCCGCGGGCGAATCCTCGCCGCCGATGGCACCGTGATCGCCAAGTCGTTCTCCAAGGGCCACGGATCGGGCAAGCGCTACATCCGCCACTACCCGCTGGGGGCCCTCTTCGGCCACCCGATCGGCTACAGCTTCGTCCAGTACGGGCAGTCGGAATTCGAGAAGTACCACAACGCCGAACTGACCGGCGAAGAATCTGAATTCGGCGCGATCCTCGACCAGCTGACCGGGAAGACCCAGGAAGGCGAACAGATCGTCACCAACCTCGACGTGCACGCGCAGGAAGTGGCGATGGGCGATCTCGAAGCGGCCGGTTACGGCGCCGTGGTGGCGATCGAACCGAGCACCGGCGCGGTCAAGGTACTCGCCTCGAACCCCTCCTACAACCCGAACTCGATCCCGAAGGAAGGGACGCTGGCGAAGCTGAACAAGGCCGAAGTCTCGCGGCCGCTCTACAACCGGGCCACCCAGGGCCAGTACCCGCCTGGTTCGACCTTCAAGGTCGTGACCGCGGCCGCGGGGCTCGAATCGGGAGTTATCACCCCGGAAACGACGATCAACGCGCCGGGCACGATCATCGATGAAGGCCATGAACTCGCCAACGACTTCAACCAGGACTGGGGCAGCATCAGCCTCGACACCGCGTTGACCAACTCGGTCAACACCTGGTTCGGCCAGCTCGGCCAGAAAGTCGGCCAGGACAAGCTCTTCACGACGATGGAAAAGTTCGGCTTCAACGCGAAGCCCCCGATCGACCTGCCCGAAGACGAGCTCTCCAAGAGCGGTGTCTACGACTACGAATCGGGAAAGATGCTGACCCGCAACGACCCGGTCGACCTCGCCCGCGTGGCGATCGGCCAGGAGCGCCTGCTGGCGACGCCGCTGCAGATCGCGATGGTCGCCGCCGGGGTGGCCAACGGCGGCAAGCTGATGAAGCCGCAGATCTGGAACCGGGTGGTGAACGCCGACGGCAGCGTCACCAAGCGGATGAACCCGGAGGTCTACAGCGAACCGATCTCGGCGAAGACGGCGGAAGAGCTGACCACGGCGATGGAAGGGGTGGTCCGCGAAGGGACCGGGACCAACGCGGCGATCTCCGGCGTCCCGGTGGCGGGCAAGACCGGTACCGCCGAAACGCCGGGCAACACCGCGTGCGGGGGCGGCGAAGAAGAGAATCAGGCGTGGTTCATGGGCTTCGCGCCGGCCAACGACCCGAAGATCGCGATCGCGGCTTCGGTCGAGTGCACCGAACAGTTCGGCAACGACGTGGCCGCGCCGATCTTCCGCGACGTCGCGGAAGCGATCCTGGCGGGCGAATGAGAAGGGCACACGACAAGGTGATCACGAGGGGAGACAGGCGTGGCTGAGGTCGAGGTCGGCTCGGTCGTCGACGGGCGCTACAAGGTGCTGGCAAAAATCGGCGGCGGCGGCATGGCCGACGTCTGGCTCGCCGAGGACTCCCACCTGCAACGGCGGATCGCGCTGAAGGTCCTGCACCGGCGCTTCGCCCAGGACCGCGAGTTCGTGATGCGCTTCCAGCGCGAGGCCGAGTCGGCGGCCGGGCTGCAACACCCGAACATCGTCTCCGTCTTCGACCGCGGCGAGTGGGAGGGCACCTACTACATCGCCATGCAGTACATCGAGGGGCCGACGCTGAAGCAGCTGATCGACTCCGGGATCACGGTCGAGCAGGGCGTCGCGGTGATCCGCCAGGTGCTGCAGGCGGCGGGCTACGCGCACCGCCAGGGCATCGTCCACCGCGACCTGAAGCCGCAGAACGTGATCGTCGATCCGGAGGGCAAAGCGGTGGTCACCGACTTCGGCATCGCCCGCGCCGGGGTCTCCGAGATCACCCAGACCGGCTCGGTGATGGGGACGCCGCACTACCTCTCGCCAGAGCAGGCGCAGGGGTTCGACGTGACCGCGGTCTCCGACCTCTACTCGATCGGCGTGATGCTCTACGAGGCGCTCACCGGGCGGGTCCCGTTCGAGGGCGAATCGGCGGTCGCGGTGGCGATGAAACAGGTCTCGCAGATGCCCCAGCGGCCGAGCTCGATCCAGCCGCGGGTTAGCCCGGCGCTCGACGCGGTGGTGATGCGGGCGCTGGAGAAGGACCCCGGGCAGCGGTTCCAGAGCGCCGACGCGTTCATCGCCGCGCTCGACCAGGCGATGCGCGATCCCGGCGGGGCAGGGCGGGGGACGACCTCGTTCGCGGCGCTGCCGCCGGTCGTCGCGACGCCTGAGGAGGACGGGGAGGACGCCGAGCAGGCGCGCAAGCGCCGCCGTAACCGGTGGATCGTCGCCGCCCTGGTGGCGATCCTGATCGGCGCGCTGATCGGGATCCTGCTCAGCCAGGACACCACCACCGACGTGCCGAGCGTCGAAGGCCGCAGCCTCCAGCGGGCGGAAGAAATCCTCGAACAGCACGGGTTCAGCGTGAACCAGCCGCCGATCCAGGTCGAACGGCAGGTGGAGGCCGGGACCGTGCTCGAGCAGGACCCGACGCCGGCGCCGCCCGGCCACAAGGCCGAAGAAGACTGCTCCTTCCTCACCCTCTTCTGCTCGAAGCCGGCGGTGACGCTGACGGTCAGCATCGGGCCGGGCGAAGGTGTGATCCCGGGCGTCGCCGGGCTGACCCGCGAGGAAGCGACGAAAAAACTCGAAGCGGCCGAATTCGAAGTCGCGGCCGAAAACGTGAACTCGAGCTCGGTCGAAGAAGGCAAGGTCGTCTACTCCGAACCGCGCTCGGGCAAGACCGCGACCCACGGCTCGACCGTGACGATCTTCGTCTCCAGCGGCCCGAAGCTGGTCAAGGTCCCGGTCCTGGTCGACAAGCAGCGGCGCCTCGCGGTGCAGGAAATCCGCGCCCGCGGCCTCACCCCCGAAGTCGGCGAAGAGGAATCGGGCGCCCCGGTCGGCCGGGTGCTGCGACAGTCGCCGAGCGCGGGCAGGGAACTGGAACCGGGCTCGACCGTGCAGATCATCGTCTCCGCCGGCCGGGAAACGCGGAAGATGCCGGGCGTGGTCGGGCTGGAACGTCGCGAAGCCGTCGAAACGGTGCGCGAAGCGGGCCTCACCCCGGTGGTGCAGGAAGAAGAAACGCGCAACGAAGAAAAGATCGGGCTGGTGACCCGCCAGTCGCCGAGCGGCGGCACCGAACTGACCCCGGGGACCGAAGTCACGCTGATCGTCGGCAAGCGCGCCGCGGCCGTGCCGGAAGAAGAAACGGAACCAGAAGAAGAAGGAACGGAAGGGACGACGCCTTGAGGGTGGCGGTCCTCTCAGGGGGGCGCTCCTCCGAGCATGACGTCTCGGTCAACTCGGGCGCCTCGGTAATACGAGGGCTGGAAGGTGCGGGCCACGAGGTGGTCGAGGTGCGGATCGGCCGCGACGGCCGCTGGCTCGCCGCCGGCGCCCCGGTCGACCTCGTCCCCGGCGGCGGCCTACTCGACGCCGACGTCGCCTTCCCGGTCCTGCACGGGGCGTTCGGCGAGGACGGCAGCCTGCAGGGCCTGCTGGAGATGCTCGATCTGCCCTACGTCGGCTCCGACGTCCTCTCTTCGGCCACCTGCATGGACAAGCTGACGCTGAAGCGGCTCCTGGCGGGACAGGGGATCCCCCAGGTCGACTTCGTCGCGGTCGGCGAAGAGGGCTGGCGCGAGCGCTGCGCCGAGCTGGGGACGCCGCTCTGGGTGAAGCCCTCGCGGATGGGCTCGAGCGTCGGCATCACTCGGATCGAGGACCTCACCGCGCTGGACGGTGCGGTGGAGACGGCGCTGCGGCACGACCCGCGGGTGATCGTCGAGGCCTCCGCGCGTGGGCGCGAGATCGAGTGCTCGGTGCTCGGCAACGAGGACCCGGAGACCTCGATGCCGGGTGAGCTCATGGTCAACGCCGAGTGGTACGACTACGAGGCCAAGTACGGCGAGGGCGGTATGGACCTGGCGGTCCCGGCGCCGATCTCGGAGATCGAGACCGAGCGGGTGCGCGAGCTCGCCGTCGACGTCTTCAAGCTGGCCGGCTGCTCCGGCCTCGCCCGCTGCGACTTCTTCGTCGAGCCGGACGGCAGGGTGCTGGTCAACGAGATCAACACGATGCCCGGCTTCACCGAGACCAGCGTCTACGCGAAGCTGCTCGAGGCTGGCGGGCTCTCCTACCCGGACCTCTGCGACCGCCTCGTCGCCCTCGCGGTCGAGCGCCACCAGCGCGCCCGCTCGTACGAGTTCTGAGCTATTCGAACAGCTTGATGTCCGAGATTTCGACCTGGTAGCGACCTTCCTGGTCGCTCGACGGAGAGGCTTCGGTGAACCAGATCAGGAAGTACTTGGCGGCGCCGGCGAGGTGCAGTTGCACTTCTTCTTCCTTGGCGGCGTCCGTCACTTCGCCCACCGGTTCGCCCCATTCTTCGATTTCTTCCGGCGGGCCCGCGGCGGCGGCGAAGATCTGCGCTTCCCAGCCCGGGGTGGGGGAGAGGATCTTCATCGTCTTCGGCGTGGCCGCCGCCTTCGAGGTCACGTAGATCCCGACCCCCGGGTCGGGGCCGGTCTTGGTCCCGGCGAAGGTGGGGGAGTCGTAGTGCTCGGTCGACCACGCGGTCCCGGTCGGGTTGCCGTCGATCGCCAGTTCGACCGTTTCCGGGTCCTCTTCGCCATCGCCCTCGGGGTCGTAGTCGGTCGCTTCTTCCAGCGCCACCGGTGCCCCGGTCGACTTCGGCGGGGTCCCGCTTTCGTTTTTGCCGACGACCGGCGTGTTGCCGCTCGAGTCGACCAGGATGATCACCACGACCGCGGCCGCGATCAGCACGACCAGCGCCGCCAGCCCCCAGGACCAGCGCGCCCGGGTGGACAGTTTGCGTTTCGCCGGCGGCACCGCCTCCAGCACGCTGGTCGCCTCGCCGGTGGTCGAGCCCGCCCGCGCCGCCTCGACCTCGAGCGCGGTGGAGAGGTCGTCGATCATCTCGCCGATGTCGGCGTAGCGCTTCGCCGGGTCCTTGGCCGTCGCCCGCTCGACCACCAGCGCCGAGGCGGCCGACAGTTCCGGCCGCAGCGCCTGCACGTCGGGCAGCTCTTCGTTGACGTGTTTCATCGCCACCCCGACCTGGCTGTCGGCGGCGAAGGGGACCTCGCCGGTGAACATCTCGTAGAGGACGACGCCGAGCGAGTAGATGTCGGAGCGCTGGTCGGCGCCGCGGCCCATCGCCTGCTCGGGGGCGACATAGTCGGTGGTGCCGAGGACGCGGCCGGTGGCGGTCATCCCGTCCTGCTCGAGCTGGCGGGAGATGCCGAAGTCGGTCAGCTTCGCCCGGCCCTCGGCGTCGATCAGGACGTTCTGCGGCTTGATGTCGCGGTGGACCATTCTCCGCGCGTGGGCGACGGTGAGGCCGCGGGCGATCTCGATCGCGTAGGCGAGCGCCTCCTGGACGTCGAGCGCCCCGATCCGGTTGATCCGCGCCTTCAACGTCTCTCCTTCGACGTACTCGAAGACGATGTAGGGGTAGCCGCTGTCCTCGCCCGCGTCGATCACCGAGACGACGTTGGGGTGGGAGAGCTTGGCGACCGCCCGCGCCTCCTGGCGGAAGCGCTCCAGTTGGTCGGCCTGCTCGGACATCTCGCGGTGCATCACCTTCACCGCGACCGGCCGGTCGAGGGTGGTGTCGCGGGCCAGGTAGACCGTCGACATCCCGCCCGAGCCGAGTTTGGCCTCGAGCCGGTAGCGGCCGGAGAGCACGGTGCCGATCATCCGCGAGCTGGTCTTGGCGCGGTCCGGCATCAGAACTCCGAGCCTGCCCCAAGATCCCCGCGCACGCCTGGCGGCACCGGACACATTTCGCGGGGCGTCGTCCTCAGTCGGCCAAATGGCTCTGCCATTCGGCCTCCTTGCGTCCTACCCCCGCTCGGTCCGGCACTCGCCAGTCGCACACGCGGATCTTGGGGCAGGCTCTGGCTGGCTGTGGGGGGCATCGGGTCGGTCTGAATATTGTCGAGCACGTGTCCGTAGAGGTTCGCTACTTCTCCGACCCTGCCTGCACGTGGTCGTGGGCTGCCGAACCGGCGCTCCGCCGCATCATCTTCGAGTTCGACGGAGAACTCGATTTCGTCTGGGCGATGGGCGGCCTCGCCCGCCGCTTCGGCTCCGCCTATCGCGACAGCGAAGCGGCGATCGGCACGGGGCCCGACTGCTTTGCAGACCTGATGTCGCATTGGCTCAACGTAGCCGGTCGGACGGGGATGCCGTGCGACCCTCGACTATGGACCGAGGCGCCGCTTTCCGGGACCTTCCCAGCCTGCATCGCGGTCGAGGCCGCCGCCGAGCAGGGTTGGGGGGCCGCCTACCGCTATCTGCGGCGCCTTCGCGAGGGGATCATCTGCGGGCGGCGCAAGCTCGACGAGGGCGAGGCGCTGATCGAGGAGGCGGGCCCGGCGGGACTGGATGTGGAGCGCTTCGCCGCGGCGATGAGCTCGGGGGAGCTGGCCGAGGCGCTCGCCGCCCACATGGAGGAGGCCCGCGACGTGCCGCCGGAGGCCCGGGAATCGGGCAAGACCAGCGTCACCGAAGGCCACGAACGCCTCAGCTTCCCTTCCGCGATCTTCATCGGCGAGGGCGGCAGTCGCCACGGTGTCTGGGGGTACCAACCGGTTGAGGCCTACCGCGAGGCGGCGCTCGCGGCGGGAGCGCGCCAGACGAACGACGGCCCGCTGCCGATCCTCGACGCGGCGGCGAGGTTCGGCCGCCTGGCCGTCCCCGAGGCCGAGCTCCTGGCTCAGACCGAGCCGATCGAGACGCAAGCGCAGCTCTGGGGCCTGGCGGCCGAAGGGGCGCTGGAGCCGGTCCCCGCCCTGACGGGAACCCTCTGGCAGCTCCCCTAGTTGGCGTTCGCACTTATCCCCGGTATCCGGGGATAACTGCGAACGCGTCGGTCAGGGGCGGCGGGGTTCGGGGCCTCTGAGGTTGGGGACGGGTGGCCTGGGCGTCTCGGAGGCGACCCGGGCAGGCTGTGGCCGCCTCCGAAACGCCCAGGTCGGGATCTTTGTGGAAGGAACATCACAGGGTTCGTGGCGTCTTCGGGGAGGGACGGGATCCCTGCGGGGAGTCGCCGGGATCCCGTGGGGAAGACGGGAGGGATGCGTGAGGGAGATGCCGGGAAGGTGACGGGGACGTGCGCCTCACCGGGCGTTTTCGGCCCTCCGGATCGCGCGGTCGACCTAACAGGCGCTATGGGTGGGTTAGGACGACCGCGCCTCTGCGAGCGTGGAGGAGTCGTGCGGTCCACGACCTCTCCGTCACGTCACCGTGACGTTCCCGGCGCCTTCCTCACGGATCCCGCCGCTCTTCGCCGCCCCCGGCCCCCGCAGGCGCCCCGCACCCCCGCCTCTCCCCACAGACCCGCGTCCCTTGCCCGTCCCTTCACCGCCCCCGCTGCGCCCCAAACCGCCGCCGCGCCCCCAACCACTCAGCGAGTAACAACACCGGCGTCGTCGGTGACGCGGCCGATGCGGGCGGTGCCGGGGTGGTGGGCGGCGAGCATCTCGATCGCCCGGGCCTCGTCGTTCTCCGGGACGACGACGGTGAAGCCGCAGCCCATGTTGAAGATCTTGTGCATTTCCTCGTCGGAGACGTCGCCGTGTTCGGCGATCAGGTCGAAGAGCGGCGGGGTCGGGAGGGGGGCGTCGATCTCGTAGCCGACCGGGGCGGCGAGGCGGAGGAGGTTGTTGACCCCGCCCGAGGTGATGTGGGCAAGGCCGTGGACGTCGACCTCGGAGCGGAGCAGCTCGACGATCGCCTTCACGTAGATCACGGTCGGCTCGAGCAGCGCCTCGCCCAGCGGGCGTCCCAGCCGCCCTTCCGGGTCCGCGCCCATGTCGAGGCCCTCCAGCGAGGCGCGAGCCAGGGTGTAGCCGTTCGAGTGGAGCCCCGACGAAGGGATGCCGATGATCGAGTCGCCCGGGGTCGCCCGACGGCCGTCGATGATCGCGTCGAGCGCCACGGTGCCGAAGCAGGCGCCGGAGACGTCGACCCCGTGCACCATGTCGCCGAGCTGGGCGAGCTCGCCGCCGGGGATCTCGATCCCGGCGAGGGTCGCTCCCCGCGCCAGCCCCACCCCGATCGCCTCGCAGATCTCCGGGTCGGCCTTGTCGATCGCGATGTAGTCGAGCATCGCCAGTGGCTCGGCACCGACGCAGATCACGTCGTTGACGTTCATCGCCACGCAGTCGATCCCGACCGTGTCGAGCTTCCCCAGCCCTTCGGCAAGCACGAGCTTCGTCCCCACCCCGTCGGTGGAGAGGGCGATACCGAGATTCGGCGCCACCTCGATCACGCTCGCGTAGTGGCCCGGCAGCGGCACCTGGGCGGAGGGCCGTCCCAGCTCGATCTTGCCCAGCGCCCGGACCAGCCCGGCGACGGCCGAGTCGGCGGCGCCCTGGTCGACCCCGGATCTGGCGTAGGCGTCGTCGCTCATTGGGCGGCTGATTCTTTCAGTCGCTCAGGAAGGTCGCGCGGCGGCTCGTAGCGGTGGGCTCGCCCGCCGCGCCGGCGAGCCAGGAGCCCACGCCCGGCAAGGTCGGCCAGATCGGAGCGGGCGGTCTCATGAGTGACCCGGTGGTCGGCCGCGTGCCCGTCGTAGGTGTAGACGTGGTCGGGGTGCTTGATCGCGTGACCCAGGAGTGCGACTTGCCGCCCGTTCAACCCGTCGAAGCCGGCCAGGCGCTCCTCCGCGGCATGCTGCTCGGCGATCTTCCGTCGCAGATAGACGTGAAGGTCGGCAATCGCCTGATCGATCAGCTCCAGCTGGTGGATCAGGAAGTAGGTGGCGTCGCCGCCGTCGGTCTCGGTTTCGAGGAAGGCGCGCTCGTACCGGCCTTGGGCTTTGCGGATCAGCCGCGAGATCGGCAGGTACTCGGCGAGCCAGTAGCCGCGCGTGTGCATCAGCCAGAAGAAGAGGATGCGCGCCGTCCGTCCGTTGCCGTCCTCGAAGGGATGGTCGTAGGCGAGCCAGAAGTGCAGCAGGATCGCGCGGATCACCGGATGCACGAAGGGCTCCCCATCCTCGCCTTCGTTGGCGAACTGACAGAGCGCCTCGAGCCTGCCCGGCAGCTGCTCGGCCGGCGGCGGCACGTGGACCGGCGGCCGGTCGTCATCGCCGTAGAAGACGGCGATGCGCTCTTCGCCGGGACGTTGCAGCCGGCCGGAGGCCGCGGGGTCGTCCGGCGTCCCGGCGGTCACGATCCGATGTAGCTCCAGGACCAGGTCCGGGGTCAGCTCGCTGCCCATCTCCTTGATGAACTGGACCGCCCGGTAATTGTTGACGATCATCAGCTCGCTCCGATCGCGGGGGGCGCGCCTGCTGCGGAGCAGCTCCTTGGCCGCCAGCCGCGAGGTGGTCGCCCCCTCCAGCTGGCTGGAGCGGATCGCCTCCTCCATGTTCGAGTTGACCAGGAAGCGCCGGCCCGCCTCGCGCTCGGAGGTGACGACCTCGTCCATCGCCACCTCGCCCGCCATCCGCTGGTCGACGCGGTGAAGGTGGCGGAGGATCAGGTCGGGCAGCGCATACCCGAATCGGTTGCCGTCGGCATCGGCCAGGGGCAGGTCCCGCATGCCGTCCTGGCGGGCCTTCTTGATCCGCAGCCACCATTGCTCGCTGGTGAGGGTCTCCGGCGGCGGGAGATGCCGAAGTTTGTCCCAGTGCAGGTAGCGCTCGCGGTCGCCCGCGCGGGGCGGAAGGGCAAGCGCGACCACCGCTTCAGCAGGAGTGAGGCGCTCGAGGAGCTCTTCCGTGGTCGGTGCTGGGTGGAGGTACATGGCGAATTCCAAGTTCGTTCAGAATTTGGAATTCTAGCTCCACTCCAGCCTAATTCCAAGGCAATTCCAGATATGTCCAAATTTTGGAGTTAGCGCCGGTGCCGCAGCTTGGCGAGGACGACGCCCGCGAGCGCCGCCCGGTAGGCCGAGTAGGGCCAGAGGGCCCGGTCGCGCTCGACCAGGCCGATCAGCCGCTGCGAGGCCATGGTGGAGACGAAGGAGGCGCCGATCCCGACCGCCAGCGTGCGGCGCAGGCCCGGCGTCGTTCCCCGCTTCGCCAGCCGCACGCCCTTCAGGCCGGTCGCGCCGACGATGATCGGCAGGGCGATCGTGCGCGAGAGCAGGTTGGCCTGGGCGCGTGAGAAGCGTCGCCAGCGGGCCGCCGCCAGGGTGATGCCGTTGCGCGACACCCCCGGGGCCAGCGCCGCCGCCTGGGCGACGCCGAGCACCACGCCGTCGACCGGGGTCGCTTCGCCGCGTCCCCGCAATTGGTCGCGTCGGTCGGCGAGCACCATCAGCACCGCCCCTCCCAACAGCCCGTAGGCGGTCGCCCGCGGTCCGCCGAGGCGCGACTCGATCTGCCGCTCGAACCCGTAGCCGACCGCCGCGGCGGGGAGGAAGGAGAGCGCCAGCAGGAGCGCCCGGCGTAGGTCGAAGCTGCGCAGCTCCTCCGCGATCAGCTGCCGCTGGCCGATCAGCAGCGCCGCCGCGGCGCCGGTGTGGAGCGCCACCTCGAAGCTCTTTCGCACCTCCGGGTCGATCGCCTCCCAGTCCCAGCCCGCCAGCCAGGGGACGAGGACGATGTGGGCGGAGCTGGAGACCGGCAGGAGCTCGGCGGGGCCCTGGATCAGCCCCAGGACGAGGGCGCGGCGGACGGGCAGCGCGCCGTCGTTCAACTGCCCGTATTAGCCGTCGGCTGGCGTTTGCTCCGCTTGTAGAGCCAGTAGGCGACCAGTGCGACGAGTGCCGCGACGACGACGTAATCGAGGATCGAAAGGTGTTCCCGCCACTTTTCCCATTCGTCGCCGACCGCCTGGCCGAGGAGGCCGAAGCCGAGGACCCAGGGGATCGAGCCGAGCGCGGTCAGCCAGGTGAACCGCCAGAAGGGCATCTCGGCGATCCCGGCAGGGAGCGAGATGAAGGCGCGGACCAGCGGGATCATCCGGCAGACGAAGACGGTGATGTCGCCGTGCTTCTTGAACCAGCCGTCGACGATCGCGAGTTTCTGCGGGCTGACGTGGATCAACTTGTTGCGTTCCATCAGGTCGACGCGGCCGTAGTACCCGATCCCGTAGGTCAGCCAGGAGCCGACCATGTTGCCGAGGAAGCCGGCGACGAAGATCGCCAGCAGCGAGTGGTGGCCTTCGGAGACGGTGAAGCCCGCGAACAGCATCACCGCCTCGCTCGGGATCGGGATGCAGGCGGAGCCCGCGCCCATCAGCAGGAAGATGCCCACCAACCCGGTGTCGTTGATGACGTTGACGCAGAAATCGACGATCGGCCCGGTCAGGCTGGCCTCGGGGAGAAGCATGCGGCGGGACACTACAGCCCCGTTCCTTAGGAAGCCCCCGTAAACTCGACCCTTCATGCGCCGGTTGAACCACCCCGTCTACCGGAACAGACTGGGACAGATACTGGCCGACGCGGCACTAGTCGCGCTGGCCTACTTCCTCGCCTTCCAGCTGCGGTTCCTCGATGACCCGCACGGCTGGCCGCACCGCTACGAGGTGCTGTTCGCCCAGTCGGTCGGCTTCGTCGTCGCGGGCAAGCTGATCGTCTTCGCCATCTGCGGGCTCTACCAGAAGTGGTGGCGCTACGTGAGCGGCCGCGACTTCCTGATCATCGCCCGCGCGGTGGCGATCTCGAGCGCCCTGCTGGTGATCGCCTTCGCCGTGATCCAGCCCTTCGCCCACCGCCTGCCGCGCTCGGTCGAGGTGATCGACTTCATGCTCACCCTGATCCTGATCGCCGGGGCGCGCCTGCTGGTGCGGCTGATCGTCGAGCGGCCCTCGAAGGGCGCCCGGGTGCCGAAGCACGAGGTGCTGATCGTCGGCGCCGGCTCCGGCGGCCAGATGGTGGTGCGGGAGCTGCGCCTCAACCCGGCGCTCGGCGCGACCGCGATCGGCTTCGTCGACGACGACCCGCGCAAGCGCGGGATGCGGATGATCGGCGGCATCAAGGTGCTCGGCGCGACCGACGAGATCGCCCCGATCCTCGACGAGACCGACCCCGACGAAGTGATCATCGCGATTCCCTCGGCACCGGGGACCCTGCGCGCCAAGGTCGTCGCTGCCTGCCGCGAGCGGCGCATCCGCGTGCGCACGCTGCCGACCGTCTTCGAGCTGCTGCGCGGCGGCGTGCAGCTGAACAAGCAGCTGCGCGAGGTGCAGGTCGAGGACGTGCTCGGCCGCGAGCCGGTCGTGGTCGAGCTGGACCGGGTCGGCGCCTACCTGCGCGACAAGATCGTCCTCGTCACCGGGGCGGGCGGCTCGATCGGCTCCGAGCTCTGCCGCCAGATCGCCCGCGTCGATCCGCGCCTGCTGGTGATGCTCGACCACGCCGAGGACAACCTCTTCGAGATCGAGCGCGAGATGCTCGACGAGCGCCACTTCAGCAACGCCGAGTCGGTGCTCGCCGACTGCCGCGAGCCGCACCGGATGCTGGAGACGATGCAGCGCTTCAAGCCCGACGTCGTCTTCCACGCCGCCGCCTACAAGCACGTGCCGCTGATGGAGGCCAACCCCCTGGAGGCGGTCCGCAACAACGCGATAGCCACCCGGATCACCGCCGAAACCGCGGCCGCGGCGAAAGCCGAGCGCTTCGTCCTCATCTCCACCGACAAGGCGGTCAACCCGAAGACGGTGATGGGCGCCTCGAAGGCGATGGCCGAGTGGATCGTCGAGGTCGCCGGCCACACCCACCCCGGCACCCGCTTCGCCTCGGTGCGGTTCGGCAACGTGCTCGCCTCCTCGGGCAGCGTGGTGCCGATCTTCCGCGGCCAGATCGAGCGCGGCGGCCCGGTCACCGTCACCCACCCGGAGATGACGCGTTACTTCATGACGATCCCGGAGGCGGTGCAGCTGGTGATCCGCGCCGGCGACATCGGCGCCGGCAAAGGCGAGGTCTTCGTCCTCGACATGGGGGAGCCGGTGAAGATCGTCGACCTGGCGCACAACATGATCCGCCTGGCCGGCTACGAGCCCGAACGCGACATCGCGATCGAGTTCACCCAGCCGCGGCCGGGGGAGAAGCTCTCCGAGGTGCTGTTCTCAGACAACGAGATGGCCCAGCCGACCGCGGCAAAAAGAATCAACCGGGCGGTGCGCACGACGCCGATCGAGCCCGAGTGGGTCGATTCGACGCTTTCCTCGCTGGAAGCGCTGATTCTGGCCGGGGACGAGGCTAATTTGGCGGAGCGGGTCGTAGATCTGATCGCCGCACCGGGCGGAGACACCGCCAAGGTCGGGCTGGACGAGTAGCCTTCCGCAACTTTGCTCCACACGGTCGAAAGAATCGGCTCCTTTGCGGGGCTTGCGTCCTTCTTGGGGCTGGCTGTCTTTGCCCTTCTCCTTTTTGCGCACGGCCGCGACATCCGCCGGCTGCGGGATTGGGCCGGGTCGGCGCCCGAGCGTGAACAGGAACGCATGGAAGCGACGCAGAGCATCGCCGCCCAGCGGGCCGAAGAGCTGCGCGAACTGGAGGAGTCCCGAACCGCCGAGCACGATGCGATCGAGCAGCGCGAGCTGCGCAGGCAGCGGCGTGAGGAAGGGCTGCCCGAACAGACGCGTGGGGAGCGCCTCCGCGAACGCTTCTCCGGCTTCGGCGAATCGCTCTCGCGGCCGGCGCTGCTGGGCATCCTGTTCGTCGTCTTCCTCCTCGTCGCCGGCGGGGTCGTCTACGCGGTCACCAACAGCGGCAACAGCAGCGACGGCGACAAGTCCGGCAACAACGGGAACAAGAACGCGTCCGCGGCGAAGGTGAAACCGGGCGAAATCGAAGTGGCGGTGCTGAACGGGACCTCGGTCACCGGCCTTGCCGCGAGCTGGAGCGACAAGATCGAAAACAAGGGCTTCGAAGTAGGCGCGATCACCAACACGAACTCCACCTTCGAAGAATCGGTGGTGATGTTCCAACCCGGCGCGAAGCCGGAAGCGAAAGTGGTGGCCGAACGGCTGAACATCCAGAAAGTGCAGCCGATGGTCGCCGAAGTCGCGGAAGTCTCGAACGAGGCCAAAGTCTCGGTCGTCGTCGGCGAGGACAATGCCGCGGCGGAAGGCTGACCTAGCCGCCGTCGCCTTCGCGCTGCTCGTCGTCGCCACGCTCGCCGCCTTCGCCTACGCGCAGCGGGTGAAGCGCGACCCGCAGGTGATCGACAAGTTCAAGATCGCCGGGAAGAAGACCAACGCGTTCACGCCCGCCGGTCCGTGTCACAAACGGGTGCGGCTGAAATTCCGCACCACCACCTCCAACGACGCGGCGGTCGAGATCATCAAGCCGGGTGGCGTGGTGGTCCGCACGCTGGCCGAGGAATTCCTCAAGCGCTACAGCTACCACGCCTACCACTGGGACGGGAAGGACGACGCGGGCGTGATCCAGCCGGTCGGGCGCTACCGGATGCGGGTGATCCTCGAAGACGAAGAACGGTCGCTGACCCTGCCGGGGACGATCCGGCTGCACCCGAAGGGCTTTCTGCCGTGTGTGCCTGAAGGAGGCGCGAAGGGGAACGCGGGCGAGGGGCAGTCGGGTTGAGCGACTTCCTCTCCGGCGCGGGCCTGGTGATCGCCGCCGCCTGTGCCGCCGCCTCGATCCTTCTCCCCGCCGGCCGGCTGCGCTCGGCCGCGATGCTGACCGCGCTGGTCCTCTTCCCGGTCCTGATCCTCGGCGACCAGTGGCACAGCCACCGGATCGTCGAACTCCGCCATCACGAGGCGAAAGCCGCGGTGGCGGTCGTGATCGGCGCCGTCCTCGTCGTCGTCTTGGCCTGGGTGTTCCGCCGCTGGCCGATCCTGATGCCGCTGGCGATCATCGGCACGCTGCCGTTCCGCATCCCGCTGGAATCGGGCGGCGAAACCGCCAACCTGCTGGTGCCGCTCTACGTCGTCATCGCCGCGGGCGTCCTGGCGGCGATGTTCCTGCCGCCCCCGGCGGAGAAGCGCCGGCCGCGGTGGGTGGCGAAAACGCTGGCCGCCTTCGTCGTCCTCTATGCGCTGCAGGCGCTCTACTCCGAGGACTTCTCCAAAGGCCTGCAGGAAGTCTGCTTCTTCCTCGTCCCCTTCACCCTCGCCTACATCCTCCTGCGCGAGCTCCCCTGGGACCGGCGGCTGCTCGTCTGGGCGCTCGTCCTGGTCACCGTCGAGGCGATCGCCTTCGTCCTGATCGGCAGCGTCGAGTACGCGAGCCGCAGCCTCTTCTGGAACCAGGCGGTGATCCGCTCGAACGAATTCCACACCTACTTCCGGGTCAACTCGATGTTCTGGGACCCGAACATCTACGGCCGCTACCTCTCTCTGGTGCTGGTCGTGGTGACGGCGGTGATGCTGTGGATCAAGGAGCGGCGGGCGTTCTGGCTCCTCTGCGGGGTGATCCTGCTGCTCTGGATCGGCCTCGCCCAGACCTTCAGCCAGTCGAGCTTCGTCGCCCTGCTCGCCGGTCTGGCGATGCTGGCGGCGCTGCGCTGGTCGTGGCGCTGGACGCTCGCGGTGGCGATCGTCGGGGTGATCGGCGGGATGTTGGTGGTGCTCCTGGTCGGCGGCAAGTCGATCACGCTGGACCGACTGAACGTCGACCTCTCCGGTCGCGGCCATCTGATCTCCGGTGGCGCCGAACTCTTCTCCGAACGCCCGCTGTGGGGCTACGGGTCGGGCTCCTTCCAGCAGGCGTACGGCGATCACCATTCCGGCGAAGTGGTAACGATCTCCCACACCGAGCCGGTCACCGTCGGCGCCGAGCAGGGGCTGATCGGCCTGGTCGCCTACGTCGCCCTGGTCGTCGTCTCACTCTGGACGATGGGGGCGGGACTCTGGGCACGCGGACCCGACCGCGACCCGCTGTACGTCTTCATCGCCCGCGCCGCCGTGCTCGCCGCCTTCGTAGCGCTTCTGGTCCACACGATGGCCTACGCCGGGTTCTTCCAGGACCCGATCACGTGGGTGCTGATGGCCATCGGGGCATCGCTGGCCGCGGCGCGCGCCGGCGCGCCTGATCGCCGGGCCCCGGCCACCACAGTCCCCGATCCTGCCTAGGCTTCCCCAGGGGCCTTTTAGGGTGGTCGCGTGTCCGGCTACCTGAGACGACTCGCGACGACCGGCGCCGCCTACACGGCGGCGAGCATCCTCTCGAAGCTGATCGCGGTCGCGCTGCTGCCGCTCTACACGCGGCACCTCACCACCGAAGACTACGGCGCCGCCGAGGTCCTCTTCGCCGCCGTGGTCACCGCCAGCATCGTCGTCCGGCTGGGGCTGATCGAGTCGGTGCTGCGCTTCTACTACCGGGAGGACGAGGACCCGGCGCGGATCGTCGGCGCCACCTTCTCCGGCCTCTTCTGGTTCTCCACGATCGGCGCGCTGATCGCGCTGCCCTTCGCCGAACCGCTCGCCGAAGCGCTGCTCGACCCGAAGACCGGAGCCGAACTGCACACCTACACCGACCTGGTGCGGATCGCGATCGGCGGCCTCTGGGTGGCGACGCTGTTCGAATACCTGCTCACCCTCTACCGCCTCGACGAGCGCGCGCGCGCCTACTTCGTCACCACGATCGCCAACGTCGTCGGCACGATCGCGCTGACGGTCGTCCTCGTCGTCGGGGTGGGGGACGGGGCGCGCGGCCTCTTGATCGGCTCCTACCTGACCGGCGCCGTCTTCGTGCTCGGGATGATCTTCGAGCAGCGCCGCCGGCTTACCCTCCGGGTCGAGGTGCCGCTGCTGCGCCGCCTGCTGCGCTTCGGCCTGCCGACGATGCCCGCCGAGGTCAGCCTCTACCTGCTCAACTTCGCCGACCGGCTGATCATCACCCGCTCGCTCGGGCTCACCGAGGCGGGGCTCTACTCGCTGGCGGTGAAGTTCGCCCAGGCGGTCAACGTCCTCGTCCGCGGCTTCCAGCTCGCCTGGCCGCCGCTCGCCTACTCGATCCGCGACGACGACGAGGCACGGCGCACCTACGCGAACGTGATCACGCTCTTCCTCGCCGGCTGCACCTGGATGGTGGTCGGCCTCTGGCTGCTCTCCGAGTACCTGCTGCGCTTCTTCGCCGCGCCGGAATTCCTCGGCGCCTACGAAGTCGTCGGCTTGATCGCGGCCGCGGTCACCCTCTACTCGCTCTACATGGTGATGGTGGTGATCCTCGGCCGCACCGGGCGGACCGAGTACAACCTGCCCGCCGCGCTGGCGGCGCTGGTCTCCAACGTGGCGCTCAACCTGATCCTGGTGCCGCCGCTAGGGATCGTCGGCGCCGGCCTCGCCCTGGTCGCCTCCTACCTGGTCGTGATCGCGCTGATGTACTGGTTCACCCAGCGGCTTTTCCCGGTTCCCTACGAATGGGGCCGGCTGGCGCGGGTCCTCTTCGCCGCCGCGGCGCTGGTCGGGCTCGGCGGGTTGGTGATGCCCGCCGAGGGCTTCCTCGGCCTGGTCGGGCGGCTGGCACTGGCGCTCCTCTACCCGCCGCTGCTGCTGGTCCTCGGCTTCTTCACCGCCGAAGAGCGCGGCTGGCTGGCCCGCCTCCGCCACCCGGGTCAGCTGGTCGCCGCACTCACCGCCCTGCGGGCTCGTCCGGCGGCCGTCGACGGGGACCCGGGGGAGCTCTACGAAGCCGAGCAGATGGACCAGGACTCGCGCTTCTGAGGCCGCCGTCTGGGCGCTGCCAGGCGATTCCCAGGATCGTCACTGGTTATTTCACCCGCGATCTGCCGATAATGGAGTCATGTTCTCCCAGATCGGACCCCTCGAGATCGCCATCGTCGCGATCATCGCCATCCTCGTTCTCGGCCCGAAGCGCCTCCCGGAGGCCGGCCGCGGCCTCGGCCGGAGCATGCGCGAGTTCAAATCGGGCATCGCCGGCATCTCGGGTGACTCCGAGAAATCTGCCGAGCCGACCGAGTCGAAGACGACCACGAGCAACTAGCCGGCTTCGGCCCGCTCCCGCAGCCCGGCGCCGCGCGCCGGGAAGAGGGCCTGCCGTGCGTGGGCGCGGTAGACGGCCGCGGGCTGTCCCGGGATGATCGCGGCGGCGAGTGCCCGCAGGCCGTAGGACCAGGCGGTGAGGACGCGGACCGCGAGCGCCGCCGCGGCGCCGTGGTGCTTGCGCATGTAGAGGTCGCGGTTGCGGTGGAATTCGACGATCCGCGGCAGGCCGGCGGCGAGGTCGGTGGAGAGCTGGTCGTGGTGGACCGCCGCGGCGCCGGGGACGAAGAGCTCGTGCCGGCCGGCGTCGGCGAGGCGGCGGGCGAAGTCGCACTCGTCGTAGTAGACGAAGAAGTCGGGATCCATGTAGCCGACCGCGGCGGCCGCCTCGCGGCGGACGAGCAGGGCGCTCGACTGGGCCCAGTCGACCCGGCGGGTCTCGGTGCCCTTGCTCTGCACGGTCAGCCGGCGGTGGAGGAGGAGCGCCCCGGCGAGCGCGGTGGCGACGCCGGGAAAGCGCCAGGCGCAGGGGTAGGGAGAGCCGTCGGAACCGAGCAGCTGCGGGGTCGCGGCGGCGGCTTTCGGGTCGGCGTCGAGGGCGGCGATCAGCGCCGCGGTGGCGCCGGGCCGCAGTTCGGAGTCCTCGTTCAGGAGCAGGCAGTAGCCCCCCTGGGCGCGCTCCATCAGCAGCGAGTCGTTGGCGGCCTTGCCGGTGCGCCGCGGCTGCTCGATCAACTCCGCCTCGGCCCCGCCGAGCGCCCGTACCGCGGCGGCGGAGCCATCCGTGGAGGCGTTGTCGAGGACGAGCACCTCGTGGCTCACCCCGGCCGGGTGGGTGCGCTTGATCGCGGCCAGGCAGGCGAGCAGCATCTCGCGCCCGTTCGTGTTCACCACGCAATAGGAGAGGTCCAGCGCCACGGCGGCCACGATAATCGCCGCCGGTAGCCCAATAACGTCTAGTCGCCGTCCAGACGGATTCCGTCCATGCGCGTCCAACTCGTCGACCCATCCGCCTTCACGCCGCCCTACGACCGCGCCCTTGCCGCGGCGCTGGCCCGCGCGGGCGCCGAGGTCGAGCTGGTGACGACCAAGTTCCTCTACGGCGAGGTCCCCGCGGCCGAAGGCTTCAGCGTCGACGAGCGCTTCTACCGGCGCACCGCCGCCCGCGGCCTCTCCTCCTCCGCCCGCCTGCCGTTCAAGGGCGCCGAGCACCTGCGCGACATGCTCGCCTTCCGGCGCGCGCCGACCGACGCCGACGTCGTCCACTACCAGTGGCTCACCCTTCCCGGGCTCGACCGGCGCCTGTTGCCGCCGACCCGGCCGCGGGTGATGACCGCCCACTACATCCTTCCCCCCGACGCGAGCCCGCGCGCCGCCCGCGCCGCAGGCAAGGTCTGCGGCGCGATGGACGCGGTCGTCGCCCACTCCGAGCATGGCGCCGCCCGCCTCCGCGACGAGGTCGGCCTGCCCGCGGAGCGCGTCTGGGTGATCCCCCACGGGGCCTTCGACTACCTCACCCGCCTGGCGGAGGAGAAGCCGCTGCCGGAGGAGCTTGAGGGGGCCGAGGGCCCGGTGGTCCTCTCCTTCGGCCTGCTCCGCCCCTACAAGGGCCTGGAGAACCTGCTCGAGGCGTTCGGCGAGGTGGGGGATGACGCGGAGCTGTGGATCGTCGGCAACCCGCGCATGGCGGTCGAGCCGCTGCACGAGATGGCTGCCCTCACCGGCGCCAAGGTCCGCTTCGTCACCCGCTTCGTCGAGGACGCCGAGATCCCGGCGATCTTCCGCCGCGCCGACATCGTCACCCTGCCCTATCTCGATGCCGAGCATTCCGGCGTCCTCTACACCGGGCTCGCCTTCGGCAAGCCGCTGGTGGTGAGCGCGGTCGGCGGCTTCCCCGAGGTCGCCGAGACCGGCGCCGCCCGCCTCGTCCCGCCTGGCGACACCGGGGCGCTGGCCGCCGCGCTGCGTGAGCTGATCGATGACGAGGGCGCGCGGGCGGAGCTCGGCGCCGCAGCCCGCGCGGCCGCCACCGGTCCCTACTCCTGGGACGAGGCCGCCCGCCTCACCCTGGCGCTCTACGAAGAACTCCTCGCGGAGCGCCGGTGACCACGCTCGCCGCGATCGTCTTCTGGCTCTGTGCGGTGGCGATCGTCTACGCCCAGGTCGGTTACCCGTTCGTGCTCCGGGCCTTGGTCGCCGCCCGCCGCGGCCGCGAATCGCTCGGCGGCCCGAAGGCGCCGCGTGCCCTCGGCCTCGGCACGCCGCCGGGGGAGCGCCCGCTCGTCTCCCTGATCGTCCCCGCCTATGACGAGCAGGAGGTGATCGCCGACAAAATCGCCAACGCGCTCCGCCTCGACTGGCCCCGCGACCGCCTCCAGATCATCGTCGCCGACGACGGCTCCACCGACGCCACCCCCGAGCGCGCTCGCGAGGCCGGCGCCGACCTCGTCCTCGAGCTGCCCCCCGGCGGCAAGGTCGTCGCCCTG
Source organism: Solirubrobacterales bacterium (assembly GCA_035281725.1). Lineage (GTDB taxonomy): Bacteria > Actinomycetota > Thermoleophilia > Solirubrobacterales > 70-9 > VAYN01. Next base: position 48,893 of record DATEDJ010000096.1, read on the forward strand.
AACGAAGGGGTCGCCGAAGCCGACGGCGAGTTCCTCGCCTTCTCCGACGCCAACTCCGAGTGGGCGCCGGACGCGCTCGGCCGCCTGCTGGCGCCGTTCGCCGACGAGCGGGTCGGCTACGTCTGCGGCCAGGTCCGCTTCCTCGACCCCGACGGCGACAACCTCGAGGGCGCCTACTGGCGCTACGAGATGGCGATCCGGGCGATGGAGTCGGAGCTCGCCGGGGTGACCGCCGGCAACGGCGCGATCTACGCGGTGCGCCGCTCCGCCTACGAGGCGCTGCCGCCGTCTGGCAGCCACGACCTCAGCTTCCCCTTCCGCCTCGCCAAGCGCGGCCTGCGCTCCCTCTACGCGCCGGCGGCCCGCGCCGAGGAGAAGATGGTGCCGACGATCGAGGGCGAGTTCGCCCGCAAACGGCGGATGATGGTCGGCCTCTGGGACATCGTCGTCGGTGAAGGCATGCTGCTCCCGCGCGGCTACTCGCCGCTCTTCGCCTTCGAGCTCTTCTCCCACCGGCTGCTCCGCTACGCGACCCCGTTCCTCCACCTCCTCGTCTTCCTCGCCAACCTGGTGCTGCTGGGGAGCGGCTGGTTCTACTACCTGACCCTGATCGCCCAGCTGGCCGTGCTGGGGGTGGCGGCGCTCTCGGCCCGCCTCCCCGACGACGTCGTGGTGCGGATCTGCCGCTACTACGTGCTGACCCAGGCTTCGATCGTCCTCGGCCTCTGGGACCGCTTCCGCCACGGCTCGGGAGGCCGCTGGGAGAAGGCCGCGGGGACCCGATGAGGAGGCCCAGCTGATGCCGCCCGTCCTCGACCGGCTCCTCGCCGCCCTCGGCCTCGTGGCCCTCTCGCCGGTCCTGCTCGCGGCGGCGATCTGGATCAAGCTCGACAGCCGCGGGCCGGTCTTCTACCGCCAGCAGCGGGTGGGGGAGGGCGAGCGCCCCTTCGAGATGCTGAAGCTGCGGACGATGGCGGAAGGCTCCGACCCGGTCGGCGTCGGCACCGCCGTCCTGCGCGACGACCCGCGGGTGACGCGCTCGGGCCGCTTCCTGCGCCGCACCTCGCTCGACGAGATCCCCAACCTGGTCAACGTGCTGCGCGGCGAGATGGCGATCGTCGGCCCGCGCCCGACCCTCGCGGCCCACGTCGAGCACTTCTCGATCGCCGGGCACGCCCGCTTCGACGTTCTGCCCGGGATCACCGGCTGGGCCCAGGTGCAAGGGCGCGCCGGCATCCCCTGGGAGGAGCGGGTCGAGCTCGACGCCTGGTACGCCGAGCACCGCAGCGCCCGGCTCGACCTCCGCATCCTCGTCAAGACCCTCTGGCTCGTGGTCACCGGCCACGGCCTCGCCCCCGACTGATCTCGGGATAGGGTTCCCGCGTGGCCGATCGACCCGAAGTCAGCCTGCGCCGCTTCGAGCCCGGCGACGCGCCAGCCGTCCACCGCTGGTTCAACAACCCGGAGGCGACCAAATCGCTGATGGAGCAGCGCGACAGCTTCTCGCTCGAGCAGGCCGAAGGCTGGACGCAGCGGGCGATGGACGACTCCGGCGAAGACCGCAAGTACGCGATCGTGGTCGAGGGCTTTGCGGAGCCGGTCGGCTTCACCGCCCTCTACGGGCTCTTCCGCCAGACCGCCCCCGAGCTCGGCGCGCTGATCGGCGACGACGTGCGCGGCAAGGGCGTGGGGCGGCGGGCGGAGGCGCTGACGATCAAGAAGGCGTTCGACGAGTTCGGCGCCCACCGGGTCTACGGGCGGATCCCGGCCCGCAACGAGATCGCCAAGAAGACCGTCGCCAGCCAGGGCTGGAAATACGAGGGGACGATGCGCGCGCATCTGGCCCGCGAGGGCGAGCCGCCCGACGACTGCGAGGTCTGGGGTGTCCTGCCCGACGAGTTCCGCGCCGCCACCGCGGACCTGTTCGGGTGAGCAGATCTTGTGGGTAGATCTTTCGCCCAGCTGATCGAGGACGGCGGCGCCTCGGCGGGCGGGGGGGTGGGCGGCCACCCGGCCGAGTTCTTCCGCAGCGCCCACTTCCTCGCAGCCGAGGGCGCCACCCACACGCTGCGGATCGAGACCCAGGACGCCGAGCTGCTGGCCCCGCTGATCGTCCGCGAGATCGAGGGAAGCGCGGCCCGCGACGCGGTCTCCCCCTACGGCTACCCGGGCCTCACGGTCATCGACGCCCCCACTGGCGTTCGCAGTAATCACCGCATAGCGGGGAAAAGTGCGAACGCCGATGGCGAACCGGGGTGGCTGGATCCGGCCAAGGTCGACTTCCACCGCACCGGGCTGGTCTCGATCTTCATCCGCCACCGGCTCGACCTCGTGCCGTTCGCCGGCGCCACCGAGCGCAACATCGTCCAGATCGCCGACCCGGCACTGAAGCCGAAGAGCCGACCCACCGACCGCCGCCAGGTCCGCCGCAACCTCGAGGCCGGCTACACGGTCGAGCTGATCCCCGGTGCCGACACCAGCCGCGCCCAGCGCGCCGCCTTCCTCGACCTCTATGAGCAGAGTATGCGTCGCACCGAGGCGGCGTCGCATTACTTCTTCGGCGCCGAGTACTTCGACCGCCTGCTCCCCGCCGACCGGACCTGGCTGGCCCTCGCCGCCGACCCCGACGGCGCCCCGGCGGCCGCCTCGCTCGCCTGCGTCAGCGACGGCTACCTGCACTACTACCTGAGCGGGAGCGCCGACTCGCACCTCGCCGACTCGCCGATGAAGAACGTCGTCGCCCGCCTGATCGAGCACGCCGCCGAGCTGGAGCTGCCGCTGAACCTCGGCGGCGGCATCTGCCCCGGCGACGCCCTGGAGGAGTTCAAGCGCGGCTTCGCCAACCGCACGCTCGCCTGGCGCACCTCCGAGATCGTCTGCGATGCCGAGCGCTACGCCGAGCTCTCAGGTGACCGCGAGGTCGGCGGGTTCTTCCCCGCCTACCGCGCTTAGCCGATCCGGCCGGCGAGGGCGGAGGCGTCGCCGCGGGTCCGCTCCCACGGCTTCGACGCCTTCAGGGCTCCGAGCACCGCGCGCGTCGCCGGTGCCCGGTTCAGGGCGTAGAAGTGGATCCCTGGGGCGCCCGCGATCAGCAGCTCCGAGCACTGCTGGGCCGCGTAGGCGACGCCGAGCTCGAACTCCCGCTCCGGGTCGTCGCCCGCGGCCAGGAACGCCGCTTCGAGCGGTTGCGGGATCGAGGCTTCGCAGAGCTCGCAGATCCGCTTCGTCTGAGCGAAGCTGCCGACCGGGATCACCCCGGCCATGATCGGCACCTCGATCCCGATCGCCCGCGCCGCGGCGACGAAGTCGAAGTAGACCTGGTTGTCGAAGAAGAGCTGGGTGGTGAGGAAGGAGGCCCCGGCATCGACCTTCTGCTTCAGGTAGGCGAGGTCGGTCGCCAGGTCCGGCGCCTCCGGGTGGACCTCCGGGAAGCAGGCGCCGCCCAGGGCGAGGTCCCAGGGCCCCTCGTTGATGAAGCCGATCAGCTCGGCGGCGTTGCCGAGCCCGCCCTCGGGCTGGACGAAGTCGGTCTGCCCGCGAGGCGGGTCGCCGCGCAGCGCGAAGACGTTCTCGATCCCCGCCGCGGCGATCTTGTCGAGCGTCGCCGAGAGGCCCTCGGTGGTCTCGCCGACGCAGCTGAGGTGGGCCATCGTCTCGTAGCCGATCTCGTCTTTCAGCACCCGGGTGATCTCGACCGTGCCGTCGCGGGTCGAGCCGCCGGCGCCGTAGGTGACCGAGACGAAGTCGGGCTTCAGGTCGCGCAGCTGCCGCGCGGTCTCGTAGAGGTTCTTCTCTCCCTCCGGGGTGCGGGGCGGGGAGAACTCGACCGAGAAGGTCGGGCGGTTGTTGGCGATGATCTCGTCGACGCGCATCGACGAAGGGTATCGAGCAGCGCTCAGGCGACCGGCTCGGGCGGGCCGGGCGGGACCGGCGGCGCAGCGTTGACCCCGGCCCGCTCTTCGAAGAGCTCCTCGATCTCCTCCAGCGGCTTGCCCTTCGTCTCCGGCACGTACTTCCAGCAGAACCAGAGGGTGAGGACACCGATCGCGGCGTAGAACCAGAAAGCGCCCGCCCGGCCCAGCGCTTCGATCAGCAAGAGGAAGGTCAGCGAGACGATGAAGTTGAACGTCCAGTTGGCCATCGTCCCCAGCCCGGCCGCCTTCGAGCGCACGCCGAGCGGGTAGATCTCCGCGTTCAGCAGCCAGAAGATCGGCCCGAGGCTGATCGCGAAGGAGGCGACGAAGGTCATCAGGCTGAGGATCGCGACGACCGAGGCCAGGGTCGAGCCGCCGCCGCCGACGAACGCCCCACCGAGGGCAACCAGCGAGATCACCATCCCCGAGACGCCGATCATCAGCAGCGTGCGCCGCCCGGTTTTGTCGAGCAGGCGGATCGCCACGACCGTCATCGCGACGTTGATCACCCCGACCCCGACCGCGGCCAGGATCGAGCCCGCCGAGGAGTTGACGCCGGTGAATTCGATGATCGTCGGCGCGTAGTAGATGACCGTGTTGATGCCGGTCACCTGCTGCAGGATCGCCAACCCGATGCCGACCACCAGCGCCGCTTTCACCGCCGGTTTGAGCAGGTCCGACCAGGCGCCCGGCTTGGCGTCCTGGTGGACCGACTCCTCGATCTCCTCGATCTCGCGGTCGATCGTGTCGGGGTCGTCGACGCGGATCTTCGCCAGCACCGCGCGGGCGGCGAAGTCATCCCCCTGCATCACCAGCCAACGCGGGCTCTGCGGCATCCGCAGCATCCCGAAGGCGAGCCCCAGCGCCGGCACGCAGCCGAGGCCGAGCATCCAGCGCCAGCCTTCGATCCCGTTGAAGGCGAGCCCGACCAGGTAGGCGACGAGGATGCCGATCGTGACCGCCAGCTGGAAGAAGCTGACCAGGCGGCCGCGGCTCTCCGGTGGCGCGACCTCGGAGATGTAGACCGGGGCGGCGGCCGAGGCGATCCCGATCGCGATCCCGATCACCACGCGAGCGACGACCAGGACGCCGAGACCCGGTGCGGCGGCGCTGGCCAGGGCGCCGACGGTGAAGACCACGGCGGAGATCAGGATCATCAGCCGGCGGCCGTAGTTGTCGGCGGCGGGCCCGGCGATCGCGGCACCGCCGACCGCGCCGATCGGCACCGCGGCGACGACCAGGCCCTGGGCGAAGCTGCCGAGATCGAAGTCCCCCTTGATGAAGAGGAGGGCGCCGGCGATGATCCCGGTGTCGTAGCCGAAGAGCAGCCCACCGAGCCCGGCGATAGCCGCGGTGAGGACCACATTGCGCCGCGCCCGCCGCGCGGACGCCTCAGTCCCGTTCATCCAGCGCGCAGCCTAACCGCGGAGTTTGCGGAATGGAAGCCCTCGGTGGCCTTGCGCCCGCCGAATGGGCGGCCTAGGTTGCTCCTGCGACCGGGAGAGACCGGTCCCCCCGGAAGCCAAGGGGGGAAAGGTCTCGAAGGTGGCGCAGACGAGCTTCTGATCGCGAAGGCTACGCGGTGCGGCAGGCGACGAGCGTCACCCCCGGTCGTTTTTTCGGTTGGCCGGGAGCCGGCCGGCCGGGGTCGCCCGAGCCGAGACGGGAGGCGTCGTCCGAGCCGGCTCCTAGCTTTCCCGGTGGTCGTGGGGACCCTGCCCCCTCCACGATCGGCGACCGGGGCGCAGTATGAGCGCGGGAGCCGGGCGTCGTCGGCATTCCCCGCGTTTCCATGCCGCGACTAGCCCGCCCGATCCCGCACCTGCGCGCACGAGCCCGCAAGTGCACGCGCAGCCCGCACGTGCACGCGCGAGCGCGTTCGCAGTTTTCCCCGCTATCCGGGGATAAGTGCGAACGCACGCGGATGTGGGACGATTCCGGCATGGGGGAGGTGCGCTACGAACGGGTCGGCGCGGCGGCGCTGCTGACCATCGACCGGCCCGAGCGCCGCAACGCCGTCGACGCGGCGACCGCCCGCGCCCTGCGCGAGGGCTTCGAGTGCTTCGAGGCCGACGACGGCGCCCGCGCCCTGGTCCTCACCGGAGCCGGGGGACAGGCGTTCTGCGCCGGCGCCGACCTGAAGGCGATCGACCTCGACGTCGACGACCCGGCCGGGCCGATGGGCTTCAGCCGGCTCGCCGCGTCGAAGCCGACGATCGCCGCGATCGACGGCTGGTGTCTGGCGGGCGGGGTCGAGCTGGCTCTCTGGTGTGACCTGCGGCTGGCGACGCCCGCCTCGACCTTCGGCCTCTTCGAGCGGCGCTGGGGGGTGCCGCTGGTCGACGGCGGCACCCAGCGGCTGCCGCGCGTCGTCGGGTTGGGACGGGCGCTCGACCTGATCCTCACCGGCCGCGACGTCGACGCCGCCGAGGCCGAGCGGATCGGGCTCGTCACTGCGGTGACCGCACCGGGCGAGCACGTCGAGCGGGCGCTCGCGCTCGCCGAGCAGCTGGCCGGCTTCCCCCAGGAGACGATGCTCGCCGACCGCCGCGCCGCGATCGAGGGGATCGGGATGCCGTTCGCCGAGGGCCTCGAGCTCGAGCACCGGCTCGGCCGCGAGACCCTCGCGGTCGCCGCCCGCGGGGCGGCCCGCTTCGCCGCCGGGGAGGGACGCCACGGAGCTCCCGCCGCGCCCGGTCCGGACTCCGCAACCAACCCGGATACGCCGGTTTGACTCCACTGGAGTACCGGGTTCCTACACTCAACATCCCCCAAGTTGAACTAATCTCAGTTCCGGTACCGTGCCGTTCGTGGCTCAACGCACCTCGATGCGGCCGCCGCCCGGCCGCCAACGTCTGTCCCGCGAGTTCATCGCCCGTCACCAGCGGGCGCGCATCGTCGCCGCCCTCGCCGAGGAGACCATGGACCGCGGCTACCGCGCGGTGACCGTCGCCGACATCGTCCGCCGCGCCGGCATCGCCCGCAACACTTTCTACGACAACTTCTCCTCGAAGGAAGACTGCTTCCTCGCGACCCAGGACTTCGCCGTCGAGGAATCGCTGGCCCGCGTCCTCGAGGCCGCGGCCGCCGAGGAAGACTGGGAGGCCCGCACCGTCGCCGGGCTCGGCGCCTTCCTCAAATACGTCTCCGACGAGCCCGCCCTGGCCCGCACCTGCATCGTCGAGGCGCTCTCCGCCGGCGACGCCGCGCAGGAGCGCTACGAGCAGTCGCTGCAGGCCTTCGTCCCGCTGCTGCGCAAAGGCCGCGAGCACTCCGAGCACGGCGACGACCTTCCCGAGACACTCGAGGAAACGATCGTCGGCGGCATCTTCTGGGTCATCTACCAGCGCATCGTGCTGGGCGAGGCCGAGCGGATCGAGTCCCTCCTCCCCGACCTTGTCGACTTCGCCCTGACGCCCTACATCGGCGCCGAGTCGGCCCAACGGGCCACCGCCCGGCTTTAGGCCCCGACAGGTATCTTCGCGCCGTGTCCTACGACCCAGCCGACGCTCCTGCCGAGTATCCGCCGGAGCTCTCGCGCCTGCCCCCCGGCCGCCACGGCCTGCCGCGTGATTTCGTCGTCCACAACCAGCGTGAGCGGCTGATCGCCGGCCTCGCCGAGGCGGTCGCCGAAAAAGGCTACGGCGGCACCACGATCGCCGACATCACCCGCCACGCGGCGGTCTCACGGCGCACCTTCTACGAGCATTTCGAGGGCAAGGACGAGTGCTTCGTCGCCGCTTTCGACACGGTCACCGAGCAGCTCCGCGAGCGGGTCGAGGCGGCCTACGAGGCCGAGGACGAGTGGAGCGACGGGATCCGCGCCGGGATCGGCGCGATGCTCACCTTCCTCGCCTCCGAGCCGAACCTGGCGCGGCTGGCGATGGTCGAGGCGCTGGTCGCCGGCCCGGTCGTGGTCGAGCGCTACGACGCTTCCGTGCAGACCTTCGTGCCCTACCTCGAGGCGGGCCGCGAGGGCCGGCCGAAGAAGGTCCTCGCCCGCCTCTCCGACTCCACCGAGGAAGCCCTCGTCGGCGGCATGGTGTCGTTGATCTCCCGCCGCATCGTCGCCGGCCAGGCCGAAGAGCTCGAGTCGCTCCTCCCCGATCTGGTCGAGTTCACCCTCGCCCCCTACGTCGGCAGCGACGAGGCGGCGCGGGTCGCGCGGGGCTAGGGCTGGCGGCTGGGGGCGAGGGTTCGGGGCCCTGTGGTTGGGGACGGGTGGCCTGGGCGTTTCGGAGGCGACCCGGGCAGGCTGTGGCCGCCTCCGAAACGCCCAGGTCGGGAGGTGTGTTAAGGGATCGTCACAGGGTTCGTGGCGTCTTCGGGGAGGAACGGGGTCTCTGCGAGGAGTTGCCGAGGTCCCGTGAGGAAGACGGGCGGGGTGCGTGAGGGAGAGGCCGGGGACGTCACGGAAACGTGCGCCTTCCCGCGGATCTGCGGCCCTCCGGATCGCGCGGTCGACCTAACCGGCGCTATGGGTGGGTTAGGACGACCGCGCCTCTGCGACCGTGGAGGAGTCGTGCAGTCCACGACCTCTCCCTCACGTCCCCGTGACGTTCCCGGCGTCTCCCGCGCGGATCCCGCCGCACTTCCACGCCCCGATCCCCGCAGGCGCCCCGCACCCCGCAGTCCCCACAGACCCGCGTCCCTTCCCCGTCCCCTGCCGCCCCGCCCCCGTCAACTCAGCCAACCCATCACCGCCGGCCGAACATGTGACCCGCCGGGGCGACCTCGCGCAGCTCGGCGACCGCCAGCTGCCGGCGCTCCCGTAGGCGCGGCCTCGGTTTCTCGGTCCGCTCCAGCGCGGCGACGTGGGTCACGACCACGTTGATCGTCCCTTCGCGGCGCTCCAGCTTCCCCTTCGCCCGCAGCAGCGGCGCGGCGCGGACCAGGAGACGGTGGCGGTCGTAGACCGGCGGCGGCACGATCAGGTTGACCGTCCCCCGCTCGTCCTCGAGCAGCATGAAGACGATCCCCTTCGCCGTCTCCGGCCGCTGGCGGGCGACCACCATCCCGGCCACCTCGACCACCGCGCCGTCGCGCGTCTTCGGCAGGTCCGAGGAGCGCAGGATCTTCGGGTCGAGCCCCGGCCGCAGCATCTCCAGCGGGTGCCGTCCCAGGGTGAGCCCGGTCGACCGGTAATCGGCGATCAGCTTGCCCCACTCGCCCAGCGGCTCCAGCTCCGGCGGATCCGGCGGCTCGATCGGCAGCGCCAGCTGGGTCCCGCCGGCGCCCGCGCGCCCGGCCCCGGTCACCCCGACCCGCCAGAGCGCCCCGCGCCGCTCGCCGTCGCCGTCGGCCGGGATGCCGTCGAGCGCCCCCGCCCAGGCCAGCTTTTCGAGGCTCGCCAGCCCCGCCCCCGAGCGCGAGGCCAGTTCGGCGATCCCCCGATAGGGCCCGCCGCGCTCGCGCTCGGCGGCGAGCGCCTCCATCTCCTCCTTGCGCACCCCCTTCACATAGCCGAGGCCGATCCGCACCGCCCGCCCGCCGCGCAGGTCCGGGTCGGTGAGCGGCGATTCGACCCGGCAGAGCGCGGCGCTGCGGTTGGCGTCCGGCGGCGCGATCCGGATCCCCCGTCGCTGCGCCTCGTGGACCAGCGAGTCGGGCGGGTAGAAGCCCATCGGCTGCTCGTTCAGCAGCGAGCAGAGGAACTCCGGCCCGCGGTGCACCCGCAGCCAGGCCGATTGGTAGGCGAGCAGCCCGAACGCCGCCGAGTGCGCCTTCGGGAAGCCGAAGCCGGAGAAGCCCTGGATCTGCTGCCAGACCCGCTCGGCGGTCGCCGGCGCGACGCCACGCTCGATCGCCCCGGCGACGAAGTGCTCGTGGTGCTCCTCGATCGCCTGCAGCGAGCGCTTCTTGCTCATCGCCCGGCGCAGCCCCTCGGCCTCCGAGGAGGAGAAGCCCGCCAGCGCCATCGCCACCTCGATCACCTGCTCCTGGAAGACGATCGTCCCCAGGGTGTCGGCGAGCACCGGTCGCAGTAGCGGGTGCTCGTAGGGGATCGCGTAGGTCGGGTCCTCGCGCAGGCGCTTGCGGCGTTCGATGTAGGGATGGACGGCGCCGCCCTGGATCGGCCCCGGCCGCACCAGCGCCACCTGCACGGTGAGGTCGTCGAGGTTGCGGGGGAGGGTGCGGGGCAGCATCTGCATCTGGGCGCGGCTCTCGATCTGGAAGACGCCGGTGGTCTCGGCGGCGCGGATCGATTCGTAGGTCGGTTCGTCGTCGAGCGGGATGCGCGAGAGGTCGAGCTGCTCGCCGCGGCTGCGGGCCAGCTCCTCGACCGTGCGCTCGACCGCCGAGAGCATCCCCAGCCCGAGCAGGTCGATCTTCAGAAAGCCCGCGTCGCCGCAGGAGTCCTTGTCCCACTGGACGATCTGGCGCCCCTCCATCGCCGCCGGCACCACCGGGCAGACGTCGATCAGCGGCCGGGTCGAGATCACCATCCCGCCGGGGTGCTGGGAGGCGTGGCGGGGGAGGCCCATGATCTCCGGGGCCAGCTCGAGCAGCACCCGCCAGCGCGGCTCGGCTGCCCGCTCGGGGCTGAGCGTCGCGACCAGGTCGCGCTTCACCTCGATCGCCGACTCGTGGAAGCCGACCGTCTTCGCCACCTTGTCGATCTCCTCCGGCGGCAACCCGAGCGCCTTGCCGAGGTCGCGCACCGCGCCCTTCGGCCGGTAGGTGGGGAAGGCCGCGACCAGCGCCGAGTGCTTGTGGCCGTAGCGCTCGTGGACGCGCGGGATCAGCACCTCGCGGATGTCGCGGGGGAAGTCGAGGTCGATGTCCGGCATCGAGGAGGTTTCGTCGTTGAGGAAGCGGCCGGAGAAGAGTTCGGCTTTGACCGGGTCGACGTGGGAGAGGCCGGTGAGGTAGCAGACGATCGAGCTGACGCTGGAGCCGCGGCCGCGGCCGGGCGGGAGGACCGAGCGGGCGGAGCCGGGCCCGCGCACCTCGAGCGCGACCTCGCGGGCCAGCTCCAGCATGTCGCGGTGCAGGAGGAAGAAGCCGGAGAGGCCCAGGCCGCGGATCGTCGCCAGCTCGGCCTCCAGCCGGCGCTCGGCTTCGGCCCGGCGCGGGTCGCCGGCGTAGCGCTCGGCGAAGGCGTGGGCGCAGACGCGGGCGAGCTTCGTGTCGGCCTCCTCGTCCTCGGAGCCGGGGTAGCGGTAGCCGAGCTCGGCGGTGAGGTCGAAGGCGAGGCGCTCGGCGAGGCGGACGGTCTCGGCGACCGCCTCGGGATGCTCGGCGAAGCGGGCCGCCATCGCCGCCGGGGAGGCGAGCGCCGAGGTCGAGTTGCCGCGCCGGCGGGGCTCGCTCGACTCCAGGGTTTCGCCCCGCCCGATCGCGACCAGGGCGTCCTGGACGTGGGAGCGCGAGCGGGCGTGGGCGTGGACGTTGCCGGTGGCCACGGTGGGGACGCCGAGCCGCTCGGCGAGCAGGGCGAGCCAGCGGTTGCGGGCCCGGTCGCGCCGCCAGTAGGGCCGCTGCAGCTCGACCCGGAAGCGGGCGCGGCCGAAGGCGGCGAGGAGGCGCCGGCCGAGCTGCTCGCCCAGCGCCGTGTCGCCGCGCTCGAAGGCCCCGGCGAGCGCCCCGTCCCGCGCGCACCCCGAGAGGCAGACGAGCCCCTCGGCGTGCCGCTCGACCTCCTCCAGCGTCGTCCAGGGAGGTTCTGCCACCCGCGGGGTGTTGTCGCGGGTGTGGGCGTGGGCGGCGGTGAGCAGCCGGCAGAGGTTGCGGTAGCCGTCGCCGTCCTCGACCAGGAGGGTGAGGTGGGCGAAGTGCGCGTCCCCCGGCTCGGCGGAGCGCGGCGGGGGCTCCGGCCCGGACGCGAGCCGCACGGTCAGCTCGGCGCCGGTGATCGGGCGCAGGCCGAGCCCTTTGGCGCAGTGGGCGAACTCCATCGAGCCCCAGATCCCGTCGTGGTCGGTCAGCGCCAGCGCCGGATAGCCGAGCGCCGCCGCCGCGCCCGCCAGCTCGAGCGGGGTCGAGGCGCCGTCGAGGAAGGAGAAGGCCGAGTGGGCGTGCAGCTCGATGTAGGGCGGGGGGGCGGCCAATCTGTCTCTCCTCAGGCCCGCTGGCGGAACCAGCGCCCGTCGCCGGCGTCGCGGAAGACGGTCAGCGCGCGGCCGTCGGCGAGCGCCAGCTCGAAGTAGTGGCGGCGCAGCGGCGTCGGCGTCCACCAGCGGTCTTCGACCAGCCACTCCTCCCGCACCGCCTCGACCGCGGTCGCCGCGACCGCCTGCGGCGTCCCCTCACGGTCGGCGCGGACCGCCACCGGGCGCGGCGCGTTGAGTCGGCGCGGTCCGACCATCAGGGCGCTCCCCGCTGACATCTCGCCGCCTCCATCAGACCTCCGGGAAGGGGGTGAGGAGGTCGCGCCGCTCGGGGACGCGCGAGGCGGTGTCGACGGGGAGGACCCGCAGCAGCGCGTCGGCGCCCTGGGCGGCGCGCACCTCCCGCACCGCCGCCCCGAGCCGGCGTCGCCGCGGCTCCGAGCCGCCCACCTCCATCACCAGCTGGTCGGCGGCGGGGGGGCCGAAGGCGAGCGCCCGCAGGCGCAGCGCTTCCGCCGGCCCCGGCAGGCCCTCCAGCCGCGGCACCAGGAGCCGGCGCAGGACCGCCGCCACGGCGCTCGGCCGGCCCAGCCCCTGGTCGACGCTCCAGCTGCCGCCACCGCAGAGCCGCGCCCCGAGGCGCACCCCGAGCAGCGTTCGCCCCTTCCTGGTCGGCGCCGCCAGCAGCCGGTCGACGAGCAGCTCCAGCGCCCGGTCGAGCTGGCTCCCGGCGACCCCTTCGGGCAGTTCGATCTCCTCGGCCAGATCCTCCTGCGGGATGCGCGGGCGCAGCGGCTCCTCGTCGCCGCGGGCGATCCGCCAGGCGCGCAGGCCGCGCGGCCCGAAGCGGTCCGCGACCTGGTCGGCGGTCAGCTTGCGCAGCGCCCCCAGCGTCTCGATCCCGAGCCGGCCGAGCGCCTCGACCAGCGCCTCCGCCTCGCGCTCCGGCGGCCCGATCCGGTCGATCAGCACCGCCGTCGGCAGCCCGGCGAGGAAGCGGCCGAGCCGCCCCCGCGGGATCACCAGCTCGCCCCGGCCGGCGGCGCCGCAGGCGGC
>DATEDJ010000097.1:0-4609 GCA_035281725.1 Solirubrobacterales bacterium
TCCCAGCACCCTTACGACAACGACACCCTCTACGGCGCCGCCAAGGTCTTCAACGAGGGTCTCCTGCGCAGCTTCCACGCGATGAGCGACCTGAACTACGTCGCCCTGCGCTACTTCAACGTCTACGGCCCCCGCATGGACGTGCACGGCCTCTACACCGAGGTGCTGGTGCGCTGGATGGAGCGGATCGCCGAGGGCAAGCCGCCGCTGATCTTCGGCGACGGCCAACAGACGATGGACTTCGTCTGCGTCCCCGACATCGCCCGCGCCAACGTGCTTGCCGCCGAGGCCGACGTCACCGACCGCGTCTACAACATCGCCAGCAACACCGAGACCAGCCTCAAGGGCCTGGCCGAGGCGCTGCTGCGGACGATGGACTCCGACCTCGACGTCGAGCACGGGCCCGAGCGCGCCGTCAACGGCGTCACCCGCCGGCTCGCCGACATCTCGGCGGCCGAGCGCGACCTCGGCTGGAAGCCGGAGATCGGCCTCGAGGAAGGGCTCGCCGAGCTGGTCGAATGGTGGCGGGCGGAGAAAGCCCAGGGCCGGGAGCCGCTGCTGGTCGGCTCGGAGGCTCGATGATGGACGTCCCGTTCGCAAAGCCGTGGTTCGGCGGCGGTGAGACCGAGGCCGTGGGCGAGGTGCTCGCCTCCGGCTGGCTCACCCAAGGCCCCCGGGTGGAAGAGTTCGAGCGCGCCTTCGCGGCCCGCGTCGGCGCCCCCGAAGCGGTCGCGACGACCAACTGCACGACCGCCCTGCAGCTCTCGCTCTACGTCTCCGGGGTCGGCCCCGGCGACGAGGTGATCGTCCCCTCGCTCTCCTTCATCGCCACCGCCAACGCGGTCTGGCAGTGCGGCGCGACGCCGGTCTTCGCCGACATCGATCCCGCCACCTGCAACCTCGACCCGGCCTCCGCCGAGCGCGCGATCACCCGGCGCACGAAGGCGATCATGCCGGTCCACCAGATCGGCCTGCCCGCCGACATGGACGCCTTCGCGCTGCTCGCCGACCGGCACGGCCTGGCGATCGTCGAGGACGCCGCCTGCGCGATCGGCGCCGCGCACCAGGGCCGGCCGATCGGCTCGCTCGGCAACCTCACCTGCTTCTCCCTGCACCCGCGGAAGGTCATCACCTGCGGCGAGGGCGGGATGATCGCGGTCTCCGACCCGCTTGTCGCCGAGCGCCTCCGTCGCCTGCGCCAGCACGCGATGGACAAGTCGGCGCTCGATCGGCACGCCGCCGACCGGGTCGTGGTCGAGCACTACCCCGAGCGCGGCTGGAACGCGCGGATGACCGACCTCCAGGCGGCGGTCGGGCTGAAGCAGCTCGAGGTGCTGGAGACGATCCTCGCCGAGCGTCGCCGCCTTGCCGAGCGCTACAACGAGCTTTTGGGAGGGATGCCGACGGTGGAGACGCCGCAGGAACCGACCTACGCCCGGCGCACCTGGCAGTCCTATCCGCTGCGGGTGCTGCCGGAGGCCGGTGTCTCGGCCGCCGACCTGATGGACGCGCTGCTGCACGACGGGGTCGCCACGCGGCGGGGGATCATGGCGATCCACCACGAGGCGAGCTACGCCAACTGCGCCGGGCCGCTGCCCCACACCGACGCGGCGGCGCGGGACTTCGTCCTCCTGCCGCTCTTCCCCGGCCTCGCCGACGAGCAGCAGGACTACGTCGTCGACCGGGTCGGCGCCTGCACCGGAGCGGTGATCGGCGCATGACCCCGCAGACCGCGAGGGGGGAGGCTGACGGTCTTGCCCGGCCGGCGATCCTGGCGGCCGACACGCCGCGCGCTTCCGACATCGCGATGCGCGCGCTCGACATCGTCGTCTCCGGGCTGGCGCTGCTGGTGCTCTCGCCGATCCTGCTGGTCGTCGCGATCCTCGTGCGGCTCGACTCGCGCGGCCCGGCGATCTTCCGCCAGGAGCGCATCGGCCGTGGCCTGAAGCCCTTCCGCGTCGCCAAGTTCCGCACCATGCGCCAGGGCGTCGCCGCCGATCCGCACCGCGCCTACGTCGAAGAGATGATCCGCGAAGAGTCCGAGGCCGAAGGCCGGCAGAAGCCGATGATGAAGCTGCAGGAGGACCCCCGGATCACCAAGATCGGCCACTTCCTGCGCCGCACCTCGATCGACGAGCTGCCGCAGCTCTGGAACGTCCTGCGCGGCGAGATGTCGCTGGTCGGGCCGCGGCCGCCGATCCAGTACGAGGTCGACGCCTACCCGGCCCGCGCCTATCGCCGCTTCGCCGTCCGTCCCGGCCTCACCGGCCTCTGGCAGGTGAGCGGGCGCAGCCTCGTCACCTTCGCGCAGATGATCGACCTCGACACCGAATACGTCGAGCGCCGCTCGCTGCTGCTCAACCTGAAGATCATCTTCCTCACCGTGCCGACCGTCCTGCACGGCAAGGGCGCCGAATAGCGTTCCGCCCGGTTCGCGTCGATGGCCGATCAGCCCGCCAACGAGGCGCCTTACCGGCTGCTGCATGACGTCGAGTTCGGCGCCGGCGCCAAGGTCTACTCGTTCACCAACCTCTACGGCTGCGAGGTCGGCGAGGGCTCGCAGATCGGCACCTTCGTCGAGATCCAGGCGGGGGCCAAGATCGGCGCCCGCTGCAAGATTCAGAGCCACACCTTCATCTGCGAGGGGGTGACGATCGAGGACGGCGCCTTCGTCGGCCACGGCGTCACCTTCGTCAACGACAAGCGGCCGCGGGCGACCGCCGCCGACGGCGGGCTGCAGACGGCCGACGACTGGGAGCTGGAAGAGACCGTGGTCGCGGCAGGGGCCTCGATCGGCTCCGGGGCGACGATCCTCGGCGGCGTGACGATCGGCGCCGGGGCCCTGGTCGGCGCCGGCGCCGTGGTCACGCGTGACGTCGAGCCGGGCGCGACCGTGGTCGGCAACCCGGCCCGGCCGCTCTGAGCGTGCCTGGGCAGGGTGGATCGGCCGGCCGTCCGACCAATTGTTTGCTGGACGCGAAAGTGATCGCGTCTTAGTCGCGTTATTTGGATATATGTCAGTCGCAAGCAAGCATGAGGCCGCCGTCTCGATCGGGCCGGCGACCTTTCACCCGATCGTCGTCGCCGAGTCGCCGAGCCTGCGCCGCGAACTCGTCGCCACCATGGATGCCGCCGGCATCGAACTCGAGGCCGTCGCCCAGGGCGAGGCGCTCTCCGAGTACGAGATCGGCGCCGCCACCGTCCTCATCTTCGCCTGTGACGTCGACCGTCCCACCGACATGACGGCGCTGCGGCGGCTGCGTCGCGACCACCCGGCGCCGCCGATCGTGGTGGTCTCGCCCCGCTCGACCGCGACCGCCGTGCGCCGCACGCTCGACGCGGGCGCCGACGCGATCGTCTTCGAGCCGGAGATCGACGTCGCCCTGGTGGCCAGCGTCCGCGCCGTCGAAAGCGGCCAGTCGGTGGTCCCGCGCAAGGTCCGCGCCGGGGTCGAGCGACCGAACCTTTCCCATCGCGAGCGCCAGGTCCTGAACCTGGTCTGCGACGGCCACACCAACGCCGAGATCGCCGAGGCCCTCTTTCTCGCCGAAAGCACGATCAAAAGCCACATGGCCTCGATCTTCACCAAATTGGGGGTGCATTCCCGCAAGGAGGCGAGGGCGGCGTTCCTCGATCTCAATTCGACCGTCCCCAGTGCCCCGTCCGACCCAGACCTTGAGGAGATGCAGCTATGACCGCCCCGACCGTGACCGCCGAGGCGCCCACCCGGGTTCCGTTCGTCCGCCTCGACAACGGTGACCAGGCCCTGATGGACGAGCTGATGGCGACCGTCGCCGACGTCGCGGCCCGCTCGGCCTTCACCCTCGGCGCCCCGGTCGAGCAGTTCGAGCGCGAGTTCGCCGACTGGTGCGGCAGCAAGTTCTCGGTCGGCGTCTCCTCCGGCACCGCGGCTCTCGAGCTCGCCCTGCGGGCGCTTGCGATCGGCCCCGGCGACAAGGTGATCGTCCCCACCAACAGCTTCATTGCCACCGCCGAGGCTGTCAGCGCCGTCGGCGCGACTCCCCGACTCGTCGATGTCGACGAGGAGACGTCGCTCCTGACTGCGGAGATCGTCGCCGCGGCGCTGACCCCCGACACCAAGTGCGTGATCCCGGTCCACCTCTATGGCCGCACGGTCGAGATGGGCCCGCTGGCGGAGCTCTGCGAGAGCCGCGGCCTCTACCTGATCGAGGACGCCTGCCAGGCTCACGGCTCCGTCTACGAGGGCAAGCGCGCCGGCTCGATCGGCCACGTCGGCTGCTTCAGCTTCTACCCGACCAAGAACCTCGGGGCCTGGGGCGACGGCGGCGCACTGGTCACCGACGACGAGCGGATCGCCGAGCGCGTCCGCCTGCTGCGCTCGCACGGCGAGGGCGCTCGCCATCACCACGAGATGCCCGCCCGCACCGACCGCCTCGATGGTCTCCAGGCGGCGATCCTGAGCGTCAAGCTCGGCCACCTCGACGAGGCCAACCAGCGTCGTCGCAAAGCCGGCGCCGCGCTCACCGAGGCGCTCGCCGGCAGCTCGGTCCTCACCCCGGCCGGCGTGCCCGCGGGCAGCGACCACGTCTTCCACCTCTACGTCGTCCGCAGCGAGGCCCGCGACGAG
>DATEDJ010000098.1:0-31146 GCA_035281725.1 Solirubrobacterales bacterium
TGGCGACCATAAAGAACAGCTGGACGGGGGCGACTGGGGTCATGAGGCGACTCCTAGGGAGAAGGAACGAAGGCGGAAGGCGACCTGGCCGGCGGCGACGGTGACGAGGACGCGGCCGGTCAGCGTCCGGCCCTCGCACCAGGAGTTCGAGGAGCGGCTCTCGTAGCCGTCCTCGCCGACCGTCCACTCGGCGGCGAGGTCGCAGAGGGCGACGTTCGCCTCCGCGCCGGGCGCCAGCGTCGGCCGCGGGACGTCGAAGGGGGCGGCGCCGCCGGCGAGCCGCTCGACCAGCAGGCCGAGGTCGATCACCCCGGGCAGCACCAGCTCCGTGTGGAGCGCGGCGAAGGCGGTCTCCAGGCCGGTCACGCCGAAGGCGGCCTGCTCGAAGGGCACCTCCTTTTCGTCGCTGTGGTGCGGGGCGTGGTCGGTGGCGATGCACTCGATCGTGCCGTCGCGGAGCGCCGCGATCAGCGCCTGGCGGTCGGACTCGGCGCGCAGCGGCGGGTTCATCTTGAAGCGGCGCGGGTCGAGGCTGCGCACCTCCTCGTCGGTGAGGCAGAGGTGGTGCGGGCTGGCCTCGGCGCTGATCTGGACGCCGGCGGCCTTGGCGGCGCGGACGACCTCGACCGACTCGGCGGCTGATAGGTGCTGGACGTGGATGCGGGCCTTCTCGTAGGCGGCGAGGGCGGCGTCGCGGGCGATCATCGTCGACTCCGCCACCGAGGGCCAGCCGCCAAGCCCGAGCGCCGCCGAGACCGGGCCTTCGTGCATGACACCGCCGGCGGAGAGCTCCGGGTCTTGCTCGTGGAGGGCGATCGTGCCGCCGCAGAGGTGCTGGTACTGGAGGGCGCGGCGCATGATCCGGGCACTGCGGATCGGCAGGCCGTCGTCGGTGAAGGCGATCGCCCCGGCCGCGCGCAGTTCGACCATCTCGGTCAGCTCCTCGCCCTTCATCCCCACCGTCACGGTGGCGGTGAAGCCGACCGGGACCGAGGCCTGGGCGCGTGCCCGCTCGCGCAAATTGATGATGTCGGGCGCCGTGTCGATCGGCGGCGAGGTGTTGGCCATCGCGATGATCCCGCAGAAGCCGCCCGCGGCGGCCGCGCGGGTACCGGTCTCGACGTCCTCCTTGTGCTCCTGGCCGGGGGTGCGCAGGTGGACGTGGGGGTCGAAGAAGGCGGGGAAGGCGTGCAGGCCCTCGGCGTCGAGCTCCTCGGCGTCGGTCGCGTCGGCCTCGCCCGGGGCGGCGAGCTCGGCGATGCGTCCGCCGCGGATCACCAGATCGTGGACGCCGTCGATCCCGGCCACCGGGTCGAGCAGGGTGGCGCGGCGGAGGACGAGGTCGGCCGGAGCGCCCGCGCGCACGTCGAGCATCTCGGTCAGGTTCTGGGCGGTCACGCGGGCTGCCCGATCGTGGGAGCGGCGGCCTCGGCCCCGACCCCGTCGCCGAGCGCCGTGGGGCGCTCCGGGTGTCCGGCGAGCAGCTCGTAGAGGATCGCCATCCGCACCACCAGGCCGGCGGCGACCTGCTCGGCGATCAGCGATTGGGGTGAGTCGATCGCCTCGCCGGAGATCTCCACCCCGCGGTTGACCGGGCCAGGGTGCATCAGCAGCTGGCGGGGGCCGAGCCGGCGAGTGTCGATCTGGTAGGTCGCGGCGTACTCGCGCAGGCTGGGGACGAACTTGCCGTCCATGCGCTCGAACTGCATCCGCAGGACGTAGACGACGTCGGCCTCCTCGAGCGCGTCGAGCGAGTGGGTGACGGCGCAGCCGAGCTCCTCGATCCCGCGCGGGATCAGCGTCGGCGGGCCGCAGAGGGTCACCTCGGCGCCCATCAGCTGGAAGGCGATCAGGTTGGAGCGGGCGACGCGGCTGTGGAGGACGTCGCCGACGATCCAGATCTTCTTGCCGTCGAGGGCGCCGAGCCGGCGGCGCAGGGTGTAGGCGTCGAGCAGCGCCTGGCTCGGGTGCTCGTGCTTGCCGTCGCCCGCGTTGACGACCGCGGCGGAGGTCCAGCCGGCGACCATCTGGGCGGCGCCCGCATAGGGGTGGCGGATCACGATCGCGGCCGGGTCGTAGGCGGACAGCGTCGCCACCGTGTCCTTCAGCGACTCGCCCTTGTCGACCGAGGAGCCGGCCGACTTGACCGAGACGAGGTCGGCGGAGAGCCGCTTGGCGGCGAGCTCGAAGGAGCTCGAGGTGCGGGTGCTCGACTCGTAGAAGAGGGTCACGACGGTGCGGCCGCGCAGGGTCGGCACCTTTTTGATGTCGCGCCGGCCGACCTCGGCGAAGCTCTCGGCGCGGTCGAGGATCTTTTCGATCGCCTCGCGGTCGACTTCCTCGATGCTGATCAGGTTGTTCATGATCGAGCTCTCATGCCAAGGCCTCCGCGGGCGTGGGTTCGGAGATGGTCACCTCGTCGATCCCGTCGGTCTCCTCCAGCCGCACGTTCACCCGCTCCTCGCGGGCGGTGGGCAGGTTCTTGCCGACGTAGTCGGGGCGGAAGGGAAGCTCGCGGTGGCCGCGATCGCAGAGGACGGCAAGTTGCACCCGCTGGGGGCGGCCGTAGTCGAAGAGGGCCTCGATCGCGGCGCGGATCGTGCGGCCGGTGAAGAGGACGTCGTCGACGAGGACGACGGTGCGGTCGGCGAGGCTGAAGTCGATGTGGGAGTCGTGGACGACCGGCTGCGCGGCCGGGGTGCGCGCCCCGACGTCGTCGCGGTAGAAGGAGATGTCGATGTCGCCGATCGGCAGCTCGGCGCCTGTCAGCTCACCGAGGAAGGTGTGAAGGCGACGGGCAAGGACCGCGCCGCGGGTGTGGATGCCGACCACGGCGAGCCGCGCGGGCTCAGGGTTCTTCTCGGCGATCTCATGGGCGATCCGCCGCAGGGTTCGCCTCAGATCGTCGTGCTGAAGCACGACCTTCTCACTCATTTCGCTGCCTTCCTGGCCTCTCGGGACCGGGTTAAAGGACGTGGTGAATGTAGCAAGCAGGGAGGCGGGTCAGATGATGTCCCTCTCTCACGAACTGCGGGGAGGTTCGTTCGGGACATCGTCTGACCCGCCTCGATCGCCGTCGCCGGCTCGCTCGCGAGCTCCGTTCGGGACCAGTCGGGGCGAACCTCGCTCGGGGAGCGGGACCACAATCTGGTCGAAATCGCGCGGGGCGACGCAGTCCGGGAAGACTTCGCGCGCCTCCTCCAGCACCTTGCCGACGTGGTAGCGGGCCGAGATGTGGACGAGGGCGAGCATCTTCACGTGCGCCTCCGCGGCCACCGCGGCCGCCTGGCCGAGGGTCGAGTGGCCGGTTTCGGCGGCTCGCTGGGCGTCCTCCTCGGCGAAGCTGGCGTCGTGGATCAGGAGCTCGGCGTCGGCCGCCGCCGCGACCGTCGCCGGCGCGGGCGCGGTGTCGCCGGTGACGACGATCACCCGTCCCGGGCGCGTCTCCCCCATCACCTGGTCGGGCGTCACGGTCCCGTTCGACCCCTGGACCCCCTCGCCGCGCTGCAACCGGGCGAAATCGGGCCCTTCGCGGACCCCGGCGGCCTTCGCCGCCTCCGGATCGAAGCGACCCGGCCGCTCGTCCTCGACCAGCGCCCAGCCAAAGGCCCGTACGTTGTGGGCGGCTTCGTATGCCTCGACCACATATTCGTCGTGGTCGACCGCCTCGCCCGCCCGCAGCTCCCCCAGCTCGAGCGGATAGCGCAGCCGCCCGATCAGCGGCCGCAGCACGGTGAAGAGCTCCTTCAGTCCGGGCGGCCCGAACACCCGCAGCGGCGCCTCGCGATCGTGCAGGTCATACGTTTTCAAGAGCCCGGGCAGGCCCAGCATGTGGTCGGCGTGGAAATGGGTCAAGTAGATCTCGTCCACCTGCACCAGCCCCAGCGAGCGCTGCATCTGCCGCTGCGTCCCTTCCCCGCAGTCGAAAAGCAGCCGGTCCCCCCCGCGCGCCACCAGCACCGCCGCGGTCGAGCGCCGCGCCGAAGGCACCGACGCCCCGGTGCCGAGAAAGGTCACCTCCAGATCCATCCGGCGAGCCTACGCGCTGAGCGCGCGCAATTTCTCCTCGGACCAGCGCTCGATCTCGAAGTCGGCAGCGAAGCGAACACCTCGGCGCTGGTTGTTCTTGGCGGGCCTGAGCCGCAGTCGACCCAAGTGGCCCGGAACAGCGTCGACGGGGATCAGGTAGATCGCGTCGGTTGGCGGAAGGTGCACGGCGAACAGATCCGCCAGCCCGTGATACGGAACTCTTCCCCGACCATGATCGGTCGACCGGCTGTTGAACGCCAGACAGCCGCGTGCGACCAACCAGGCCGTCTTGCACTGAACGCGCAGAAAGGTCGGCTCACCGAGATCGACGGCGAGGTCATAGGGCTGACCACCGCCAAACGGGGTTAGGACGTTGAATCCTCTGCACACGAATTCAGCGAGGATTCGCGCCTCCGCCGCATTCCCCCGGGTCGCCGTCTTCATTCCTCGAAGCTAGGTTTCGTCGCGGACAGAACATATGTTCGTATGCGCCAGGAAATTGCGGAGATGACTAAGCTGATCCGCAAGCGCCCGTAGCTCAGCTGGATAGAGCGACGCCCTCCGGAGGCGTAGGCCGCAGGTTCGAATCCTGCCGGGCGCGTTCATGGGACTGTTCAACCGGAAGGGGAGTCCGGAGAAGGATCTGGCGAAGGCGCTGGCGCTGCGCGGGACGCAGGGTCGGGCGACCGTGGTCTCGATGCGGGAGACCGGGAACGAGCGCGACGGGGTCGCCAAGGAGATCGAGTTCGTGCTCGACCTGGAGGTCCGCGATCAGGGCACCGTGCGGGTCGAGACCTCCCAGTACATGAACCGCTACACGCTCCACAAGCTGGCTCCGGGTGAGCCGGCGCGGGTGATGTACGACCGCGAGGATCCACAGAAGGTGCTGGTCGAGGGCCACGCGCGGTACCGGACCGACATCGTCGCCAACGAGATCGTCGTGATCGAGGTCGAGGACGTCCGCTAGCCTGCCATGGTGGGGTCAAGTCGGCAGCAGGCTGGCGGGACCTCGTCGGACGTCCCGCGGAGGAAGGGTCACCAAAGGCGCGAGAAGTCACGCTTCCGCGCGGGGCCCCCACGATGAGTTCGCAGTAATCCTCGGATAGCGAGGATTACTGCGAACGCACCGGGTGGGTGTATCGGGACCCTCACGCCTCCGTCCCGAGATCCGCGCCTCTTCGAAACTGCTCCGCGAGGCGACAGCTTCCAATCGATCTTCTAGGGGCTGCCGCTGAGGCGGGAGCGCCAGGCGGCGCCGTCGAATTCTGCGGGCTCGGTGTCGTCGAGGAAGCGCTGCAGGACGGCGGCGAAGTGGCCGGGGGCCTCGAGCTGGGGGACGTGGCCGACGTCGGGGAAGACCTCGAGCCGGCTGCCGGGCATCTGGGCGTGGGCGGCGCGGCCGTGGGCGACCGGGATGATCGGGTCGCGCTCGCCCCAGACGATCAGCACCGGCAGGTCCTCGGCGAGGTAGAGGCGGTCGAGGGCGGCGACGCGCTGGCCGTCGGTGTCGACGACGGCGTGCAGGGTCGAGAGGAACGCCTTGCGGCGGTCTGTGTCGGCGAGCGAGGCGTAGGCGCGGCCGACCTCGGCCAGGTCGGCGTTGGGACGGAGCCCGACCTTGCCGAAGGCGCCCGAGATCCAGCTGCCCGCGGCGGAACCGGGACCGGCGGTGGCGCGGATGAAGAGGTCGGCACCCGGCAGGGCGGCGGCGCGGAGGATCGCCCCCACCTCGGGCCCGAGGCCGCCGCTCGAGACCAGCACCAGCCGCTCGACCATCTCCGGGAACTGGTAGGTGAACTGGAGGGCGACGCCGCCGCCGAGGCTGTGGCCGACCAAGGTGGCGCGGTCGTGGCCGAGCGCGATCATCAGGTCGCGCAGGCCGCTCGCCAGGCTGCCGAGGCTGTAGTCCCCACCGCCCGGCTCCGATTCGCCGTGGCCGGGGAAATCGGGGGCGATCACGGTGTTGTGGAGGGCCAGCGGCTCGATCACCGCGTCCCAGTTGCGAGCGGTCCCGGCCATGCCGTGGACCAGCAGCACCAGCGGCCCTTCGCCCGCCTTGAGGAAGCTGACGCTGCGGCCATGGACGGAGATCGTCTGAACGGTCGAGAAGCTTGCATCGATTGGTGGCACGATGGGATTGATACCCCTCGGACCGGCGGAGGGAACACCCCGTCGGACGATTTCAATACTGTCGCGCCGCAGTGAAGCGCCCTTCGATCAAGCGGTCCTCGGTCTCCGCCGACGAACGAATCCCGCGCGGCGCGATCGCCGTCGTCGTCGTCGGCCTGATCGCCACGCTGGCGGCGGCGCTCCTCACCGCGGGCAAGGGCAGCGGCGAAGCCGCCCACCTCGAATTCGTCCAGAAGCGGAAGATCCCCGACTCCAAGGCCGTCGAAGTCCCGGGCGGCAAGGGCTACGAGATGCAACTGGTCGACGGCAAGATCGAGGCGACCGGCTCGAACGTCGCCGGCTATCAGCTCGTCCGGGTGCTGACCACGCTGAAGGTCGACAAGGGGGCGCCGATCGGCGGCGGCCGGCTCGTCTGCTCGACCCACGGGCTCGGGACCGGCACGCTGATCGCCCAGAGCCGCGGGGGCCTGCGGATGCTCTACCCGCGCTCGTCGGAAAACGGGATCTACGGCCAGGAAATTCCTGAAACGGTGCTCGCCCAGTTCTCCTCCCATGGCTACGAACTGGCGGTGCTGGAAGAAGTCTTGGAAGACATGCCGCCGCGCTGGACCACGATCCAAGGCGTGAAGCTCGAATGGGGCGAATACGAAGAAGGGACCGAGAACCTCCACTACTTCCTCCCCGACGGGAAGGCGAAGGCGACGGTCGAACTGCCCTTCTACTCGATCTGGAAAACGAGGAAAAAACCGGCGGCCCAGATCGCCTGCGCGCTCCAGGTCTCGGCGGGCAAGGCGACCGTGGAAACCGAAGGCTCGCTGCCGCGCGTCTCGCCGCCGATCGACGAAGAAGCCGAAGAAGAAGCGCAGGAACAGCGCGAAGAAGAAGCCGAAGGCACCGAAGAAAAGGAAAGCGAAGAAGGCAACTGACGCCTCTAGCGGTCAGGCCGACGGCGCGACCAACAGCTCCGGCCCTTCGGCCATCCCCTTCCCCACTTTGTTCAGCGCCGGGTTGGCGGGCGCCCCTTCCATCCGCGCCGGGTCGAGCGGCCCGCACATCGCGATCGCCTCCTCGGTCGTCAGCCGCGGGTCGAGCCAGGCGGCCTCGGCTTCGGGACCCGAGAGGATCGCCGGCATCCGGTCGTGGACCGGTTTGACCACCGCGTTCGGGGTCGTCGTGATCAGCGTGGCGCTGTAGAGGTAGCCGTCGCCATCGACGCCGCGCTCGTCGGGGTCGGCCCACTCCTTGCGCGTGCAGAGCCCGGCGAAGGCGAACGGCTCGCCGCCGTCGACGGTGAAGCGCCAGGGCTGGCGCGGCTGCTTCGGGTCCTCGGCCTTCATCCACTCGTAGAAGCCGTCGGCGACGATCAGGCAGCGGTGGCGGAACTTGCCGACCAGCGGACCGTAGGCCCGGCTCTTGGTCAGGTTCTCGACTTTCGCGTTGATCATCCGGTAGCCGACTTTGAGGTCCTTGGACCAGACCGGGATCAGCCCCCAGCGCATCAGCCGCGCCTCGCGCTCCCCCGCCTCGGCCTCTTTTTCGTCGGGCGAGGAGCGGACCACGAGGATCTCCTGGGTCGGCGCGACGTTGAAGCGGCCGAGGCCGGGCGGGGATTTCTCCCTCGCCTCGCCCGAATCGCCTTCCTTGGCCGACTCCTTCGCCGCGGGGGCGGCATCGCCGCCGCCGCGCAATGATCTTTCAAGTTCGACCTGGAAGCGGTCGGCGATCGACTTCGTGTCCTTGGTGGTGACGGTGAAGCGTCCACACATCAGGGACGCACCTCCTCATGCTCGCGGTACCACTCCACCGTACGCCCCAGACCGGTCCGCAGATCGACCGCGGGTGCCCAACCGGTCAGCTCGCGCAGCTTGGTCGAGTCGAGGTACTGGTCGAGGATCTCCCCCTCCGGCAGGCCGGTGCCGTACTCGGGCTCGACCTCTCCCCCGCCCACCGCGGCGGTCAGGTCGACCACCTCGCGGACCGAGTGCGGCCGGTCGCCGCCCGCGTTGAAGGCCTCTCCGGCGGCGCCCTCGCGGTCGAGCGCCGCGGCGATCGCCAGGTAGGCGGAGACGGCGTCGTCGACGTGGAGGAAGTCGCGGCGAGGCGCGCCGTCGGAGCGGATCCGGGGCGCGCGGCCGTCGGCGACCGCGATCGCCGTCTCCGGCACCAGCCGGGTGAAGTTGAGGTCGCCGCCGCCGTAGACGTTGGCGAAGCGGCTGACCGCCAGCGGCAGCCCCCACTCCCGCGCCAGCCCGCGCGCCATCACGTCGGCCGCCGCCTTGCTCGAGTCGTAGGGATGGTCGGCGCGCAGCGGGAAGTCCTCGCGGTAGGGCAGCTCCGGCGCCGTCCCATAGGCCTTGTCGGAGGAGGCGAAGACGACCTTGGCGACCTCGGCATCGCGGCAGGCCCTGAAGACGTTCCAGGAGCCGCGTACGTTGACGTCGACGGTCTCGTGGGGCGAGCGGCGGGCGACGCCGACGATCGTCTGCGCGGCGAGGTGGAAGACCGAGTCGCAGCCCGCGACCGCGGCGGCGACGCCGTCGGCGTCGAGCAGGTCGGCCTCGACGAGCTCGACCTCCGCACGGATCCCGAGCAGGTCGAGCCCCGAGGCGCGCGGCCCGCCGAGGTCGGTCTGGCGTGGGCCGGGACGGTCGAGCACCCGGATGGCGCTCCCGGCGGCGAGCAGGCCCGCCGCCAGATGCGAACCGACAAAACCGTGGCCGCCGGTGACGAGCGCCCTAGCCACTCGCGCCCACGGCGTCCCAGACCTTCCACGGGGCGTCGCCGCCGCGCCAGAGGTCGTCCAGCACCACCGCGTCCTTGTAGGTGTCCATGCAGTCCCAGAAGCCCTCGTGGCGGTGGGCTCTCAACTGGCCGGACGCCGCCAGCCCCTCGAGCGGCTCGCGCTCCAGCGTCGAGTCGGCACCGATGTAGGTCAGCGCGTCGGGCTCGAAGCAGAAGAAGCCGCCGTTGATCCAGTGCTCCGAGCGCGGCTTCTCGACGAAGCCCGCGACCCGCTCGCCGTCCAGCTCCGCCACCCCCCACTGCAGGTTGGGACGGACCACGGTCACGGTCGCCGCCAGGCCCGCCTCGCGATGCCCGTCGACCAGCGCGCCGAGGTCGACGTCGGCGACCCCGTCGGCGTAGGTCGCGCAGAAGGTCCCCTCCCGCAGCCGCTCGCCGAGCGCCGCGATCCGCCCGCCGGTCGGCGTGTCTAGCCCGGTGTCGACGCACTCCACCGCGATCCCCGAAGGCCAGCGCTCGTCGGCCACGAACCGCTCCACCTGCTCGCCCAGGTAGCCGGTCGCGAGCAGGAAGCGGTCGAAGCCCTGGGCCGCGTAGATGCCGATCACGTGCCAGACGATCGGCCGGCCGCCGATCTCGACCAACGGCTTCGGCACCGACTCGGTCCGCTCCCGCAACCGCGTCCCGCGCCCGCCACAAAGGATCACCACGGGTGGTTTCACGCCGCGCAGTCTATGAGCACACGCGGGTTTCAAGACAGGCTCAGCAGCGGCTATTCCTTCGGGGAGATCCGCCCGACCGGCGGCGGTTTCGGCGCTTCGAACTGCATCCCCGGCGGCACCTTCCTGATCCGCGCGCCGGCGACCGCCGCGGCGAGCTCTTCGACCCGCTCCACCTCTGTTTCCGCCAACGGCTTCTGCCAGTCCTCGAGCTTGTAGGAGTCGGCGGTCTCGATCAGCGGTTCGGGCCCCGAAACGTAGTCCGCGCCCGCGACCCCGGCGCTGAAGTAGCAGCTCATCCGCTCCAGGACCGCGAGCGAGGAGCGGAAGCGCACCCAGCGATGATTGCGCCAGCTGATCCCCCGGCCGCGAGGCCTCTGCGGGTCGTAGGCGGCGATCAGCAGCTCGGCCGCCGCCTCGCCGCGTTCGGTCAGGTGTTCGATCACCTTCGGGTCCATGTTCAGGTTCATCCCACCCTCGTCCGCGGCGAGGTTCACGTGGGAGACGCGATCGCGATATCCGGGCACCCGCATCTGGGCCTCGTCGACGCGGTTCTGCATCGTTTTCACGGCGGCGCCGAGGAAGGCGGTGAGGCGCCCGTCGACGATGCCGAAGAAGCGCGGTGCCGCGGTCGGGAAGCGGTACCACCAGTCGGCGATCCCTTCGCTGTTCTGCTTCGGCATTTCGACGTTTTCGGTCTGAATCCCGCTCGGCTCGCGGCCGTACCGGAACGGCCGCAGGTCGATCGCGAAGGTCGGCCGACGCGGCACCAGCCGATCGAAGAAGTGGACCGGGAAGTTGCTCGAGATGCCGCCGTCCGAGAACCAGCAGCGCTCGTGGGGAGGCGGCTCGCCCGGCGGATCGGCAACCGACCAGGCCGCGGGATGTTCGAGCAGGCCGGAGCGACCCGCCGCTTCCAGATCCGCACCCCACGGATACCAGGCCCGGGAGAGCGCGTCGGTGTTGTCTTCGCGGGTGAAGTCGAGGCGCCAGAGCGGCACCGCGGTGAGCAGGATCGGGAAGGAGAGGCTCATCCGGGTCGCCACCAGGACCGGCAGGTGCTGCGCCTCCGGCAGCGGCCGCAGGCCCTGCTGCCAGGCGAGCCCGCGGCGGATCAGCGCCTCGCGCCGCTTCACCCTGCTGCCGGGCAGCGGCCGCGGGTGCTCGAGCAGGTGCCGGACGACGTTCGTCGGAAAGAGCCGCGAGAACTCCTCCGGGCTGAAGTACCACTGGTCCTCGTCCCAGGGCATTTCGTGGGCGCGCCGGTTGACCAGGTTGGTGGTCATCATCGCCAGGTTGAGGTGGCGGTCGTCGACCGTCTTGGTGGCGTCCCAGGTCTCGCCCGGCGCACACCAGAGGTCGCCGAAGGTGAGCGGCCTGCCGGCGGGGCGGTCGCGGTGACCGGAGCAATCCTCGATCTGTTCGTGCAGCCAGGGAGTCAGCGCCGGGGCGCCCCCCGGATCGGCGGGATCGGTCGGCATTCCCGAGCACAGACCGAAGCCGTTGCCGACGACCCTTGTATTGAGGTCCCGAGCCAGCGCGGCGCCGAGGCCGAGGACCGCGCCAAGGGCGGCGAAGAGAAGCCCGAACAAGGCGAGGAAGCAGGCGCCGAGCAGCAGTCCGGGCGCACCCGAGAGCGCCCCGGTGAGTACCAGCATCGCGACGATCAGCAGCCCTGGAAGCGCCCCGAGCCCGATCCAGGGCGCGTAGGGGCCGAGCGCCGGCAGCGCCGCCAGCTTCTTCTTCAGGCCTTCTTCTTTCAGCCGCATGCTCGCGATCAGCACGCCGTGCAGCCGGCGGGTCGACTGCTGCGGCTGGAAGAGGCCGATCAGGTTGTCGTCCTCACCGAGCCAGCCGGGAAGCTCTTCGAGCTTCTTGAATTCGCCGCCCTCGCGGTCGCGGCCGTACTCCGCGGCGGCCGTCGCGGCGGCGGCGATCGCACCCGCCGAAGTCCCACCGACGTTGCGAAAGCGGTAGTGGTCGGCCAGCGCGCAGATCGCCTTCGGATAGACGACCCCGCTGGTGATGCCGCCCTTCATCACCACATCGCAATAGCTGTCCTCGGGTGGCCGGAACCGCTCTCCCATCGCTCCCCTTCCCCCGCGGCCGACGCCGCGCGCTCTACCCTCCGGCCACCGCCGGGAGGATCGTCACCTCGTCGCCCTCGTTGATCGCGGT
Source organism: Solirubrobacterales bacterium (assembly GCA_035281725.1). Lineage (GTDB taxonomy): Bacteria > Actinomycetota > Thermoleophilia > Solirubrobacterales > 70-9 > VAYN01. The sequence goes on from DATEDJ010000098.1 coordinate 11,799, forward strand.
CTCCAGCCCCTGCTGGAAGCGGATGTCCTCGCCGGAGACGTAGACGTTGACGAAGCGGCGCAGGGTCCCGTCCTGGGTGATCCGCTCGCGCAGGTCGCCGTAGGCGGCGAAGACGGCGTCGAGCGCCTCGCCGACGTTCGACCCCTCCACCTCTACTTCGGCCTCACCGCCGGTCGCGGCGCGCAGTTGGGTCGGGATCTTCACGGTGACGCTCATCAGACGGAAACCTCCTGGGCGAACTCGGCATCGAAGCTGTCGGGACTCGGATCGATCTCGTGCATGGAGAACGTATCGCGGGTCGCGTCGAGGGTCTTCAGTCCCTCGCCGGTGATGTAGGCGACGACCTTTTCGTCGGCGGCGAGCTCGCCCCGTTCGGCCAGCTTGCGCAGGACGCCGATCGTCACCCCGCCCGCGGTCTCGGTGAAGATCCCGGTGGTCTCCGCGAGCAGCTTGATCGCTTCGCGGATCTCCTGGTCGGTGACCGCGTCGATGCCGCCGCCGGTCTTGCGCGCGTGCTCGACCGCGTAGGGCCCGTCGGCCGGGTCGCCGATCGCGAGGCTCTTGGCGATCGTGTCCGGCTTCTGCGGCTTGCAGACGTCCCAGCCTTCGGCGAAGGCGGTCGCGACCGGGCTGCAGCCGGTCGCCTGGGCGCCGTTGAAGGTCGGCTGCTCGCCCTCGACCAGGCCGATGTCCAGCCATTCCTGGAAGCCGCGGCCCAGTTTGGTGAACAGCGAACCGGAGGCGATCGGGCTGACCACCCGGTCCGGCAGCTGCCAACCGAGCTGCTCGACCGTCTCGAAGGCGAGCGTCTTCGAGCCCTCGGCGTAGTAGGGCCGCAGGTTGACGTTGACGAAGGCCCACGGGTGGGTCTCGGCGAGCTGCGTACAGAGTCGGTTGACGTCGTCGTAGTTGCCGCGCACGCCGACCAGGTTGGTACCGTAGACCCCGGTCGCGAGCAGCTTCTGCTCCTCCAGGTTGGCGGGCACGAAGACGTAGGAGTCGAGCCCGGCCGCGGCGGCGTGGGCGGCGACCGCGTTGGCGAGGTTGCCGGTCGAGGCGCAGGCGACGGTGGTGAAGCCGAGCTCCTGGGCCTTGGCGATCGCCACCGCGACGACCCGGTCCTTGAACGAGTGGGTCGGGTTGGCGGCGTCGTTCTTGATCCAGATCTCGGCGTCGACCCCGAGCCGCTCGGCGAGCCGGTCGGCCTTCAGCAGCGGCGTCAGCCCTGGCTCCAGCGGGTCGCCGGGGCGGCCGGAGAAGGGCAGGAAGTCGGCGTAGCGCCAGATCCCCCGCGAGCCGGCCTGGATCCGACGTTTCGCCTCCGCCGCGTCGAGGTCCGAGTGGTCGTAGCTGACCTCGAGCGGGCCGAAGCACCGTTCGCAGAAATAGGCGGCGCCGAGCTCGTACTCGGTCCGACACTCCTTGCACTTCAAGCTGTCGACTGACATCCGATCCTTCCTTTGCCGTGAAACCAGGAACAAAAAAGACCTCCGCCAGGTGGGGCAGAGGTCCGGATCGGACATCCCCCACATCTGTCAGGTCGTGCGACCTGCTGGAGTTGGCACCTGCTCCGAACCGCAAGGTCCGAAATGGTTGCCGGGGCTTCACTGGGCCAGTCCCTCCACCCCTCTAGATGTGGCGCTTATGTAGGGCGAAGCGTACCAGCCCGGGCGGGTGCTGTTTTCCCTGGCCGTGGGCGGCTAACCTACGCGTGTGATCGCGATTCTTCCCCACGACGAGATGAAGGGAGCGGCAGATGCCGAACCTTCCGAAACCACGCCTGCGGCGCACCCGTCGCGGCGATCTCGTCGCGCCGGTAGTCGCTGAGCCCCAGGCCCCCCGGGTCGAGCAGATCGAGTGGGGCGGGCTGCGCTGGGTCCACATCGAGCACCCCGGTGCGCTGGAGCGCGCCTGGCTGGAGGACCATTTCGACTTCCACGCCCTCGATCTGGAGGACGTGATGTCGCGCAACCAGCGGCCGAAGATCGACATCTACGACGAGTACCTCTTCAGCATCCTCAACCTGCCGGTCTTCGACCGGGCGGCGAAGCGGCTCGGCGCGGGCGAGCTCGACCTCTTCGTCGGGCCCGACTTCCTGGTCACGATCCCGAACCAGCCGCTGCAGCCGGTCGAGTACCTGTTCGAGCGCTGCCGCTCCAAAGAGGAGCTCCGCGAGCAACTCTTCTCGCGCGGCTCCGGCTATCTCCTCTACCGGCTGGTCGACGACTGCTTCGACTATTGCTTCCCGATGCTGCGCAAGATCGGCAACAAGCTCGACGCGCTCGAGGACGACATCTTCGAGGGCCGCTCCGAGGACATCGTCCGCGACATCTCCAATGCCAAGCAGGAGATCATCAACTTCCGCAAGGTCATCCGGCCGCAGCGGCCGGTCCTGCGCGACCTGGAGAAAGTGAAATCGCGCTACCTCTCCCCCGACTTCGACCTCGAGATCTACTTCGACGACGTCGTCGACGCGCACGAGCGGATCTGGGACATGCTGGAGAACTACAAGGAGGTGATCGAGGCGCTCGAGGAGACCAACGAGTCGGTGATCTCGCACCGCCTCAACGACATCCTCCGCGTGCTGACCTCGATCAGCGTCGTGATCCTGCCGCTCACCCTGATCGCCAGCATCTGGGGGATGAACGTCCGGGTGCCGGGCGAGGGCAACATCACCGACTTCTACGTGGTGATCGGGTTCATGTTCCTGATCCTGGTCGGGATGGTCTTGTGGTTCAAGCGACGCGGTTGGCTATAGCCATCAGGCGCCGCCTCCTTCGCTTCGCGTCCGGGGGCGGCTTCCCATAACCTCAGCCCCTCAGTGGCAAATTTTCGGATCTGGGCGCCCTGGCGCCTCGCCTACGTGTCGGACGCGGCCAAGGACATCGAGGAGGAGTGCATCTTCTGCGCGAAGCCCGCGCAGGATGACGACGAGGGCAACCTGATCGTCCACCGCGGCGTGCGCGCCTTCGTGATCCTAAACCTCTACCCGTACACGAACGGCCACCTGATGGTCGCGCCTTACGAACACATCGGGGCGATCCAGGAGATCCCGGCGGAGACGACCGCCGAGATGATGGCGCTCGCCCAGACCGCGATTCGCCGGCTCGACGACGTCTACTCGCCGCACGGCTACAACGTCGGCTTCAACCAGGGCCGGATCGCCGGCGCCGGGGTCGAGCACCACATCCACATGCACGTGGTGCCGCGCTGGTCCGGCGACAACAACTTCATGCCGGTCATCGCCGACACCAAAGTGATGCCGCAGACGATCGAGCAGAGCTACGCAGTGCTGAAAGGGGCGTCGTGGAGCTGAACCAGGGGATCTTCAAGGCCTACGACATCCGCGGCATCTACGGCGAGGAGATGGACGAGGGCACCGCCCACGACATCGGCCGCGCCTTCGTCCGCGTGCTGGCGCGCCTTCGCGAGAAGCCCGCGGCCGAGCTGCGGGTCGGCCTCGGCCGCGACATGCGGCTGACCGCACCGAAGATGGCGGCCGAGCTGCGGGACGGGATGATCTTCGAGGGCGCCACCGTGGTCGACGCGGGCATGGTCGCGACCGAGATGCTCTACCACCTGGTCGGCTCGCGCGATCTCGACGGCGGCGCGATGGTGACCGCCTCGCACAACCCGAAGGCCTACACCGGAGTGAAGCTGGTCCGCGAGGGGGCGCTGCCGCTCTCCGGCGACGCCGGGATCGGCGAAGTGAAGGCCGAGATCGAAGCGGGCCTCGGCGAGGCACCGGGCGGCGGCTCGCTCGAGGAGGTCGACATCTGGGACGAATACCGCGCCCACGCGCTCGGCTTCATCGACCCGGCGGCGGTCAAGCCGATGAAGGTCGTGGTCGACGGCGGGAACGGGATGGGCGGGCCGATGATCGGGCCGATCCTGGAGAAGCTGCCGCTCGACCTGGAGGAGATGTACTTCGAGCCGAACGGCGAGTTCCCCGACCACGAGCCGAACCCGCTGCTGGAGGAGAACCGGCGGCTGATCATGGAGCGGGTGCGCGCGACCGGCGCCGACCTCGGCATCGCCTGGGACGGCGACGCCGACCGCTGCTTCTTCATCGACGGCTCGGGCGAGTTCTGCGACGGAGACTTCGTCTGCGCCCTGCTCGCGCGCTCGATCCTGGCCAAGAATCCGGGCGCGACGATCCTCTACGACCCGCGGTCGAGCCGCGCCGTCCCCGACCTGGTCAGCGCCGAGGGCGGCCGCTCGGACCTCTCGCGGGTCGGCCACGCTTTCTTCAAGGCGCGGATGCGCGAGGAGGGCGCGGCCTTCGGCGGCGAGGTCTCCGGCCACTACTACTTCCGCGACTTCTGGAACGCCGACTCGGGGACGATCCCGGCGCCGCTGATGCTGGAGCTGCTCTCCAAGGACGGGCGGACGATCGGCGAGCTGATGGACGAGTTCCGCTCCGAGTACTTCATCTCGGGGGAGATCAATTCCGAGGTGGCCGACCAGGCGAGCAAGCTGGACGAGATCCGGGCCCGCTACTCCGACGGTGAGATCTCCGAACTCGACGGGGTCTCGGTCGACTACCCCGAGTGGCACTTCAACGTGCGGCCCTCGAACACCGAGCCACTGCTGCGACTGAACCTCGAGTCGCTGGTCTCGCCCGAGGAGATGGAGCGCCGCCGCGACGAGGTCCTGGGGCTGATCCGCGGGTGACGCCGACGCCAGAGGAGTCGCTCGAGCAGGCCGCCCTGGCGGGCATCCACCGCCTCCCGATCCCGACCCCGTTCGCGGTCGGCAAAGTCAACGCCTACCTGATCGAGGACGACCCGCTGACCCTGGTCGACACCGGGCCGAACTACGGCCGCGGGCTCGACGTGCTGACCGAATCGATCGCCGCCCACGGCCACGCGATCGAGGATCTCGGCCTGATCCTCCTCACCCACAACCACACCGATCACATCGGCCTGGCCGAGATCCTCGTCGAGCACTCCGGCGCCGAGGTCGCGGCGCTCGGCGTGGCCACCGAGCGGCTCGCCAACTACGAGGCGGAAGCCGAGCGCGACGACGAGTTCGCGGTCGAGCTGATGCTGCGCAGCGGCATCCCCGAGGAGATCGCGCTGGCCCTGCAGAGCGTTTCCTCCTCCTATCGCGGTTGGGGGGCGCCGGTGCAGATCACACGTCCTCTCGCCGACGGCGACGTGGTCGAGCTGGCCGGCCGCCGGCTCGAGGTTCTCTTCCGCCCCGGCCACAGCGTCATGGACACCGTCTTCTGGGACCCCGAGGCTCAGTTCGGCTTTGTCGGCGACCACCTCCTCCCCCACATCTCCTCGAACCCCCTGATCAGCCGCCCGCTCGACGGCTCCCCCGGGCGCACCCACTCCCTCATCGCCTACCTCGACTCACTGGCCAAGACGCATGAGCTGCCCGCCGGCGCCGTCCTCCTTCCCGGCCACGGCGAGCCGATCGACGACCACGCGAGCCTGATCGACACCCGCCTCGCCTCGACCGAGCGGCGCAAGGAGAAACTCCTCCGCCTGCTCGGCGAGGGCCCCCGCTCGGGCTACGAGCTGGCCCAGTCGATGTGGGGCAACATCGCCGTCACCCAGGCCTTCCTCACCCTCTCCGAGGTGATCGGCCACATGGACCTGCTGGAGGCCGAAGGCCGCGTACGCGAGGTCGGCGACGGCGTGATCCGCTTCGAAGCGGTCGCATAGTCAGTTGCTCGGCGCGACGACGCATCGATAGGCCACCAGGCCCGGAGCCGCGATCGGACCGGTCGCGAGTGCGAAGCCGCCTTCGTTGATCCGCACCGCCATCGTATGGAGGCCTGAGGCATTTTCGAACAACCCGTCGGCCCACTCCTGTTCGGTGACCCCGAAGGCGATGTCATAGGCCGCGATCTGCGCGATCGACGGCAGCACCCGGCCTTCCTCGGCGCAGGTCTGGGTAGCGGCGAGCCAGTTGGTTTCCGGGCGCGGTTCCGTCTCGGCGCAGAATCCCGCCACCATTTGCATGTCCGCCGGGCAGGTGAGCTTCGCCGCGGCTTTGATCTGGGCGGCGCTTAGGCCCTGCAGGGAGGAGGCGTTGGCGGCAAGGGCCGCCGTGGCCGCCGCTTCCGCTTTGGCGGCGCTGTCGGCTTTGGTCGCGTTGGCCGCCGTCGCCGCCGAGGGCACGGTGCCCAGCGAGGAGAGGACGATTTTCGAGCCGGTGATCGCCCCGTTCTTGATCTTCGCGGCGGTGACCGCGTTGTTCTTGATCTGCTTCGTGCCGACCGAGTTCTTCGGCAACTTGAACGCCGCGTAGCTGGCTCCGCCCAGAGCGACGAACAGCGCCAGGCAGGCGACGACGTTGGCGAAGGTCAGGTGCTTCGCAATGCTTCTCATCAGAGTTCCCCTTCTTGTCCGGTGCTTGACGACGCCGTGAACGTCGCAGGAATCGGGAAACGGGCGTATCGAGAAAAGTAGGGTTTCCGACCTGGGAGCGGGCTACGCCGCGTCCCGGACGGGCTGGTAGCTACGCCGCCACACGGCGCTCGGCACCGTGGCGCAGCGCCTGCACAGGCGCAATCGGAGCGGCGGCGCCGTGGTGTCGACCTTGGTGACCTCGACGACCTCGAGCACCCCTCCGGTGGAGCAGTTCTCGCAGCGGCCCTTCTCTTTCATGCTCATCACGATGCTTTCTCTCGACTTCTAGCGACTACCAACGTCCGCGGGAAGGGAATGGATCACGGTTCCCTTCGGCCTCGCCCGGTACCGACTTGAATCTCGGACTTAACGCGTCGGTCACAAAGTTCCTGAGCGACCGTAGGATTATCGAGCAATCGTGATCCGTCAGCGCCTCCTCGCCCTCTCGCTCGCCGCGGTCATCGCCGTCGGCGTGATCATCGCCCCGGGCGGGACGCACAAAGGCAGCAACTGCGCCAAGGGCGTCGCCGGCTGCCACCACGGCAAGTTCACGGGCGACTTTTTCGGCGACTGACGGCCGTCGAGCGTGGTCGCGTAGGGTGCGGGGCCAGATGGTCTCGTTCGGCGCGCGCAGGTCCGGGAAACCGGCGAAGAAACGGATGCTGATCATCGTCAACCCGTACGCGACGACGGTGTCCGACCGGCTGCGGAACCTCGTCGTCTACGCGCTTCAGGGGCGGTATGAGGTCGAGGCGGTCCAGACCCAGGCGCAGAACCACGCGACCGAGATCGGACGCGAGGCGCAGGAGGGCGGCTACGACGTGGTCGTCTCCTTCGGCGGCGACGGGACCCTGAACGAGGTCGCCAACGGGCTCGCTGGGACCGACATGCCGATGGGGATCCTGCCCGGCGGCTCGGCCAACGTGGTCGCCCGCAGCCTCGGCATCCCCAACGACGTGGTCGACGCGACCGAGCACCTGCTCTCGCTCGCCGACACCTGGGAGCCGCGCAAGATCGACCTCGGGCGGGTCGACGAGCGCCGCTTCGTCTTCGCCTGCGGGGCGGGGATCGACGCAACCGTGGTCAAACGGGTCGACTCGCACCCGAAATTCAAGTCGCGCTTCGGCCCCTGGTACTACAGCTGGTGCGGGGTGTCGGCCTTCACGCGGCGCTACCTGGTGAACCCGGTCCGGGTGCGGGTGACGGTCGAGGACCGGCCGCCGGTCGAGGGCGTCACCGCGATTGCCCAGAACTCCGATCCCTTCACCTACTTCTCCAGCAAACCGGTCTACGTCAACGAGGGGGTCGCGATCGACGACGGCACGCTCTCGGTGGCAGTGCTGAAACGGGCGGCGCTGCGCGACATGCCGACCCTGCTGCCACGGCTCTTCTCGGCCAAGCGCCCCGCCGTCCGCCACCGCCAGATCATCGGCTTCACCGACCTCACCGCCGCCGTGGTCGAGTCGATCTCCGAGGACCGCTCCGGCGCCGCTCGGTCCTTCCAGCTGCAGGTCGACGGCGACTACATCGGCGAGCGCACCCGGGTCGAGCTCGGCATCGACCCCGGCGCCCTGACCATCGTCGCCTGAGCGCCCCGTTGGCGTTCGCACTAATCCCCGGATACCGGGGATTAGTGCGAACGCCGCTAGTCGAGGAGGCCCGTTTCGCGGGCCGAGACCGCGGTTTGGATCAAGGTCTCGCCGGCGTCGAAGCGGGGTTCCCAGCCGAGCTGCTCGCGCGCCTTCGTGGTGTCCATGATCACCGGCGTGGTGAGCGCCGTCGCCCACTCCAGCTGCGGGTTGATGAAGGAGAGGCGCCCGGCGACCGCGGTGCCGGCGCCGAGCGCGGGCCGCGGGACCCGGACCGAGCGCCAGCCGAGCGCGCGGGCGATGTCGGCGATCTGGATCTCCCCCTCCCCCGCCAGGTTGTAGGCGCCGGGCTCGCCCTTGCCCTCGACCGCGGCGGCCAGCGCCGTGGCGACGTCGTCGTGGTGGACGAGCTGCAGCGGCACGCCAGCGTCGGGGAGGATCGGGCGCAGGAGCGGGATCCGCTCGATCACGTGACGGCGCAGGCGCGGGGCCGGGTCGCCGAGGCGGGCGGCGCCGACCGTCTGCTCGATCAGCATCGTCGCCCGCGGCCCGGCGACGATGCAGGGGCGGAAGACGTAGGCGTCGAGCTCGGAGCCGGCGAGGATCTCGTCGAGCGCCTCCTCCAGCTCCGCCTTCTGGGCCGAGTAGTAGAAGCGCGGCGAGCCGAGCGCCGGGGTCTCCTCGGTCAGCGGCTGCGGGTTGTCGGGGTGGAAGCCGTAGGCGGCGACCGAGGAGGCGTAGACGAGCCGCCCTACCCCGGCCTCGACCGCCGCTTCGAAGACGTTGCGGCTGCCCTCAAGGTTGATCCGTCGGGTCTCCTCGCGGTCGCCGAAGATCGCGAAAGCCAGGTGAACGGCGACGGCGACGCCGTCGAATAGCTCGGCGAGGTGGCCGCGGTCGAGGATGTCGCCGCGCTGGTAGGTCGCCTTGGTCCACCCCGCCCCGCTTGGGTCGAAGGCGCTCCGCGCCATCCCGCGCACCGCCTCGATCGCCGAAGACGCCTCCAGGGCATCGATGAGCGAGGTTCCGATCTCCCCAGTCGGTCCCGTGACCGCCACCGTCAGTCCAGCCATCGAACCATCCTCGCGCTCACCGCACGCGAGTCAAGGTCGACTGGGACGGCGCGATTCGGGGTCCGGTCGATTGGGGACGGCGGGCCCCGGGCGTCTCGGAGGCGACCCGGGCAGGCTGAGGCCGCCTCCGAGACGCCCGGGACGGGAGGTTTTCGGGAGGAAACCGTCACCGGGACGGGAGGTCCGTCACAGGGATCCCACGGATGCCACGAAGGCGCCACACCTCCACGCCGGCAACCCGGGTGCGTTCGCAGTAATCCTCGCTATGCGGGGATTACTGCGAACGCACTGAACGGACCTGTGACAGACGTGACGCCTCCCCTGAGTAAACGTGACGTTCCCGGCGCCTTCATCACGTCTCTCCCCCGAGACCCGCACGGGACCCGCACCCTGGCCTCCCCCCACGGACCCGGCCATCTCGGAGGGGGCCTCAGCCTGCCCGGGCCGCCGCCGAGATGGCCGCGTCCCTTTCCGTCCCTTCCTGACCCCGACGCCGCCGAATCGCCGGCTACGCCGTCGGCGTGATGCGATACGCGTCGAACACAGACTCCACGTTCCGCAGACGCGTGATGCAGTGTTTGAGCTGCTCGGTGTCGCCGACCTCGATCACGAACTTGTTCTTCACCATCGGGTGGTTGGTCGTGCAGGCGGCCCCGATGATGTTGATCCCCGCCTCCGAGAAGGTGCGCGAGAGGTCCTCGAGAAGACGGGTCCGGTCGTAGGCGTCGATCTGGATCTCGACCCGGTAGGAGGCTTCGTTTTCGCCTTCCCAGCCGACGTCGACGAAGCGCTCCGGCGCCCGTTTCAGCGCTTTCACGTTCTTGCAGTCGGCGCGGTGGATGGTGATCCCGCGGCCGAGGCTGACGTAGCCCGCGATGTCGTCGCCGGGAACCGGCCGGCAGCACTTTGCCAGCCGCACGGCGACGTCCTCGACCCCCTTCACCACGATCCCGTAGTTGGAGGCGTCCTTGGTTCGCCGGGCGCGGTCGGAGTGCTCGGTCGCCGGGCGCAGGTCGTCGGCGTCGACCGCCTCGCCGGCTTTCAGCCGCTGCAGGATCTTGTTGACCGCGGCCTTGTTGGAGATTTTCCCCTGGCCGAGCGCGATGTAGAACTCGCTCGCTTTGCGGAAGCCCATCTCGCGGATCACGTCGGCGAGCAGCGGCGAGCCAGAGATCTTCTGCATCGGCACGCCGCGCTTCTTCAGCGCCTCCTCGAGGCCCTCGCGGCCGTCGCGCTCGGCGTCCTCGCGGCGCTCCTCTTTGAACCAGGCGCGAATCTTGTTGCGTGCGCGGCTGGTGCGGACCAGTTTCAGCCAGTCCAGCGAAGGCGCCCGTTTCTGCTTCGCCGTCAACACCTCGACGATGTCGCCGGAGCGCAGCTGGTAATGGAGCGGCACGATCGCGCCGTTGACCTTGGCGCCGACACAGCTGTGGCCGACGTCGGTGTGGACCGCGTAGGCGAAGTCGAGCGGGGTCGAGCCGGCGGAGAGGCTCTTCACTTCGCCCTTCGGGGTGAAGACGAAGACCTCGTCCTCGAACAGGTCGACCTTCAGCGATTCGAGGAACTCGGTCGGGTCCTGTTCACCCTCCGCCTCGACCAGCTGGCGCAGCCAGGTCATCTTCTCGCGCTGCGGGTCGCCGCGGCCGCCCTCTTTGTAGGCGACGTGGGCGGCGATCCCGTACTCGGCCAGCTTGTGCATCTCCTCGGTCCGGATCTGGATCTCGAGCGGCTTGCCCTCGGGCCCGATCACGGTCGTGTGGAGGGCCTGGTACATGTTGGCCTTCGGCATCGCGACGAAGTCCTTGAAGCGGCCGGGCAGCGGCTTCCAGAGCGAGTGAATGACCCCGATCGCCCCGTAGCAGTCCTTCACCGAGCCGACGATCACGCGCATCGCGGTGAGGTCGAAGATCTCGTTGAACTCGCGGCCCTTCTTCGCCATCTTCGTGTAGATCGAGTAGAAATGCTTGGCGCGGCCCGAGATCTCGGCTTCGATGCCGACCTCTTCCAGCTCGTCGGACAGGAAGTCGCCCGCCTCGGCGACGTAGGTCTCGCGCTCCTCGCGCTGCTGGGCGACCAGCTGTTTGATTTCCGCGTACTTGCGCGGGTGGAGCGTCGCGAAGGCGAGGTCCTCGAGCTCCCACTTGATCGCGTGGATTCCAAGCCGGTGGGCGAGCGGCGCGTAGATCTCCAGCGTCTCGTGCGACTTCAGCGTCTGTTTCTGCTTCGGCAGCGCGCCCAGCGTGCGCATGTTGTGAAGACGGTCGGCCAGCTTGATCAGGATCACCCTGACGTCGGTGGCCATCGCCACCATCATCTTCCGGTAGTTCTCGGCCTGCCGCTCGTCGCGGCTCTCGAAGCTCATCCCGGTCAACTTGGTGACGCCGTCGACCAGCTGGGCGATCTCCTCGCCGAATTCGGCCCGCACTTCCTCCAGCGTCGCGCTCGTGTCCTCGACCGTGTCGTGGAGCAGCGCCGCGCACAGCGTCTCGGTATCGAGCCGCATCCCGGCGCAGATCTGGGCAACCCCTACGGGGTGGGTGATGAACTCGTCGCCGGAGTAGCGCTTCTGGTCGGCGTGGCGCTCGCAGGCGAAGTCGAAGGCACGCTCCACCTTGTCGCGGTCGATCGCCGCCACGGACACCGCCACCGCGGTACCGCCGAACCCGCCCGGAATCTGCTCATCCGGCGCAGAGTCGAACTCCTCGATGACCGCGAACAGGTCGCCGAGCAGCTCCTTGTGCTCTACGGAAATTTGGGGCTTTGAAGAAATGAGACTGCCTCCGAATACTCTTTGCTGTAGACCCGGAACGCCGCTGAGCGTTCCAGATCGGTCCCTTCAGAGGATACGACGCCGACGAAGCCGTCGCCCGCCCTCGTGCTACCCGCAACGAGCCCAAGTTCATGCAGGACGCGGAATGCGCGCGCCGCGGTCTCGGGATCGAGCGGGTGCGGGCCGGGCCCGGTAAGGGCAGAACGGAGGTCCGGGCCACTGAGTTGGCCGCCGGAGCGAAGGGCGCGGAACACGCCGCCGATGGTCTCGCGCGAGGGTGCCTGGCGGACGAGGACGCCGAGGGAGAAGTCACGCTCGGCGTCGGAGAAGAGCGGATGGATGAAGCCGCTGGGGGCCGGGGTCGGGACGGCGGCTGACGCCCCGGCCCGCCCGGCCCCTCCCACTACCGGCGGTTGTGAGGGGCCGGTCGCGCCGGAGTCTGAGCGGAGGGAAGGGGACGAGGCGAGGGGAACGGTGACGCGGTCGACGTCGGCGGCGGAGCGGGGGGCGTCGACGAGGACGACGTGCTCGAAGGAGCCGGCGAGATTCGGGACCATTGCGAGGGCCGAGTAGTCGACGAGGGCGAGGCCGCTGTCGGCGCGGGAAGCGAGGTTGGCGACGGTCTCGGCGCCACAGCGGTGGCAGGCGATCAGCGCCGCGCCGCCGTTGAATCGCGCGAGCCCCGTGGCGCCGTTGGCGAGCGCCGCGCGTCGCGAAGCGTCCGCAGCCACGGCGAGCACCCCCGCCCCACTCGACACGAGCTCCGCGATCGTCGCGGTGGGCGACGAACCCGCGCCGTGGCACTTAGTTCTCGCTATGCGAGAAGAAGGCGCCACACCATCGTTGCCGTGGAGCGTTGGTGGCTCTATAAGCAACTTTCGCTCCACGCCATCGGCGCCGTGGAGACTTTCCGTCGCTATACGACGGTTTCGCTCCATACCCACTGCCGCGTGGAGGTCGCGGGCTAGCTCGGTCTCGAATCTCGACCACCACTCGCCTTCGTCGCACGCGCATGGGTGCGGAGCGAGGGCATCGGCATCGGCGTCGAGGGGGTAGACCTCGCGCAGGACGACGCGGGGCTCGACCGCGCCGTTCCAGTGGTTGACCTCGAGCCGCACAGCCGCGTCGAGCATCTCGTCGTCATCGACCCCCAGCGAGGAGCGACCGAAGGCGACGCCAAGCGCGCGATGGGAGCCGCTGTGGAGGCTGAAGCGCGAGTGCTTGCCCTCTTCACCCATCGTCCGCACATCCGTCACCCGCGCCGAGGGGACCATCAGCCGCACCCCCGGGTTGCCCATCCCGAACGGGGCAAGCTGGCCCAACTCTTCCGCCAGATCGAGACCGAGACCCACACCACCGACCATCGCGTCGATCCGCTCCGTCCGCCGCAGGTCCTCGGGCGACAGCACTTCGCCCGCGTGCTTGGCGAACGCAGTGCGGAACGCCTCCAGGTTCTCGGCCCTCAGCGACAGACCCGCAGCCGCCTTATGACCGCCAAAGGTCTCCAGATGCTCTGAGCACGCCTCAAGCGCGGCGTGCAGATCGAAGCCGGGGATGCTGCGGCCCGAGCCACGCCCTCCCCCCTTCTCATCAAGAGAGATGACGACCACCGGGCGATGGTGCCGCTCCACCAACCGCGAGGCGACGATCCCGACCACCCCGGGGTGCCACCCCTCGCCGGCGACCACCAACGCGTTGGCATCCTTCAAATCGTCGGGTAATTCCCGACGCGCCGTTTCAGCTGCCGAGTCGACCTCCCGCTCCGTCGCCCTGCGCTCCGAGTTCGCGCGCCCAAGCTCCTCGGCGATCTGCTTGGCGCGGGTCTCGTCGTCGGTGAGCAGTAGCTCAACTCCGGCGTCGGCGCGATAAAGGCGACCCGCAGCATTGATGCGCGGAGCCAGACGGAATGCGAGGTCGCCCTCGTCAAGGCGACTCGGATCACATTTCGAAGCCTCCATAAGTGCCCGTAGACCGACTCGCTTGGTCCTTCGCAGCTCCGCAAGACCTCGCTTGACGAGCGACCGGTTCTCACCGATCAGTGGCACCACGTCGGCCACCGTCGCGAGCGCCACCAGATCGAGATCGCGCTCAGGGGCGACCTTGCCCGGAACAACCGCCAAATCGGTTCCCGGGAAGGTCGCCCCCTCCCGCAAAGCAAAAGCAAGCTTCCAAGCAACCGCAGTCCCGCAGAGGGACTCAAAGGGATAGCCGCTTACTTCGGGGTGCAAGATCAGACAGCCGGGCAGCACCTCGTCCTTTTGGTGATGGTCCGTGACCACCACCTCCATCCCCAGCTCCTGTGCCAGCGCCACCGGCTCGACCGCGGTGATCCCACAATCGACGGTGATCAGCAATCCAGTCCCACGCGTCGCCAACATCTCGACGTTCTCTGAGCTCAGTCCATAGCCATCAGCGATCCGATCCGGAATAAGCCAATCGCAATCGGCGCCCAGTTGCCTCAGCGTCCCCACGAGCAGCGCCGTAGCACTGACCCCGTCGACATCGAAGTCTCCGTGCACGGTAATCCGCTCTTGGGCTTCGATCGCTGCCCAGACAAGGGCGACGACCTCGTCCATCCCTTGAAATGCCTCGGGCGGGTGAGTCTCGTCAGCAGCGAGAAATGCGCGGGCATCCTCCGGGGTTCGATATCCCCGTCTGACTAGCGTTACCGCAACGGGTTGACTGAGGCCGAGCGCGTCCGCGACTGCGCGTGCCTCACCATAGTCATAGGGGTCGGCGGCAAATGCTTTGGCGGATTCCGGCACCCTCTCAGGCTAGGAAGCGCCCAAGACGTCATTTTGACGTCAATCCGTTCGCAAATACGGACTAGTCGTAGTGCGGTTCGCGCATGCCGAGCAGCCAGACGACGCCGAGGCCGATCGCGACACCCGGGATCGCCGACAACGCCGTCCCGATCGTCGTGTTACCGACGCTCTGCCCGTCGGCCAGCAGCACGATCGTGCCGACGACGAGGGCGCCGATCACCGCGCCGACGAAGGCGCCGACGATCCCCTGCCAGAAGCGGTCCGGCAGGAAGACGGTGAAGTGCCAGAGGGCGATGCCCATCGTGACGAAGACCAGGAATGCCATCAGTCAGATACCTCGCTCATCGACGTCGACCGCCTTTGCGCCGCTGGGCGCGTTTCGCCCGCCGTTCCTCGTTCCGTTTGCGCCGCTCGGCCGACTCCGGGTTGGCGGCGCTGCGGGCCGCGGGCGCCTCGTCGGCGGCCTCGGGGGCGTCCTTCGGCTCGGGCGTGGGCGCATCCTCCGGCGCGCCGCCATTCTCGGCCTCGGCCGTCGCCACCGCGCCCCTGCCGAGGCGGCGCCGGCGCTCCGCCCCCGTTGCCTCGGCAACCGGTGCTTCGGCCTCGATGTCCGCGGCGATCTCCGCTTCGGTCTCGCTGTCGTCGGCCAGCTTCGCCACCTGAATGTCGTCGGCGAAGGCGGGCACCACCCCGCCCTCGACCTCGGCGATCCGCTGGCGCCGCCGGATGTACTGAGGCTCACGTTCCTTCCACGCGGTCAGCACCGGCGAGGCGATGAAGATCGACGAGTAGGTGCCGGAGGCGATCCCGATCAGCATCGCGAAGGCGAAATCCTGCAGCGTCGCGCTGCCGAAGATCAGCAGCGAGAGCACCGCCAGGAGGGTCGTGAAGCTGGTCGCCAGCGACCGGGTCAGCACCTCGCTCATCGAGCGGTTGACGATCTGCGAGAACGCCGCGCGCGGCATGCGCGGCATGTTCTCTCGTATTCGGTCGAACACGATGATCGTGTCGTAGAGCGAGTAGCCCAAGATGGTTAAGAAGGCGGCCACGGTCCCACTCGACACTTCTTTGCCGGTCAGCGCGTAGACACCGCCGGTGATCAGGATGTCGTGGAAGAGGGCGATCAGCACCGGCACCGCGAATTTCGGCTCGAACCGCAGCGCCACGTAGACGAGGATCACCAGCAGCGAGAAGATCAGCGCCTTGACCGCCGATTCGGCCACCTGGTTGCCGAAGGTCGGCCCGACGCTGGTGCTTTCGAAGCCTTCTTTTTCGATCCCGTAGGCCTGTTGCAGCGCCTTTTCGGTCTCGTGCACTTCGCCCGGCTGCAGCTGCGCCGACTCGATCTGGAACACGTTCGAGCCGAAGTGCGGCACGGTGACCTGCTGGATCTCGGCGTTGCTCACGCCGGCTTCTTCCAGCGTTTCGTGGACTTCGCTCTCTTCGGTCGGCTTTTCCAGCGCCGCGGTGATCCGGGTGCCGGACTTGAAGTCGATGCCGAAGTTCAGCTCCTTGGTCGAGAGCGCCACGGCGCCGATGATCAGGATCAGCCCGGAGAAGGTGAAGAACCAGCGGCTGGCCCCCATGAAGTCGAAGTGCCAGCGCCGGCCTTCGCCGCCGGCGCCGAGCGCGCTCGGCGAGCCGAGCAGTTTCGAGTTGCTCATCGTGCCGAGCAGGGCCTGGGTGAAGACGACCGCGGTCAGCAGCGAGGCGATCGTGCCGACGCCGAGGGTGAAGGCGAAGCCCTTGACCCCGGCGGTCGCCAGGACGAAGAGGATGAAGGCGGTGAGGATGGTGACGACGTTCGCGTCGACGATCGTCGAGATGCCGCGTTTATAGCCGGCGGGGATTGCGCTCTTCATCGATCTCCCCGCGCGCACCTCCTCCTTTATTCGCTCGAAGATGACGATGTTGGCGTCGGCGGCCACACCGATCGTCAGCACCAGGCCGGCGATCCCCGGCAGGGTCAGCGTGATCGGGATCAGTTTGATCAGGGCGAAGAAGATCGCCCCGTAGGCGCCCAGCCCGATCACCGCGATCAACCCGAGGAAGCGGTAGTAGGCGAGCAGGAAGATGATGACGAGGGCGAGGCCGATGATCCCGGCCTTGATCCCGTCGTGGAGGGCCTGCGAGCCGAGGGTCGCCGAGACCTGGGTCTCGGAGATCAGGTGCAGGTCGATTGGCAGCGCGCCGATCTGCAGCGTCGTCGCCAGTTCCTGCGCCTGTTCGAGCCCATGTTCGCCGGAGAACCCGCCGGAGATCTGGGCGCCCTGGCGCCCGTCGATCCCATCCGGGTTTTCGAGGAAGTTGATGATCGGGCGGCTCTGGACTTCGTTGTCGAGAATGACCGCGAAGTGGCCGGAGAGGGCCGCCGCTTCTGCGGCGCTGCCGGGCGGGCCGATCGCCTGCGCCTGGCCGCGCTGGGCGATCCGCCGGGTCACGTTCTGGAAGTTTTCGCGCCCCTGATCGGTGAATTTGAAGGCGACGTTCGGTTCACCGGAGCCCTGCGCGTATTCCTGCTTCGGTTCGGTGATTTCGCTGCCCGAAAGCGAGTATTCGTCGTGCAATGCGAACCAGCCGGGCTGGGCGGTTTCGTCGACCTTGCCGGATTCGTCACTCGGCAGTTCGGACACGAGGACGGTCCCCGCCGGGACTTCGAGTACGAGCCCGTCTTTCGGCAGCGTTTCGCCGGTCGGGCTTTCGTAGAGGTCTTTTTTCGCCGTCTCCGGCCCGGCCAGCAGTTTGTGCGGCTCTTCTTTTTCGAAGAGGTAGTACCGCGTCTTGGCGACCGAGCATTTCGTGCAGTCGGGTTCCGGTTCCTGTTCTTCGGCCAAGAGGCCGGCCTGGTAGGCGTTCGGGTAGGCGCCCGAGGCGATCAGCCCCTGGTTCTCGAAGCTTTTCGGGTTGCGGCCCGCCGCTTTCCATTCGGCTTCGAGTTTTTTCACCGCCCCGGTGGGCGGGCTCTGGCCCGGGTGGCCGCCGATCACCCGCTGGGGACCGATCAGGTTTGGCTCCCAGTCGTAGAAGTAGAGCTGCGCGGTCGTCCCCACCTGTTCGGCGGCGCGGTTCGCGTCGGTGATGCCGGGCATGCCGATCGTGATCTCGTTGTTGCCAAGTCGCGCGACTTCGGACTCGGACACGCCGAGGTTGTTGATCCGCCGTTCGATGATGTTGATCGACTCTTCGATGTCTTCGCCGGACACTTCGGTCGCGGTACCGGTCGGCTGGCCTTCGTAGACCAGCTGCAGCCCGCCCTGCAGGTCGAGGCCGAGCTTCGTTTCCTTGGTCGCGATGACGATCCCGGAGAGAATCACCAGCCCGACGACGAACAGCAGGACGAAGACGTGCTGCCGCCTGGTACCCATGCGCGCCTAGCCCTCCGGGGTCAGGACAAGCAGAAGCCCGCCGTCGTCGTCATAGGCGGGAAAGACGTCGGCCACTGCTTTGGCCGGTAGGTCGCCCTCGGCGTTGACCGAGACACGCTTGCCGAGCGAGCGCACGCCCCACTCGAGCGAGGTCTCGATCGGGTCCGTCTGGCCATTGCCGTCGGTGTCGGCCTCGGGGCCGCCATCGCCGGGGTCGATCCAGTCGAGACCCAGAACCTCACGCACCGGACGCCCGATCACGTCCTCATCAGTCAAACCCGTCAACTCGTAGCTCCCCTTGCCCGCATCGATAACCCGTTCCTGCTGATCGCAGACGAAGAACGCTGCGTTCGGAGCCGGATAATAATCGTCGAGTAGTTCGAATACGAACCCGAATCCACATTTCGAGCAACCCTTCGGTCGGCGACTGAACCCTTCGGTCCTGGAGCCGCTGACCTCGCGGTGTCCGCAGTTGGGGCAGATGAAAAACGGCATGGTCGGGACAGGCTAGATGATCGTCTTATGCAACGAGTTAAGCGCCGGCGACACTCTGGGTACTAGAAGAGGCTGGCCGCGCCTTCGGGCGCCGGGAGGCCGAGATGGTCGTAGGCGCGCTGGGTCAGGACGCGCCCCCGCGGGGTCCGTTTGAGCAGGCCCTGTTGGAGGAGATAGGGCTCGAGGACGTCCTCGATCGTGTCCTGCTCCTCGCCGATCGCGATCGCCAGGGTCGAGAGGCCGACCGGGCCGCCCGTGAATTTGGTCGCCACCGCGTCGAGCAGGGCGCGGTCGGCGCGGTCGAGGCCCGCCTCGTCGACCTCCAGCATCGCCAGGGCGCCGGCGGCGACATCGGCGTCGATCGCCCCTCGACCCTTCACCTCGGCGAAGTCGCGGACCCGCTTCAGCAGCCGGTTGGCGACGCGCGGGGTGCCGCGTGAACGGGAGGCGATCGTGCGGGCGCCCTCGGCGTCGATCTCGACCTCGAGGATGCCGGCGGAGCGCTCGACGATCAGCGCCAGGTGCTCGGGGCTGTAGTGCTCGAGCCGGTGGCTGACGCCGAAGCGGTCGCGCAACGGCGTGGTCAGGAGCCCGGCCCTAGTGGTCGCGCCGATCAGGGTGAAGGGCGGCAGCGGCAGGGTGACGGTGCGCGCGCCCGCCCCCTGGCCGAGCACCACCGGCAGCTCGCCGTCCTCCATCGCCGGGTAGAGCGTCTCCTCGACGGCGCGGCCGAGGCGGTGGATCTCGTCGATGAAGAAGACGCTGCCCGGCTCCAGCGCGGTGAGGAAGGAGGCGACGTCGGCCTTGCGCTCGAGCGCCGGGCCGGCGGTCTGCACCAGCGGCACGCCGAGCTCGGCGGCGACGATGTTGGCGAGCGAGGTCTTGCCGAGCCCCGGCGGGCCGGCCAGGAGGACGTGGTCGAGCGG
>DATEDJ010000099.1:0-9615 GCA_035281725.1 Solirubrobacterales bacterium
GTCGGTCGCCCAGATCATCACCTTCGGCAAGATGGCGCCGCGCGCCGCCACCCGCGACGCCGCCCGCGTGCTCGGTTACGACTACGGCACCGGCGACCGCCTGGCGAAGCTCATCCCGGAGCCGATCATGGGCCGCAGCCCGTCGTTCGACGAATGCCTGAAGTCGGGCGAAGACCTGAAATCGACCTACGACGCCGAGCCCGACTCGAAGAAGATCATCGACGTCGCCCGCGGCCTCGAGGGGATCATCCGCAACAACTCGATCCACGCCGCCGCGGTGGTGATCTCCGACCGGCCGCTGCACGAGGTGGTGCCGCTGCAACTCGCCGAGGACAAGACGGCGCCCGCCCCAGTCGGTGCCGACGGCAAACCCGGCAAGCCGGAGCGCCAGTACAAGATCGTGACCCAGTACTCGATGGGCCCGGTCGAGGACCTGGGCCTACTGAAGATGGACTTCCTCGGCCTGCGCAACCTCGACGTGATCGAGGACGCGATGGACATCATCCGGCGCTCGCGCGGCGAGGAGATCCAGATCGACTCGATCCCGCTCGACGACAAGAAGACCTACGAGATGCTCGCCCGCGGCGACTCGACCGGCGTCTTCCAGTTCGAGTCCGACGGGATGCGCGACGCGCTGAAACGAGTCGGACCGACCGAGTTCCGCGACCTGGTGGCCCTCGGCGCCCTCTACCGCCCCGGCGCGATGGCCTACATCCCTACCTACGCGAAGGGGAAGAAAGACCCCTCGACGGTGAGCTACCCGGATCCGCGCCTGCGCGCGATCACCGAGGAGACCCACGGCTGCGTCATCTACCAGGAGCAGTTGATGGAGATCTCGCGCTCGATGGCGGGCTTCTCCGGTACCGAGGCGGACGATCTGCGCAAGGCGATCGGCAAGAAGAAGCGCGACCTGATGGCGACCATGGAAGACAAATTCATGGAAGGGCTGGCGAAATCCAACACCGCCCCGAACGTCGCCAGGGACCTCTGGAAACTGAACGAAGCCGCCGCCGACTACTCGTTCAACAAGTCGCACGCCGCCTGTTACGGGCTGATCTCCTACCGCACCGCCTACCTCAAGGCCAACTACCCGGCCGAGTACATGGCGGCGGTGATCTCCTCGGTGATGAACACCAAAGACAAGGTGCCGTTCTTCGTCAACCGCTGCGCGGAGATGGGGATCGACGTGCTGCCGCCGGACGTCAACGTCTCCGACCACAGCTTCGTCGTCCACGAGAACGCGATCCGCTTCGGCCTCGACGCGGTGAAGAACGTCGGCCACGCCGCGGTCGAGGCGATCCTGCACGCCCGCGAGGACCAGCCGATCAGCTCGATCTACGACTTCTGCGGCCGGGTCGACTCCCGCGCCGTCAACAAACGGGCGATCGAATGCCTGATCAAGTGCGGCGCGTTCGACGACACCGGGGCCAGCCGCAAAGGGATGCTGGAGGCGCTGCCGGCCGCCCAGGCCTCGGGGCAGAAGGCACAGGAAGACGCCCAGCTCGGTCAGGGCTCGATCTTCGACTTCGGCGACGCGGACGGCGGCTCCGGCGGGGCCCAGGCCCAGGCGCGGCCGCCGATCCCGGCGGCCGAGTTCGACCGCGCCGAGCTGCTGGCGATGGAGAAGGAGACGCTCGGCACCTACCTCTCTTCCCATCCGCTGACCGAAGTCGGGCCGGCGCTGCGGGCACGGGTCGACTGCAGCCTGTCGGAGCTCGACCGCAAACCGGACGGCGCCTGGGTGACGGTCGGCGGGATCGTCGTCGAGTGCAAAAAGATCCGCACCAAGAGCGGCAGCCAGATGATGTTCGCGACGCTCGACGACGTCGAGGGGCAGATCGAGATGCTCGTCTTCAAGGCCGACGAGGCGGAGAGCGCCCAGGTGATCGCTCCCGACGCGATCGTGATCGTGCGCGGCCGGGTCGACCACAAGGATCGCGGCGAGACCAAGCTGGTGGTGCAGGAAGCGCAGCGCTTCGAACCGGACGCCGCCGAGGTCGAGCGCGCGGCGAGGAACGCCCCGGAGGTGACGCGGTCCGCCCTCCCCGGCGGCGCGCCGGGCGGAACCGCGGGCGGCCCGTTCCAGTTCTCGATCCCGGCCGAGAAGGCGTTCGATCCAGAGGTGATGGAGGAGCTGAAGGCGCTCTTCGAGGACCACAGAGGCGAGTCCGAGGTCCGCTTCGTGGTGGAGATGTCGGGAGGCCCGAAGATGATCCGCTGCGGCGACCGGTACAAGGTCGAGCCGTCGCCGAACCTCCGCTACGAGATCGGCCAGTTGCTGGGTAGCGACGCCATCGCCGCTTGAGCGGCGCAAACCGCTTGGTTCCGCGGTCCCACCTCCCTAGACTTACCCAATGTCCGTAACCCGCACCAAGGTCGGTGAGTGCCGCCAGTGCCGCTCCTTCTGCGACAAGATGGTCGAGCCGCGCGGTTGCATCGAACTTGGCTGCCGCTTCCTCTACAGCTACGTCGACCGCCTCGACGGGCGCCAGTACGTCGGCTGCATGCAGGAAGTCTTCGGCGCCCAGGTGGACCTCGCGGCGGTGCTGGAGAAGGGCGGGTTCGGCGGTGTGAAGATGACCGGGACGCCGCTGCCGCACTGCCAGTTCTCGGTCGAGCAGGCGTACAACGGCGAGGGCGAGTCCTACGACTGCGTCAACCGCCGCTTCTTCGACTGCACCGACGAAGGCGCCGAGGGCCTGCGTGCCTTCGACCTTCGCGACACCGTCTGAGACCTGTCTCAAACGCGCTGGCGGTTCCTCCTGGCGAGCGGCCCGCCTCGGTGCCGGAGGACCGTTTTGACATCACATCCGTCCGAGAAAGATGACACGGATTGATGTACTATCCGCGCCCGTGAGTGACGCCACCACCACTATTCCGGATACCGATCCGGATGAGATCCTGACCGGGAT
This sequence comes from Solirubrobacterales bacterium, assembly GCA_035281725.1. Taxonomy (GTDB): domain Bacteria; phylum Actinomycetota; class Thermoleophilia; order Solirubrobacterales; family 70-9; genus VAYN01. The sequence continues at coordinate 2,913 of DATEDJ010000099.1, forward strand.
GGCCGGTGAGCCGCCGGTCGCCGACCAGGGCAGTCCCTTCACCCTGGAGCTCTCCCAGGACCAGAAGGACATCAAGGAGTGGGTCCACGGCTACGCCGAGGGGGTCGTCCGGCCCGCCGCCCATGAATGGGACGAGCGCGAGGAAACGCCGTGGCCGGTGATCCAGGAGGCCGCCAAGATCGGCCTCTACAGCTTCGAAGGGCTGGGCCAGTTCTGGGCCGACGACACCGGCCTGATGCTGCCGATCGCCAACGAGGAGCTCTTTTGGGGGGATGCCGGGATCGGGATGGCGATCATGGGCACGACGCTTGCCGTCGCCGCGATCTTCGGGCAGGGGACGCCGGAGCAGATGGGGGAGTGGATCCCGCAGTGCTTCGGCACGCCGGACGACGTCAAGGTGGCCGCCTTCTGCGCCTCCGAGCCGGACGCCGGCTCCGACGTCTCGGCGATCCGCACCACGGCCAAGTACGACGAGGCCAAGGACGAATGGGTGCTGAACGGGCAGAAGGCCTGGGCGACCAACGGCGGCATCGCCAACGTCCACGTGGTGATCGCCTCGGTCGACCGTGAGCTCGGCTCGCGCAGCCATGCCGCCTTCGTGATCCCGCCGGGGACGCCGGGCTGCGAGCAGGGGGCGAAGGTGAAGAAGCACGGCCTGCGCGCCTCGCACACCGCCGACGTCCACCTCGACGACTGCCGCGTCCCGGGCTCCTGCCTGCTGGGCGGGAAGGAGAAGCTCGACGAACGGCTGGCGCGGGTGCGGGAAGGGAAGAAAGGCAAAGCGCAGGCGGCGATGCAGACCTTCGAGGCGAGCCGGCCGGTGGTCGGCGCGCAGGCGCTGGGGATCGCCCGGGCGGCCTACGAATACGCGCTCGAGTACGCCAAAGAGCGTCGCCAGTTCGGCCGCGCGATCATCGAGAACCAGTCGATCGCGTTCACCCTGGCCGACATGAAACTCGAGATCGACGCCGCGCGACTGCTCGTCTGGCGCGCCGCCTGGATCGGCCGCACCGGCAAGAAGTTCGAGAACGCCGAGGGCTCGATGTCGAAGCTGAAGTCGGGCGAGGTCGCCGTCTGGGCGACCGAGCGGGCGATCCAGATCCTCGGCGGCAACGGCTACACCCGCGAGTTCCCGGTCGAGCGGATGCACCGCGACGCCAAGATCTACACCATCTTCGAGGGCACCTCCGAGATCCAGCGCCTGGTCATCTCGCGCGCGATCTCCGGCGTCCACATCCAATAGATCGAGGTTTACGGCGGGAGAGCGAGGGTCGTTCCGGGGGGAGCGACCCTCGTCGCCTGTCCTTTTCGGGCGCGGGAGCGCGAGCGGGGCGGCCTGCGGCGGCCGATGACCGGCGCGGGACGGGCCCTCGTCGGCATCGCCGGTAGCGCCGCTACCGGCGAGCGCTCCTCGTGCGCGTCCCGCTTGGTCCTCGGGCGCCTCGGCTCCGCCCTGCTCGCGCTCCCGCGCCCCGCGGGGTCTTTTTGGGCGGGCGCAGGCACGGACGGTGAGTTCGCAGTTATCCCCGGTATGCGGTGATTACTGCGAACTCACCGTGGGGAGGCGTGACGAGAGTCAGGCGTTGCGGCGTTTAAGGCCTTCTCGGCGGAGGCGGCGGGCCAAGGTGACTTCGGCCTTGCTGGAGCCTTTCTTTTCCGGCCCAGGGGTCTCCAGGGTCGCGGGGAGGCCCTCGAAGCGGGGCTCGGAGAGGAAGGCGGCGAGGCCCTTGCGGCCCATCTCGCCTTTGCCGATGTTGGCGTGGCGGTCGCGGCAGGAGCCGAGGGGGGCGGCGGCGTCGTTGACGTGGACGGCGCCGAGGCGCTCGATGCCGACCTTCTCGTCGGCTTCGTCGAGGACCGCCGCCAGGTGCTCTTCGTCGGTGATGTCGTAGCCCTGCACGAACATGTGGCAGGAGTCGAGGCAGAGGCCGAGGCGTTTGCCGCCGCCCGCCAGGTCGATCAGCTCCGCCGTCTCGTCGAAGTTACGGCCGATCAGGCCTTTGTGGCCCGCCGTCTGCTCGAGCAGGAGCTTGCAGTGGTCGGTGTCCTTGAGCGCCTCTTTGATCACTTTCGCCGCTCGTTTGAGGGCCGGTTTCAGCGGTTCGCCCAAGGTCGAGCCGGGGTGGAGGACGACGCCCGCGGCGCCGATCCCGTCGCCGATCCGCAGCGCGTGGGTGAGGGCGGCGCGCGATTTCTTGCTCAGCTCTTTGTCTTTGCTCGCGGTATTGATCAGGTAGACCGCGTGGATGATCACCGTTTCGATCTTGGAGGCATCCATCGCCTCCCTGAACGCGGCGAAATCGTCCTCGCCATAGTTGGTCGGTCGCCACATGCGCGGGCTCTGGTTGAAGATCTGGATAGATTCGCAACCGCGTTCGCTCCCGCGCTCGACCGCATTGTCGAGACCGCCTGCGGTGGATACGTGAGCGCCGATGAACATGGAAAGAGATAACCCCCGCTTTCGATTCGCCCCGTCGCCGACCGGTGCCTTGCACATCGGGGGAGCGCGGACGGCACTCTACAACTGGCTCGCTGCCCGCCACGCGCCCGCCGGCACGCTGATCTTGCGGATCGAGGACACCGACCGTGAGCGCTCGACCGCGGAGAACGTCGACCAGATCCTCGACGCGATGGAGTGGCTGGGGCTGACCTACGACGAAGGCCCGATCTCCCAGGCCGGGCGCGCCGACCGCCATGCCGCCGCGCTGGAGCAGCTGCTCGCCTCCGGTGTCGCCTACCGTGACGCGGCGACCGCCAAGGACGTCGAGGCCTGGAAGGCCGAGCACGGTGCCGGGCGCGGCTACCGTGGCAACCCCACCGAGGAGCCCGGCGCCGCCGTGCGCCTACGCGTCCCCGATGACGGGGAGACGATCGTCGAGGACCTGATCCACGGTCCGGTCGCGTTCCCCAACGCCTCTTACGACGACTTCGTGATTGCCCGCGGCGACGGCTCGGTCCTCTACAACTTCGCCGTCGCCGTCGACGACGCCGAGATGGGCGTCACCGAGGTAGTGCGGGGCGACGACCACCTCTCCAACACGCCGAAGCAGTTGCTGGTGCTGCGCGCGCTCGGCCACGAGGCGCCGCGCTACGCCCACCTGCCGCTGCTCCACGGTCCCGACGGGAAGAAGCTCTCCAAGCGTCACGGCGCCGCCTCGGTGCAGGAGCTGCGCGACGCCGGGTACCTGCCCGCCGCGGTCCGCAACTACCTGGCGCTGCTCGGCTGGGGCACCGACGACGACACGACGCTGATGTCGACCGAGGAGCTGATCCGCCGCTTCGAGGTCGCCGACGTGGGCAAATCGGCGGCGATCTTCGACGAGAAGAAGCTGCGCTGGCTGAACGGGCGCTTCATGCGCGAGATGCCGCTCGACGAATACACGCTGGCGGTCGCCCGCCACCTCGGCCGCGAGCCCGACGAGCTCCTCCGCGAAGCCTGCGCGATCTCCCAGGAGAAAGCGCAGACGCTGGCGGAGGTCTGGCCGCTGATCCGCTTCCTCTACGAGCCGCCGGTCGACGACCGGAAGGCATGGACCAAGGTGATGAAAGAGGGGACGGGGGAGATGCTTGACGCCGCCGCCGAGGCGCTGGCCGCGGTCGAGCCCTACACGCCGGAAGCAATCGAGGGCGCGCTGGAACCGCTGCTCGACCGCTTCGACGTGAAACCGGGGCGTCTCTACCAGCCGCTTCGGGTGGCGATCACCGGTACTTCTGTCTCACCAGGGATCTTCGAGTCGCTCTCCGTGCTGGGACGGGACCAGACCCTGAACCGTATTCGGGCGGCCTCGGAGCGACTCGATCGCCCTTCCTGAGCCGAATTCCCTGCGATTCGCTGGATCTCATACTGAATACATAGGTCTTCCCGGCTAAACCATCACTGCGCATCTGCCGATGGTGTGCCAGATGGCGAGCACGACCACCCAGACGAGCGGCCGCTCCGCGGCAGCAGCAGACATGAGCGGGAAACCCGGCCGCGGCGCCCCGGCACCCGGCAGCCGCCTGGCGGAGGCCTTTGAGGCCGTCGAGCGCTTCCCGGTCCTGATCGAGTCCCGTGAGCGGGTGATCGCCGCGTCGACCGCGGAGACCGCCCGGGTCGGCGAGCTGGTCGAAACGGTCGAGTCCGACGTCGCCCTGGCGATCTCGGTGCTCCGCTTTGCCAACCGTGGCGGGATGACCGCCGGCGGCGTCGCCGGCATCCCCGACGCGGTCGACGTGCTGAAGCCCTCCGGCGTGCTGGCGATCGCCGGCACCGCGCCGAGCTTCGACTTCTTCGAGTCCAACGGCGGCTGGGAGCTGAAGCCGGAGCGCTTCCGCGTCCACGCCCTTGCCACCCAGCGGGCCGCCGACCAGATCGGCCGCGCGGTCGGCTGGGCCGAACGCGACGAGCTCGCCGCGGCGGCGCTCCTCCACGACATCGGCCGGCTCGTCATCTCCCGCCTGCACCCGGGCTACAAGGTCTACTTCGACGCCGCCTCCCGTGCCCCCGAGCAGCGGCTTCGCGACGAACGCGAGCAGCTGGGGATCGACCACGCGCTGGTCGGCGGCGTGCTGGCGCGGCGGTGGAACCTGCCGCAGCGGCTCGCGGTGGCGATCGAGCGGCACCACGCCGAGGACGCCGACGGCCTCGCGGCGATGGTCTCGGCCGCCGACATGGTCGCCCACTACACCAACGGCGAGGCGATCTCGCCGGACCGCCTGATGGCGAGCTGCGAGCGGATCGGGCTCGGCCCCGAGGCGCTCCGCGACCTCCTCTACGAGCTCCCCCTGGCGACCGCCGAAACCGGTCGGATCAGCGAGCCGTGCCCGCTCTCGGCGCGCGAGCTCGACGTCCTCCGCCACCTCTCCGAAGGCATGGTCTACAAGCAGATCGCCACCGAGATGCACCTCTCGGTCTCGACCATCCGCACCCACCTGCACAACGTCTACGGCAAGATCGGCGCCGTCGACCGGGCGCAGGCCGTCCTTACTGCGCGCGACCGCGGCTGGATCTAGATCCGTAAGCCGCGGGCGGTGCGGGCCCGGCCGGTGCGGCGGGGACGGTGTGATTCGGGGCCGTTGCGGCGGGGGACGGCTGGCCCGGGCGTCTCGGAGGCGACCCGGGCAGGCTGTGGCCGCCTCCGAGACGCCCGGGACGGGAGGTTTTCTGGGAGGGACCGTCACAGGGACGGGAGGTCCGTCACGGAGATGCCACGGTCCTCAACGGTCAGAAAACTCCGTGGTTAGAAATCCGTCCTATAGGCGGATAAGTAACCACGCAGATTCCTGACCGTTCGAAATACGAGGACGGTCCGTGACGTTCCCGTCGTCTCCTTCACGTCTCTCCCACGAGACCCGCCCGGGCCCCGCACCCTCGCCTCTCCCCACAGACCCGGCCATCTCGCCAGCGGCCACAGCCTGCCCGGGCCGCCGCCGAGATGGCCGCGTCCCTCACCCGTCCCGCCGCGAGCCCGATCGTCTAGACGATCAACGATTCCCGCAGGCCGATCGCGACGGCGTGGCTGCGGTTCTTCGCCCCGAGGCGGGCGAGGGTGTTCTTCATGTGGGTCTTGACGGTCTCTTCGGAAAGACCGAGCTTGCGCGCCGCGACCGTCGTCGACTCGCCGTCGGCGAGTAGCTGCAAGATCTCCCGTTGGCGCTGGGTGATTACACCGCGGCTGCCTTTCGGGGGCACATCGCCGTCGACGAAGGGCTCTTGCGCGACGGCCGCCACGACCGCCTGGCGCATCTGCTCCGGCCCCGCGGTACGGGCGACGTAGGCTGTCGCGCCGGCGCCGAGGGCGGCGTTGGCGAGGTGGCGCTCGGCGCGGTCGCCGTGGGCGACGATTGCCAGGACGGGGGCGGCCCGATGCATCTCGCGGATCGTCTCGGTCCCGCTGATCGCGGGGCCGTCGCCGTTCGGTCGCCAGCCCATGTCGAGGATCGCGACGTCGAAGTCACCGATGTCGCGCACGAGGTCCAAGGCCTCCTCGCGGCCCGCCGCCTCCTGCACGTCGAAATCCGTGGCCAGCACTTCCCGGACCCCCAGCCGCACCAGCGGGTGGACGTCCACGACAAGACAATGTGGGCGTTCGCTCAGGACTGCATCCGATCACTTGATTGGGTGAGGGCACCCGGGTGGAGGGCTCGCCCGACTTGGGTCGATCCTAACCAAGGCCGGACGGTGCGGTAGAAAGTCCTGGTGATCTCGATCACCTCGAAGTCGCGCTATGCGGTCGTTGCGCTCGCCGAGCTCGCCCGATCGGGGGAGCGGCCGGTGCCGATCAAAGAGCTGGCCGAACGCCGGGACATCCCCGAGCAGTTCCTCGAGCAGCTCTTCTCGACCCTCCGACGCGCCGGTTTGTTGACCAGCCACCGAGGGATGCGCGGCGGCTACACCCTCTCGCGGCCGGCCGAAGAGATCACCGTGCTTGAGGTCGTCCAGGCGCTCGACGGCAAAATCGGCTCCGAAGCCGACGAGGCCGGCGGCATCTGGGCCGAGGGCGTCGGCGCTCTGCGCAAGGTCTTCGGCCAGACGACGATCGCCGAAGTCGCCCGCCGCGAGGCCGAAGAGGCCGGCAGCGGCATGTACTTCATCTGACGTCTCAGGGCGCATTCGCAACGCCGACCGCCTAGATCGTTCGTCGAACGGCTGACGGGAGGGCGGCGCCGAGAAAGCCGCCTTCCGGCCAGAGCTAGTTGCTCTTGCTGATCCCGGCGGCCGGGA
>DATEDJ010000100.1:0-9423 GCA_035281725.1 Solirubrobacterales bacterium
CCAGGGGCCTCCGGTCCCCGAACTCCTCCCGGGTCTGCATCAGGCCGGGCATCTCGACCTCGGCCAGCGAGATCTCCTTGCGGCCGAACTCGGCGAGGCCGATGTCGGCGACCTTGTAGTCCTGGGTGGGCGTGACAGTCACACTCTCTCCTTTACGGTCTCGAAATCGAAGTCGGTTATCTGCTTGATGCTGCGGGCGCGCTCTTCGATCTCGCCCTCGGTCAGCCGGGCGACGCGCTCGGTGCCGAACTCCTCGACGTTGTGGGAGGCGATCGCGGTCCCGTAGACCATCGCCCGGCGCAACACGTCCTCGCCGTACTCGTCCAGGTGGGCGGCGACGTAGCCGACGAAGCCGCCGGCGAAGGAATCGCCCGCCCCGGTCGGGTCGACCACGGTCTCCAGCGGATAAGCGGGCAGGGCGAAAAAGCGCGATTCGGTGACCAGCGCGGCGCCGTACTCGCCCTGCTTGGCGACGACCACGGAGGGGCCCCACTCGAGCACCTTGCGTGCCGCCGAGACCAGGTTCGGCGCCTCGGTGAGCTGGCGCAGCTCGGCGTCGTTGAGAATCACGCAGTCGACCCGGCTGATCACCTCGAGCAGCTCCTCCTTGGCGATCTCGATCCAGAGGTTCATCGAGTCGAGCGCCGTGAACCGGGCCGCCTCACACTGTTCGAGCACGCCGAGCTGCAACCCCGGTTGGATGTTGGCGAGGAAGAGCGCGTCCGAATCGCGCGAGAGCTCGGAGAGGCTGGGTTTGAAGGTCTCGAAGACGTTCAACTGGGTGTCGAGCGTCTCGCGGCTGTTCAGATCCCAGCCGTACTCTCCCTTCCAGAAGAAGGTCTTGCCGCCGGCGACCCGCTCGACGTCATCGGTCTGCGTACCGCGGGTCGCGAGGACCGCGAACTGGTCCTCCCCGAAGTCGTCGCCAACCGGCCCGACGACGCGAACCTGGTCGAAGAACGACGCCGCCAGCGCGAAGTGGGTGGCGGCGCCACCCAGCATGCGCTCCCGCTCGCCAAACGGGGTCTTCACCCCGTCGAAGGCGATCGAGCCGACCACCGTGATGCTCACGCGGCCACCCCCTCCGCCAGCCCGGCGGCCTCGCGCAGCTGGTCGGCCTTGCCCGTCTGCTCCCAGGTGAAGTCGGGAAGCGCGCGCCCGAAGTGGCCATAGGCGGCGGTCTGCCGGAAGATCGGCCGGTGCAGGTCGAGCTCGCGACGGAAGGCGCCGGGACGGAGGTCGAAGTGCTCGTCGACCAGCTCGGCGATCCGGCCGCGGCCGATCTTCTCGGTGCCGAAGGTCTCGACCATCACCGAGACCGGCTTGGCGACGCCGATCGCGTAGGCGACCTGGACTTCGCAACGCTGCGCAAGACCTGCGGCGACGACGTTCTTGGCCACCCAGCGCGCCGCGTAGGCGGCCGAGCGGTCGACCTTCGACGGGTCCTTGCCGGAGAAGGCACCGCCGCCGTGGCGGGCGGCGCCGCCATAGGTGTCGACGATGATCTTGCGGCCGGTGAGCCCGCAGTCGCCCATCGGCCCGCCGACCACGAACTTGCCGGTCGGGTTGACAAGGTAGTTGCCGTCGGCCTGCAGGTCGGCGGCGTCATAGGGGACTTCCTCCTGGTCGAGGACCGGGATGACGACGCCCTCCCAGAGGTCGGCGCGGATCTCGTCCTGACCGACCTCCTCGGCGTGCTGGGTGGAGATCAGGACCTTCTCGATCCCGACCGGCCGGCCGTCGCGGTAGCGGACCGAGACCTGGGTCTTGCCGTCGGGGCGCAGGTAGTCGAAGGTGCCGTCGTGACGGACCGCGGCGAGCTTCTCGGCGAGACGGTGGGCGAGCGCGATCGGCGCCGGCATCAGCTCCGGCGTCTCGTCGGTCGCGTAACCGAACATCATTCCCTGGTCGCCGGCTCCCGCCAGGTCCAGGTCGTCGCCGGAGCCAGCCGCGCGGCGCTCATAGGCCTCGTCGACGCCCTGCGCGATGTCGGGGGACTGCTTGTCGACGGTGACCATCACCGCGCAGGTGTTGCAGTCGAACCCGTAGGTCGCGTCGTTGTAGCCGATCTCGTCGACCGTGGTTCGGGCCAGGTCCTGGAAGTCGAGGTCCGCGGTGGTCGAGATCTCACCCGAGATCACGATCAGGCCGGTGTTGACCAGCGTCTCGCAGGCGACCCGTCCGGCCGGATCCTGTGCAAGCACGGCATCAAGCACGGTGTCGGAGATCTGATCGGAGATCTTGTCGGGGTGTCCCTCGGTTACCGACTCCGAGGTGAACAGAAACTCGTTGTCCAGATGACTCATTTGATCAGTTGCCTTCCTCACCCTTGCGGGTGACTTCGATGAGGTAGGCAACCATCACGTCGTGGTCGCCGAGTCTCAGGTGGTAAGCGTCGGACTGCTCCTCGACGCGGGCGATCTGCTCGCTCTTCTCCTTGAACAGCTCGTGGAATTCGAAGAAGGCGAAGGAGACGACCCGCGACCGGTAGCCGAGGGCCTCGAGCTGCGCGATCGTCTGCTGCTCACCGATGATCGAGAGCTGCATGATGTAGGCGACGCCGTCGTCGGCCAGCGCCTCGGGAAGCAGCTTGATCAGGTGGTCGATCAGGTTGCGACCCCAGAAGTCGAGCGGCCGGTGCGTGGTGACCTGCTCGAACGGGTCCACCGGCGTCTGGTACAGGCTGGCGACGATCACGTCGTAGCGCTCCTCGGGCACCCACGGATAGAGGTCGGCGGCGGCGGCGCTCACCTTGTCGGCCACCCCATTGCGAAAGGCGTTGGTGAGCGTGTTGGCGACCGCCGCGCCGTCGATGTCGATGGCGTGCACGTGGGAGGCCCCGTTGCGGGCGAGCTGCACGGTCAGGAGCCCTGACCCGCAGCCGATGTCGAGGCAGCGCTGGTGCGCGCCGACCCCTTCGGTGAAGAGGTACTGCCAGATCAGGAAGCTACCCTGGGTCGGCGCGAAGACACCCTCGTCGACGGTGATGTCAGGGAAGTCGAGGGGGAAGAGCGGCCGATCACGGGGGTCGATCCAGTGCGCAGGAGATTCGGCGCCGGCGCCGTTACGGCGGTCGCCAAGATGGCGAGGCTCCGGCGGGTGCAGGTGCCCCGGTTTCGTCTCGGCGAGGGCCGTTGCCGCCGCGGCGATCTGGTCGGGGCCGACGCCGCAGCAGCCGCCGATGATCTGGGCACCCTCCTCCCGCCAAGCGAGGGCCAGCTCGGCGTAGCGCGCATCGTCGACATTTCCGTCGGTGCGCCAGCCCGCCGCCGAGAGGTAGCCGAGGTTGGGATAGACGCCGAGTGGCAGGTCGGTGAAGTCGCGGAGCCAGGAGATCATCCCCGGCACATGATCCGGCGGGATGCAGTTGATCATCAGGGCCCCGACCCCCATCTCCTCGAAGCGGCGTGCGGCGCGGCCGAACGAGTCCCCCTCCGGCCCGCCCCAGTGCTCTCCGTAGACACCGCAGACGCCGTGTCGGCAGCGGCGGAAGCTGAGCCAGACCGGCAGGCCGATCTCGAGCAGGCCTTCGACCGTTGCGTAGGTCGAACTGCGGACCAGCGAGAGGGTCTCCAACAGAATCATGTCGGGTCGCTCATCCTCGAAGGCGCGAGCCAGCAGCCGGATCGTCTCCTGGCCGTCGGCCGTGTCGACGTCACCGTTGATGCTGAAGGCGACCGCCACCTCGTCGATCCTGCTCGCCGTCGCGTGTCGCGCGACACGGACGGCGCGCCGGGCGGTGTCCATCCAGTGGACCGGCCGCGACCCATCCCAGGCGCCGCCGTCGCCATTACGGAGTGCGGTGGGCAGGCCCCAGGTGTTGGTGGAGATCACGTCGGCGCCGGCGTCGACATAGCGCCGGTGGATCGCCTCGACCTGATCCGGCACTTCGAGCAGAGCGCCGATCCCCCACATATGATCGTCCAGCTCGGGGCGCCGGCCCTCGACCTCGAAGAGCTCGGTGCCGGTGGCGCCATCGAGGATCACGCACCTTTCAGTGGCGATCTTCCGGGCGATCCCCTCGTACGGGACGCCCACCACGGGCCGATCAGCCGTGGTGGCAGTCGGGTCGAATCCGGCCACCTGGGTCTGCTCCTCCGTTCCCATCGCCGGGGAGTCTGTGCGGCCCGGACCTGCCGCGCCACCCCAGGTCGGTCAGAAAGCCCCAAACCTTCGGATAGGTAGAGGGTGACAAGTAGTTTCTGCCCGTAAATCAGCCGCTGGACGGCGGTAGAATGGTCTGAACCTACCCGTTAGGCCAGGGAAAACAACTAGTCCAGACAGGACGGTATCCGGGCTTATGCGCCTACGCTCCAACCATGCTTATCGGCAGCGCCCTCTTCACCAGCTTGCGCCCTGCGGCCGAGAGCGTCGGCCTCCGCGGTGGCCATCTGGTCCCCTTGCGCTATGGGTCGGTGACCGCCGAGCTCGCTCTCAGCATGCGCTCCGTCGGCCTGGTCGACCGCGAGGATCTTCGGGTGGCGCGGATTCTCGGTCGCGCCTCGACGATCGATGCCCTGCTGCTCGACCATGCCGGCTGCATCCCGGCGCCGGGCGAGGCCGTGAGCATTGGCGACGCCCACCTCGGCCGCCTCGCCGAGGGCGAGTTGATCCTCGCGTCCCCCGCCGAGGTGCCGTGCCGGCCGGTCGACGGGATGCGGGAAGATATCCGCGTCCTTCCAGGCTCGTGGCAGCTCAGCCCGCTCGTCGCGATCGGACTGCTCGGCCCCGCGACGATCGGACTGCTCACGGATCTCGGCGCGATCGGCACCTTGGCCTGGACCGGCGAAACCGGCCGCATCGGGGTCACCCGGCTCGATGGCACACGGGTCACCTGGCTGCTGCTCGAGAGCGACCGTGCGCTGGCCCTGGTCGAACCCGAGGCCGCGGTCTCGATCTGGAGACGGCTCGGCGCGGCGGGCCGGCGATTCGGCCTGGGCTACGTCGGCGCGGAAGCGGCCGAGCGGCTGGAGTTGGTCCGCTGCCGTGCCCGTGAACCCAGCATCTCCTGAGCTTGCCGAAGCCGCAGCGACGCTGCGGGAGCTCCGCCGCTTTGACCGCGAACTCGCCGAGCGCGAGCTGGTCCGCGGCGCGGACGCGCGCGACGAAGTGCATCAGGCGATCGAACGACTTGCCGAGATCGGCTCGTCAGCGGGGGTTCTCGAACGGGCGGCGGAGACGCTCGGACAAAGCTCGCGCTTCGTGCGGGTGATCGTCAGCCAGGTGCGCGACGACATCCTGCTCCCCCACTCGATCTGGGCGAAGGAAGACATCCCGGCTGGACTGGAGGAGCGGCTGAAGACGATCGAGGTGAGGCTTTCCTACCCGCTGGTCGAGGCGGAGCTGGCGCAGCGAACGGGCGATCCGGTGCGCGTCGACGCGGCCGGCGCGCGGGCGCCGGCGGCGCTGACCGAGCTGCTCGGCTGGAGCTCCTATGTCGTCGTGCCGTTGCGGCTCGACGGCGACACGATCGGCATGATCCACGCCGAGGCGGAGGCGGCGCTGGAGCTCGATCTGGAGATCGCCGGCATCTACGCGACCGGCCTGACGGCGGCCTTCGAGCGGGCGGTGCTGCGCGAGATGATCGAGCAGCATCGCTTGGAGCTGCGGGCCGCGGTCGGCTGGATCAGCGATCACCTCGACCACGATTTCGTCGGGTTTGCCCGAGCACCGGGCGAAGACGAGGTTCAGGGTGCGCGTGGCGAGGAGGTCGAAAGTCTGACTCCGCGCGAGGTCGAGGTGCTCGACCTGGTCGGACGCGGCAAGACCAACGCGGCGATCGCCGCCACGCTCCTGGTCAGCGAGAGCACGGTCAAGTTCCACGTCAAGAACATACTTCTGAAGCTCGGCGCGACCAGTCGGGCCGATGCGGTCGCCAAGAACCTGCGGCGCCATGGCTGAGTCGACTACCCGGGTTCCCCCGGCCGACCTGGGCGCCGACTTCCTCGAGCGTGCCCTCGACCAGCGGGAGCTGGCGCGGCGCAATGAAGCGATAGGCCGGGCGGCGGCGATCCTCGGTCGCGCCAGTCCGGTGGCCCAGTCGCAGCCGGAGGATCTCGGGCCGCTGATCGAGGCTCTAGAAACCTGGCTCGATAACCGGGGGGCACCCGACCTCGCGGCCGAGCGCGAAGCCCACGAGCAGCAATTGGAGCGGCTCCACGAGCGCTTCCTGCAGCGTCGCGGGGCGTTCGCCCAGGCGGAGGAGGCCATCCTTCGGCTGCGCGAGATCACCGTCCCGGCGACGATCCTCGAGGTTGCGCCGCAGCGTCTCTGCGAGGCGACCCGGCTCGACCGGGCGCTCCTGAGCACGGTCGACGACGGGGCGATGGTCGTCAGGTCGGCATGGTTCGAAGACGATCCAGGCGCGGCGGCAGCGGCACTAACCGCGCTCGCCGACCGGCCGATTCGCCTCGAACACCCCCTGCTTGAGGCCGAGATGATCCGCCGGCGCCGCGCTACCGCGGTGGCCGATGCGCACCTCAACCCCCGCGTCGATGCCCTCCTGACTGAGGCAATGGGTTGGACCTCCTTCCTGGCGGCCCCGGTCGTGGTCCGTGGGCAGGTGGTTGCCGTGTTGCACGCCGACCTGCGCGGCGACCAACCTGATGTGCTCGACCGTGAATCCCTCTGGCGCTTCGCCGTCGGCCTCGCCCAGGCGTATGAGCGGGCGACGCTGAGGCGGTTGCTTCGCCAGGAGCGCGAGCAGATGCGCAGCTTCCTCGATCGCCTGAACGTCCGCCTAGGGGAGTTGTCGAACAGCGCTATCGAACTCGTGCCCTGGAACGGTCGGTCGGCGATCGAGGAGCAGGCGACCAACCGCCGACCACCCTCTGGCCACTCGACCCTGCAGGGCCTGCTCACGACTCGGGAGCTTGAGGTCCTCACCCTGATGTCACGGGGCCTCAGCAACCGCCAGATAGCCGATCAGCTGGTGATCTCCCAGGCAACCGTCAAGTTCCACGTCAACAGCCTGCTGAAGAAGCTTCGAGCAGGGAATCGCGCCGAGGCAGTCTCTCGGTTTCTGAAGCCTGGAAGAGCTGACGGCGATTGACGGGCACAGGCGCACCGTGGCCGGCATCGCGCTGCCCCGACCAGGCTCAGCGGGCTATCGCACCGAGGAGCGCTAGTGGATCAACGGCCAGGTCTAGGTCGTCGACGGGCCACCGGCCGGTGCCGGCGGTGAGCTAGGGAAGTCGGCCTTGGGCCCGGGTCGCTACCTTGTCGAGGGCTGCGGCGATCCCGAGCTCGCGCTCGACGGGAAGTCGTTGGGCGGGGGCGCTGACGGCAAGCGCAGCCGGGACCGAGCCGCGGCGCGTTCTCAACGGAACCGCCACCGCGACGATCCCGATCGTGCTCTCCTCGCGACCGACGGCATAGCCGCGCTCGCGTATCAAGGCAAGCTCGGCAAGGAGATTCTCGCGAGAGGTGATGGAGAACTCGGTGCAGCCCGCGAGCTTCTGCCTTGGATAGCGCCTCTTCACCTGAACGTCGTCCAGCACGGCGAGGAGCGCCTTCCCGCCTGACGTAGTGTGGGCAGGAAAGGTCACTCCGATCCGTGCGGTGACGCGGAGCGGCGTCCGGCACTCCACGCTGTCGACGAAACGGCAATCGGTCCCTTCGAGGACCATCAGCTGCACCGTCTCACCGACCTCTTCGCTCAGCTGCTCGAGCAGTGGGCGCATGGCGGTGAGGACGTCGTCCTGACGCATGGCGGCGATCCCCAGTTCGCCCAGCAGCGGTCCGCTGCGATAGGCGCGGGTGGTGGGGTCCTGTTCGACCACCTCGTAGGCGTTCAGCATGGTCAGCAGCCGGTGCGCGGTGGAACGGGCGACACCCAATTCCGCGGCGGCGTCGGAGACGCGGAGCGCGTCGCGATCGCGGAGCATCACGAGGATGCGCAGCGCGTTCTCGACCGAACCGATCGGGTGCAGAGGGATCTTGTCGGTCATCCTCCGGCTTGGTTGCCCCGCCATCGGGGGGACGATAAGGATGCGCCGGGACGTACGCCCGCTCGCAACCACTCCAGATAAATCGCCATCGTCCGAGACTGAGAGTCCCTTCAATATAGTCCTCTGGTCCTTCAACGTAGCTCTCAGCAGAACGAGTATCAACATACAGAATGAATAGAGTCTCGCCCATGACTGACGAGCAGGCGGCCGGGACAACGCCGCGAACCCATGAAGGGCGTGCAGCCGTAGTGACCGGAGCGGCTCGCGGAATCGGCCAGGCGCTCTGCCGCGGCCTCGCCGAGAACGGCGCGGACGTGATCGGCGTCGACCTTGAGGATCTGCGGGAAACCGGTGCCGCGGTCGAGAAGGCGGGGGCCCGATGGATAGCCGCCCAGGTCGACGTCACCGATGCCCACGCCATGGCAGAGCTCGCCACCGAGGTCGAGGACCAACTCGGCGGCACCCACATTCTCATCAACAACGCAGCCATCGATGATCCGATTTCCTGGGATGAGCTCGACCTCGACCACTGGCGTCGGGTGCTCGCCGTCGACCTAGAGGCTCCCTTCCTTACCTGCAAGGCGTTCGTCCCGCAGATGCGGGCAGCAGGTTGGGGACGAATCGTCAACATCGCGTCCGGTTCGGTGCTGCGCGCGATGCCTCGGTTCGTCGCTTACCGCGCCGCCAAGATGGGGCTGATCGGCTTCACGCGCGCGCTCGCCAGCGAGGTCGGTCCGGACGGGATCACGGTCAACGTCGCCTCGCCGGGCATCACCGTGACCAAGATGGCGCTCGGGTCGCTCGACCCCGAGGTGGTGGAGACCGAGTCGAGTCGCCGCGCGATTCCTCGGATCGGTGAGCCCGACGACATGGTGGGAACGGTCCTCTTCCTGACCGCTGAGGCGTCGGCCTTCGTCACCGGACAAACGCTGCTTCCGAACGGGGGCGCCGCGTTCGTCTGACCCACTGAGCGCCCGTGCATCGGCGATCGGGTCGAGCCGATTTGCGCCAGGCGTAGCCGGACTCGCAAAGCCGTGCAGGGGGAGGACGAGGGGGCATTTCCGTTCCTCGAGGTCGCGGAGTCCGACCTTCTGTACCTGGCATCTGATTCAACTCCGACCGTCTTTACCCGTGGAGGCGGTCGAGGCAAGTCTTCCCGCGCCGCAGAGAAAGGGTGGGACTTAAGTCACGGCGAGGGTGACTTCTTGCCGCTTCACTGTTCACCCGTCTGATGCATGCCGATCCGGAGAGACCCCTGTGTGGTGGAGCGCGAAGGATCGTCGACCTCACCGACGCGGTCGCCGACCTCGTCCGGGACGGCGACACGGTCGCCCTGGAGGGCTTCACCCACCTGATCCCCTTCGCCGCCGGGCACGAGGTGATCCGCCAGGGCCGCACCGACCTGACCCTGGTCCGGATGACCCCCGACCTGCTCTACGACCAGATGATCGGCATGGGGGTGGCGAAGGGGCTC
>DATEDJ010000101.1:0-19021 GCA_035281725.1 Solirubrobacterales bacterium
CTCCGTCGAGATGGTGCGGATGACCAGCTCCGGGACCGAGGCGGCGATGAGCGCCGTGCGCCTGGCGCGGGCGATCACCGGCCGTGAGGTGGTGGTCAAGTTCGCGGGCGCCTACCACGGGCACTCCGATGGCCTGCTCGCCGAGGGCGGCTCGGGGATGGCGACGCTTTCGGTGCCGGGCAGCCCCGGCGTGCCGCCGGCGATGGCGGCGCTGACCGTGGTGGTGCCGTGGAACGACCGCGCCGCGGTCGAGGCGGCGCTCGCCGAGCACGAGGTCGCGGCGCTCCTGGCCGAGCCGGTGGCGGCGAACATGGGCGTCGTCCCCGCGGACGACGGCTTCCTCGAGTTCCTCCGCGAGGCGACCCGGGCAGCGGGGGCGCAGCTGATCTTCGACGAGGTGATCACCGGCTTCCGGGTGGCGCGCGGCGGCGCCCAGGAACTGTTCCGGATCGAACCGGACCTGACCGTGATGGGCAAGATCATCGGCGGCGGCTTGCCGGCGGCGGCATTTGCCGGGCCGCGCGGGTCGATGGAACGGATCGCGCCGGCGGGCGACGTCTACCAGGCGGGGACGCTGTCGGGGAACCCGCTCGCGGCGGCGGCCGGGCTGGCGACGCTGGACGGCCTCGACGCGCGCGCCTACGAACGGCTCGGGGCGCTGACCGATCGGCTCGCGGACGGGTTCGAGGCGTTGGCGGTGGACCGGCCGCTTTATGTCTCGCGGGCGCCGGGCCTGGTGACGCTCTTCTTCAGCGAGAAGCCGGTGCGGAACTTCGCCGACGCAACCGCCTGCGACACCGACGCCCACGCGCGCTTCTGCCGGGCGATGCTCGACCGCGGGGTCTACCCGCCGCCGGCCCAGTTCGAGGCCTGGTTCGTGTCGCTCGCGCACTCGGAGGCGAGCGTGGACCGGACGCTGGAAGCGGCGGGCGAGGCGCTGAAGTGCGCGCTCTAGAGGTCCTTGCAAGCCAGCTTCGCGACGAGGGGACGCCTATCTCCGAGTATGTGGTCGACCCGGTCGACTTGGCGGAGGTCGACTTGAGCGACGAATACGCCTTGGTGTTCGAGGCGGTGCGCGAGGGCTACCTGCTGCACTACGGGGATTCGCGGTTGATGGCGGGGCATGACGCGGACCTCGGATTGCTGGCCGGGGATTACCTCTACGCGCTCGGGCTGGACCGGCTTGCGGCGCTGGGGGATACGGAGGCCGTGGCGGTGCTGTCGGAGCTGATCGGCCGGTGCGCGCAGTTGCAGGCGGAGGGGAGAACCGACGAGGTCGAGCCGCTGTGGGACCAAGCGGCGCGGAGGCTCGCGAAAAGCTAGACCGAGCCATTCCGTATGCGGCTCGGGCAGGCTGAAGCCGCATACCGAATGGCTCTGATGCGGCGGAGGACGTCGGTGACCTCGTCGGCGGCGTGGGCGATCTGCCAGTGGGTGAAGCGGAGGACGCGGTAGCCGGCGCTGACGTGCTCCTGGTCTCGTTTCGCCATGCGGGCCTGTTGGGACGGAGTTCGGTGGTAGCGGAGGCCGTCGGTCTCGACTATCAGGTCGTGGTCGGGAAACCAGAAGTCCACTTCGTAGTCGAGGACCCAGTGTTTGGTGAGCGGGGGCGGGAGGTGGGCGGCGAGCGCGAGGGGGCGGAAGAGGACCTCGAGGTCGGAGTCGGAGAGGCGGAAGGTGTGGCGGTCGAGGAGGGTGGAGAGCCTCTTCACGCCTGGCTCGCCTCTGTGGGCGTCGAGGGCGACGCGGAGCGTCTCCGGGTCGACGAGGTCGAGCTTGTCCGCCTCGTTGACGGCGCGCTCCAGGCGCAGCGGCTTCAGTTCCGTGGCGAGGTCGATCAGCGTCTGCACCGGGTTGGTGACCGGGATGCCCCGGCGCCTCACCAGGGACGTGGCACCGAGGGAAGGGCGACTGCGTACCTTCAGTCCTTTCCGGCGGATCTTCGTGCGCCGCCGCACGGTCACGTCGATGCGCCGTTCCCACTCCCGCCCGATCCCCCAGAACTCCGCCGCACTCCGATGGCTCAGCGCCGCGTCCTCCCCACAGGCCAGGACGGCGGCCATCCACCTCCCGTCCGGCGTCAACTCCCGACGTCCGACGGCATAGACGCCAGCCGCGACGGGGTGGAGTCGCCCAGTCGCGACGCGATGCTTGACGCCCTTATCGGTGAACCCGAGCTCCAACAGGTCGGTGCGCGCCAAAACCCCGTGCTGCGCCCGGGCCAGGCGCCAAGTCGCCGCGCTACGCGCTGCGTGCATTTGGTCCCCCATAGGGGCCTAAATCCACGCAGCGCTCGATTCTCTCCCCCTCCCGGGACCGCTCCGGCCCCGGAACTGCCGCTAAGCGCGGAGAGTCAGGCCTTCGCGAGCGGCTTCAGGCGCGTCTTTTCGACGCGTTCCAGCTTCTTTTTCAGGCGGATGAACTGGGCCTCTTGGGCGGGGGTGCGTTCGTAGCCGTCAAAGGCGAGGTTGACTTCCTCGTTGGGGTCGGTCTTCAGGTCGTACATCTCCCACTGGGGCGGTTTCGGACCTGGCTTTTCGACCGGCTTGCCTTCCTTCACTTCGGTCTTGATGTCGACGTATTTCGCCAGCTTCCAACGCTTTTCGCGAATGGAGCGGACGTGGTTCGGCTGTTTGGGGTAAGGGCCGTGGGACTGGCCGGACTGGAAGTCGTCGTAGGTGAAGGCGACGTAATCCTGGGGCTCCTTGCCGCGACTCGGGTTGAGGACGATGTCCGAGTAGTCGACTCCCTGCCAGTTGCGGCGCGCCGATTTGGGCGCCCCGGCGAGGGTCGCCAGGGTGGGGAGGAGGTCGACGTGGGAGATCAGCGCGTCGGAGGTGACCGGGCGCGGGTACATCTTCGGGTTCGAGTAGACCAGCGGGACTTTCAGCGACTCCTCGTAGAAGTTGAAGTTCTTCTGCCGCAGGCCGCCGTGGGAGAGGCCCATCTCACCGTGGTCGGAGGTGCGGATGATCAGGGTGTCTTCGTAGAGACCCTTCGCTTCCAGCTTGTTGAGGACTTCGACCAGGTAGTTGTCGGAGCTCCGCATCAGGTTGCCGTAGAAGTTCAGGTAGGCGCGTTTTTCGGCTTCCTTCTTCGGTTTCCCGGTGAGGTTGAAGATTTTGAGGAATTCTTCCTGCACCGTGGGCTTGGTGGAGAGGTCTTCTTCGTTGGTCGGCGGCACTTCGATGTCGCCCGCCAGCCAGGAGGAGTCGTAGCCCGATTCTTCGAACGTCTTGCTGGGGTAGAAGAGGACATCGTGCGGGTTGACCAGGGAGATGATCAGGAAGAAGGGTTTCGGGCCCACCCCGGCGACCGTGTCGATGTACTGCAGCGCGCCTTCCTTCGACTGCTGGTAGGGGCCTTTCGATTCGATGATGCGGCCATCGTTGTTGGTGTAGCCGCCGCCCGCCTGCGGGATCGACTGGTTGGCGCCCGCGTCCGGCGGATCCCAGCGCATGAAGCCGTAGCGTTCGAGGTCGGAGGGTTCGTCGGTCCCGTTGGCGGGTTTCGCGCAGTGCCACTTGCCCTTGTAGACGACGTCGTAGCCCGCGGCCGCCATCACCGTGCCGAGGTTCGGCAACGATTCCGGCAGCGGCAGGTTCACCTGCGGGTATTCGCTCGCTTCCATTTCCGACTCGAGCGTGTATTTGACCCCGTGCTGGGCGGGGAAGTAGCCGGTCATCAGGCTGGAGCGCGAGGGCGAGCACATGCAGGCCGCCGTGCAGGCCGTTTCGAAGCTCAGCCCGTGGCGGCGCAGGCGCCGCATCCCGGGCAGGTTTTCCCGCATCCAGTTGGCGGGGAAGTGCTGGATCGCCCGCTCCTGATCGGTGAGGAAGAGGATCACGTTCTTCCCGTTCAGCCCCTCGCCCTGGGGCGCGCCGAACGCCGCGTCGACCCCGAGCCCGCGCGAGAGCAGCGCCGCCGCCGCGGCACCCGCCCCGGTGCCGAGCAGCTGTTTGCGGGTCAGGCCGCCTTCGCGGCGGTCAGCATCACTCATCGAATCCTCCTGAAGATGTCGACCGCAGAGCTCTGCTGCGAGGTCGAGTAGACGTTGCGGCCGTCGGGACTGACGACCACCGAGCCGGTCAAGCCGGTGGCGCGGCCGGGAGCGCAGCCACCGACCTTGGGCGAGGCGAGACAGCCGCGTTCGCCCGGCTTCTGGTTGACGACGCCGGTTTTGACGTCGCGATCGAGGACGTCCATCGCGCCCGTTTCGAACGCGGTGACGTAGAGGTTGGTCGCGTCGGGCGAGAGGGCGAGCCCCTCCGGCGCTTTCATCGCGCGGCCGAACGAGCAGCCGGGCGAGCGCAGGTAGACCAGGCAGCCTTCCGGGCTGCCGAGCCCTTCGGGGGTCTTTTCGCCCTGCGGCCGAGCGGGCTGGGCGAGGCCGCCGCCTTCGGTCGGGCGGAACATGGTGACGCTGTTGCTGGTCAGCGAGGTGGCGTAGACGTTGCCGCCTTTGGGCGAGACGACCAGCGCGTTGACGCCGGCGAACTGATAGCCCTGGGCGCAGCCCGACACCGCTTCGACGGTGATGCAGCCGTTGCCGTTGGTCGCCTGGGTGAGTGCCCCGGTCGACGGTTCCCGCTGGAGGATGTCGATCGCGCTGGAGAAGGGCGACGCCGCGTAGACGGTCGACCCGCCGGGGTTGATCGCCATACCCTCGATGTGGTTCATCTGCATGCCCTTGGCGCAGCCTTCCGCCCCCGCTTCGGTGATGCAGCCGGCGGTCCCGGCGAGCTGGGTCAGGGCGCCGGAGCCGGTGGCGCGGGAGAACGAGATCACCCCGGAGCCGGCGAAGTCGCCGACGTAGACGTTCTTCCCGTCCGGCGCGACGACCACGACGTCGGGCCACTTCAGCGCCCGGCCGAGCGTGCAGCCCGGGATCGCCTGGCCGGAGATGCAGCCGGAGGCGCTCGGGGGCAGCTGCTTTAGCGCGCCGCTCTTGCGATTGCGGTGGAAGGTGGTGATCGAGGAGCCGGTGCGCGAGGTCGCGTAGACGGTGCGCCCATCGGGGCTGACCTGGACCGAGTTCGGCCCGATCAGCCCGATCGCGAGGCCGCAGTCGTCGCCTTTGGCCTTGCCGACGACGGCGGCGACGCAGCCCCGTCTGCCCTTCGGCTGGGTGAGCGCGCCGGTGACCGGGTTACGGTCGAAGACGGCGATCGCGTCAGCGCCGGAGGCGGCGACGTAGACGTTGCGCCCGTCAGGGCTGATCGCGATGGCCCGCGAGCCGACGCCCGGCCCGGCCCCTTTCAGCGCCCGGCCCTGGCCGCAGACTTTCTTCGCGGCCTTGCCGGAGGAGAGGCAGCCGAGGCGGCCGGGAAGCTGTTCCAGCGCGCCGACGTTGGTTTCTTCCGGCGGCAGCGGCTTCGATTCTTTGGCGGCCGCGGCGAGGGACGGGAAGGCGAGCAGCGCGAACAGGCCCAGGACGACGAAGGACAAGCGTCGGGTTCCCATCGGTCGTGGATTCTTCACTTCGCGGCGGACTGATTGAGGAGCGACCCGATCACGCCGATCCGGAACCCGAGCCACGGGTAGGTCTTGACGAAGAAGGTGTTCTTCTGCGGCTGCAGGCCGATCGCCGAGAGCCACAGCTGGTAGACCGGCGCGTTGGGGACGCCGCCGTGCAGGCGCCGCCAGACGCGGTGGCCCTTGACCCCGAACGGGGGCGCGGTGATCGTGTCGGTCCACTCGACCGCGTTACCGCCCTGTTCGAGCGTCCCCCAGGGCCCGTAGGTCCCGGCCTGGCCGACCGTGTTGAGGCTGCCCTGGAAGGCCTTCTTGTAGGCCTTCGCCGGCATGTGGAACGGGTTGACCGTTTCGCACGCTTCCAGGGTCTGGTTCGACGGGCACCAGGACGCCGCCGCCTGGCCTTCGGCGTGGAAGTTGGCCAGCGGCTGGGTGCTCGCGTTGCTCACGTCGCCGGTCAGCGGGTCGAGCTGCGCCGGAAAGGGCACCGCGGGGTTCGTCGCGGTGATCTTGCCGAATTCGCCTTCGTTGGTCGGGTACTGCCAGTAGGAGTAGGTGCCGCCGCCGTTGCGGTCGTAGTAGGCGGCCTTGATCCACTCGTTCTGGCTCGGGATGACGAAGCCGGTTTCGCTGGTCCGCACCGGGGCGCGCTTGTGCATGTCGTACATGCCGGTCCCGGTCTTCCGCGAGAGCTGCACCTTGTAGGTGACGTACTTGAATTCGGTGCTGCCGGAGCCGCGGCTGGATTCGGTCCTCGAGAGCACCTTGCCGTTGGCGACCGAGTTGTCGAAGCGGGCGGCGCGGAGGAAGTTGGCGAAGCCGTATGGCTTGTCGTTCCATTCTGGCGCGGCGGCGGTGTAGTGCTTCCCGGTCGCGGCCACAGCCGAGTAGTCGATCTGGCCGTATTTCGGCCACGCGGTGCCGCTCTCGTCTTCGTAGTAGAGGCCCATCTGGTTGCGGCCGAACGGATCGACCGTGTTGAGGAAGGCGACGTACTGTTCGACCGTCACTTCGACTTCGCCGATCCCGAATTCGTAGCCGACGCTGCCGACTTCCTGGCAGGGGTCGGGAAGATTGGTCGGTTCGACCTTCGGTTCGGTGGGCGCCGCCGCGCAGTTGGGATAGATCGCGTTGGTGAAGGGGACGATCGCCGCCGACGGGTTGCCCGGCTTGCCGACCTTGGCCAGCGTGAAGGTCAGCACCGCAGGCTCCGGCAGGGAAGGCTTCGGCCGTGCGGCCGCGAGGCTCGGGAGCGCCAGCGCCGCCAGCGCCACCAGGGCCGCGATCAGGCCGAGCAGGCGGCGGGTGGGCAGGGGCCGGGTGACAGCGGGAGCAGTCGTCATGGCGCCTACTTCGCCAGGCCGGTCCGAAACCTTTAATGAATCGGCTGCAACTTCTCCTCAACCACCCGTCCGGCAGGTGCGGACGAGGGTGTCGGAAACGGCCGCTTCGCCGACGAAGGAGTAGCTCGCCCGCAGCAAGGGGAAGGTGGCGCTGGTGAAGCCCGGCGGGGCGGGACAGCCGGCGCTCAGGTAGCTGCGCCGTTCGCCGGCCGCCCGGAACACCCGGTGGAGACGGAGCGAGAAGCTGGTGATGTGGGCGGTGCGCCGGGTCCGCTCCGGCACGGTCGCGACCAGTCGCGTGCCGAAGGTGCCGTGGCCGGGCTCGACCCGGAAGGCGAGGACGAAGGCGAGCGGCGCCGGCCGCGGGGCGAAGAGGTGGGCGAGGATCGCGGGCGAGCCGTCCGGCATCCGCCCGTTGAAGGCGACCACGCGGCCGCCGAATTCGGCCGGCTGCTGTTCGGGCAGGACGATGACGCCGGCGACCCGGCCTTCGCCGACCAGCGCCGGGCCGCAGGTGGCGAGCGCCCCGTCGGTGCTCGAGGCCCGCAGGCGCCCCGCCGGGCAGGCCGGCAGCCCGCGGCGGTCGAGCACCCCGAGCCGGTTGACTTCGATCGCGATCCGTTGCAGGGACGGGGGCGGGCCGCCCGCAAGCGCCCTGACCCGGCCACGGATCGACACCGAGACCGGCGTCGTCCCCGTCTGCGGCAGCACCTTCGGTGCCACGCTGCCGCCGAAGGACACCTGCAAGCCGCCCTGCCGCACGGTCTCGCCCACCGCGCCGGCGACCTGGAGACCGCTCCCGATCAGCCCGCCGAGCAGAGCGACCAACGTGGTAGTAAAAATGGTCACTAGCCCCTGCGGTCGCGGCATCCGTGGAAGTGTCCCTTTTGAATAGACTGCGCGGCCGAGCGGCGAGCAAACGTGCCAGACGACGCGGACAACAACAACGTGCCCTACCGGGCGCCCCAGCAGGTACGGGACGAACCGGCCCCTCCCGGCTACTTCGAGGGCGAGTCGATGACCCGGCGCAAGGTCTTCACGATCGCCGCCCAGGGCATCGGCGGCCTGGCGGGCCTGGCGATCGTCCTACCCGCCGTCGGCTTCGCCGTGGCCCCGATCTTCCACCGCGGCAAGGAGCGCTGGGAGAAAATCGGCCCGACCTCGAACTTCGTCGAAGACACCTATCGCCAGGTCACCTTCACCGAAGTGCCCGGGATCGGCGACGCCGGCAAGACGCTCGCCTACGTGCGCA
Organism: Solirubrobacterales bacterium; assembly: GCA_035281725.1. GTDB lineage: Bacteria > Actinomycetota > Thermoleophilia > Solirubrobacterales > 70-9 > VAYN01. The sequence goes on from DATEDJ010000101.1 coordinate 8,071, forward strand.
AGAGCTCGTCCGAACTGGGCGAAGAACCGGGCCAGTACGTGGCGGTGTCGAACCGCTGTGCCCACCTCGGCTGCCCGGTCCGCTTCGTCGAGGCGGCCGGCAACTTCATCTGCCCGTGCCACGGCGGTGTCTATGACTTCCAGGGCAAGCGGATCGGCGGCCCGCCGGTGCGCCCGCTCGACCGCTTCCAGACCCGGATCAACCAGGGCCAGGTCGAAGTCGGGCCGCGCTACAGCGTCACCTCGCAGCTGAAGCCGGTCCGCGCCCGCGATCCCGGCGAGTTCACCGGCGGGATCTGGGAATACCTCTACCCGCCGCGGCCCTCGACCTTCCCGCCCCCCTGATGCCCAAGCTCTCCGACCTACTCGTCCCCGCCCCCCTGCGGAAAACGCCGAAGCCCGGCGAAGCCGGCGTGCCCAACCAGCCCGCCCCGCAGGACCTCAAGGACAACCCGCCAAAGCGGCCGACCGACTACCAACGGCTCGGCGGGCAGGCGCTGGAAGCGCCGACCGAGGCCCTGGCCTGGGTCGACCAGCGGCTGGCGGCGAGCGGCTTCCTCACCGGGATGCTCTACCGCAAGGTGCCGAAAGGGACCAACTGGTTCTACACGCTCGGCTCGGCCGCGCTCTTCGCCTTCATCGTGCAGGCGGTGACCGGGGTCTTCCTGGCGATGTTCTACACGCCGTCGGCGACCCAGGCCTACGCCTCGATCTCGCACATTAACAACGACGTCTTCCTCGGTCAGCTGGTCCACGGGATGCACAAGTGGGGCGCCAGCGTGATGGTGATCCTGGTCTTCCTGCACATGGGCCGGACCTTCTTCTTCGGCGCCTACAAGTACCCGCGCGAGCTCAACTGGGTGATCGGCGTCGTGATCCTGATCCTGACGATGACGATGGCCTTCACCGGCTACCTGCTGCCCTTCGACCAGCGCTCCTACTGGGCGTCGATCGTCGGCATCAACATCAACGGGACCGGGCCGATCGTCGGCCCCTACCTGAGTGACTTCCTCCGCGCCGGGCCGGAGCTCGGGGCGACCACGCTGTCGCGCTTCTACGCGATCCACATGCTGCTGATCCCGGCCGCGCTGATCGCGCTGATCGGCGCCCACCTGTACCTGGTCGTGAAGCTCGGCACGACCGCCCCGCCCTGGACCAAAGTCGGCAAACCGCGGGTCGCGGAGCCGACCGCGAACCTCGACGCGGGCGTCGCCTCCGGCAACGGCTACCGGCCGGGTGGCAGCGGGACGATCGCCGGCGTCCAGCTCGAGACCACCGACGGCGACGGGACGGCGCACGCCTGATGAAGCCCCAGGATAAGCAGGCATACCTCGAGGAATACGAGGTCCTGAAGAAGAAAGGGAAGCCGTTCTTCCCCTACGCCGTGCTGAAGGACTCGACGATGGCGCTGATCGTCGTCGCCGTGATCATCGTGCTGGCGCTGATCCTCGGCGCCGAACAGGGCCCGAAGGCCGACCCGACGACGACCACCTACGTGCCGCGCCCCGAGTGGTACTTCTTCTTCCTCTTCGAGGTCCTGCGCATCATCAAGCCGCCGGAGCTGGTGCCGATTGCGACGATCGGGATCCCGACCGTCTGCATGGTGCTGCTGTTGCTGCTGCCGTTCTACGACCGCGGGCCGGAGCGGCGCCCGGAGCGCCGGCCGCTGGCGACCACCGCCGGGATCCTGACGATCCTCGCGATGGGCTACCTGACCTACGCCGGCGCCACCACGGGCTCGCCGCTCGAGGTCGAAATGAAAGTCGCGCCCCAATACAAGGCGGGAGCGGAGGTCGTCGCCTCCTCGGGCTGCCTCGCCTGCCACAAACTGGGCGAGAACGGCAACAACGGGCCGGGGCCCGAACTGACCCACATCGGCTCCCGCATCCCGCGCGCGGCGATCATCCGCTCGATCGAAATCGGCCCGAGCATCATGCCCTCCTTCCGCGAACTGCCCAAACAGAAGCTCAACCAACTCGCGGATTTCCTTTCGTCTCTGAACTGATCCCTCGCCAAGCGGCGTAGGACGGGGCAGGGAGGACGGGTAACGTCTTCCTTAGAGCGATGGACACGATCAACGACAACCGCTCCTCGCCCGACTTCGCCGGGCAGGTGAACCGGATGTTCGACCGGGTCGCCGGGCACTACGACACGCTGAACGAGGTGATGACGGCGGGTCTGCACCACCGCTGGCGCGAGCGCGCCGCCGACCGGGCGGCGCTCGGCCCGGGCGAGGCGGCGCTCGACGTCTGCTGCGGCACCGGCGACCTCGCCTTCGAGCTGGCCGGCCGGGTCGCCCCGGGCGGCCGCGTGGTCGGCTGCGACTTCTCCGAGCCGATGCTCGACCTGGCCCGCGACAAGGCCGCCGCACGGTGTGCCGAGGGGGTCCGGTTCGAGTGGGCCGACGCGCTCGAGCTCCCCTACGACGGCGAGCGCTTCGACGCGGTCACGGTCGGCTTCGGGGTCCGCAACCTGGCCGACCTCGACCGCGGCCTGCGCGAGATGGCCCGGGTGCTGAAGCCGGGCGGGCGCCTGGTCATCCTCGAGATCACCCAGCCGACCCGGCCGCCGCTCTCCTTCTTCTTCTCGCTCTGGTTCGACCGCGTCGTGCCGCTGCTCGGCGCCCTCTCCGACGAGCCCGAGGCATACAGCTACCTGCCCGAGTCGGTGCGCAGCTTCCCCGCGCCGCACGGCCTCGCCGCGAAGATGGACCGGGCCGGCTTCGCCGGGATCCGCTACACGGTGCTGGCCGGCGGGATCATCGCGATCCACAGCGGCGTCAAAGGCCCGCTCCACGGCCACTGATGGCCCCCGGGTCGGCCGTCCCACCGCCGGTGACGGCGGTCCTCGACGCCTCCCAACGGTGGCTGCCGGCCCGGCTGGCCGAGGTCGAGGATGCACTGCGGGCGGCGATCGACGGCTGGGGCGGGCCGCTCGGCGAGGACGCCGGGGCCACGTTGGCGGCGGGTGGCAAGCGGCTGCGGCCGATGCTGGTGCTGCTCTGCGCGGGCGAGTCGGGCGGGGCGGAGTCGGTGCGCGCGGCGACCGCGATCGAGCTAGTCCACATGGCGACCTTGGTCCACGACGACGTGCTCGACGAGGCGCCGCTGCGCCGCGGGCTGCCGACCGTGGCGGCGACCTCCGGCCGCGCCCGGGCACTGGCCACCGGCGACCTGCTGCTCTCGCGGGCCTTCGCCCTGCTGAGCGAGGCCGGCGACGCGCGCGCGGTGCAGCTGCTCGCCGATGCCGCCGTGGCACTGGCCCGTGGGGAGCTCGCCCAGAGCCAGGATGCCTTCGACCTGGCGATCACCGAGGAGCGCTACCTGTACCGCTGCCGGCTGAAGACCGCGACGCTGTTCGAGTGCGCGGTCTCGTTGGGGCGCGACGACGCCGAGCTGCGCCGCTTCGGCACTGAGGTCGGGCTCGCCTTCCAGCTGCTCGACGACGTCCTCGACGTGACCGGGCCGCCGGAGCGGACCGGCAAGGCGCGTGGCACCGACCTGCTCGACGGCACCGTGACCCTGCCACTGATCCTCGCCGCCGAGCGCGACCCGGGGCTGCGGGCGATCGACCTGCCCGGGCTCGACGCCGCGGGTGCCGAGCAGGTCTGCGATCGGATCGCCGCGACCGGGGCGCTGGAGGCGGTCAGGTCGCGGGCGTTCGACCTGGTCGACGCCGGCAAGCGCCGCCTGGGCGGCGCCGGGTTCGACGCGGAAGGCCGGCGGCTGCTCGAACTCGTGGCTGACGGCGTCGTTCAGCGCTACAGCTGATCCGGTGGGGCCCAACTCTCGTTACCATTGACGTAATGCTCGGAAATATCGGCCCCCTCGAGATCATCGTCGTCCTCATCATCGCCCTGATCGTGTTCGGTCCCAAACGCCTGCCGGAGCTTGGCAACAGCCTCGGCAAAGGGATCCGCGAGTTCAAAGACTCGGTCACCGGCGACAACAAGGACGACGACTCCGACGACGACGTCAAGACGATCAGCGCGTCGCAGGCCACCACCACGCCGGTCGAGCCGCCGACGACCCACCGGGTCGAAGCGGACAAGGCCGAGGTCGTCCACGACAAAAACGGCTGAGGTCCTGAGGGATGCCCCCTCGCCCGCGCCGCGTCCGGGCGGTCTCCCACGAAGACCAGCTCTCCCTGGTCGAGCACCTCGACGAGCTCCGCCACCGGCTGATCGTCTGCCTGGTCGTCTTCGGCGTCGCCCTGGCGCTCTGCTTCTGGCAGAACCACCTCTTGCTGGAAATCGCCCAGCACCCGCTGCCCGAAGGCCACAAGAAGCTGAGCACCTTCAGCCCCACCGAGCCGTTCACGACGACCTTGACCGTGAGCGCCTACGGGGCGGCGATCCTGGCGGCGCCGTTCGTCCTCTGGGAGCTCTACGCCTACATCCTGCCCGCCTTCAGCCCGGGCGAGAAACGGGTCGTGCTGCCGATCCTGCTGCTCTTCCCGGTCCTCTTCCTGGCCGGGATCGGCTTCGGCTACTTCGCCGTCATGCCCGCCGCCCTGCACTTCCTCCTCGGCTTCAACGACCAACAGTTCAACGTCCAGGTCCGGGCGGGCGACTACTACAGCTTCTTCTCGATGACGATGCTCGCCTGCGGGCTGGTCTTCCAGCTGCCGATGGCGATCCTGGCGGTCACCCGGCTCGGGATCGTCTCGGTCGACCAGATCACCAAGAACCGCCGCTACGCCTATCTGGTGATCGCGATCATCGCCGCGGCGCTGCCCGGGGTGGACCCGGTCTCGATGCTGATCGAGATGGTCCCACTACTGGTTCTATTTGAGTTGAGTATCTTGTTGGCTCGTTGGTTCGGCCGCCCATCCGAAGGGGCAAGCGCGGCCGAGCCCTCCACGCAGGAGTGAGAAGGGGCAATGGCGCAGGGCAGGAACGAGCACAGGATGGTCTTCGACATCCGCGGCCGCAGGCGGCACGTGGTCAAAGCCGTCTACGCGATTCTCGCGGTGCTGATGGCGGCCAGCCTCTTCCTGGTCACCGGCGCGATCAACCTGAACTCGATCCTCGGCACCGCCTCGAGCACCTCGAGCGCGACCAAGAGCCTCGAAGAACAGGCCGAACGGATCGAAGCGAAACTGGTGAAAACGCCGGAAGACGAAGATCTGCTGCTGAACCTGACCCGGACCCGGATCAACGTCGCCAACACGATGATCACCAACGGGGCGAGCGGCCAGAGCGGCGCTGAAGAAGTGCAACAGCAGCTGGCGCTGGCAAGCGAAGACTGGTCGAAATATCTGAAAGCCGCCGCCGAACCGAGCGCCGGGCTGGCGATCCAGGTCGCCCCGGCGCTGTTCCAGATGGCCGAACTCTCGACCACCGGCGAAGAAGCGCTGGAAAACCTGACCGCCGCCACCGAAGCGCAGGAAATCGTCGCCGAACAGCGCCCCAGCCTCAACAGCCTCAGCACGCTCGGGATCTACCAGGCCTTCGCCCAAGACTTCAAAGCCGCCGAAAAGTCGATCGAAGAAGCAGCCAAATTCGCGAATACCAAGTTCGAACGCGAATCACTCGAAAACAAGTTCGAAGAAACCAAAAAACAGGCCAAAGAATTCGGTCAAGGCGTGGAAGCCGAAAAAGCGGCGGCGCAGAAAAACGGGAAATCGAACAACGCGGGCAAGGAAGCGTTGGAACACCCGTTCAACAGCCTCAACAACCAGAGCTCGCTCAGCGGCGAATAGCACCTTGCGGGCTAGCGGCGACGCGCTTTCGAGCGTTGCGCGAGATGCTCCACGAGCCCTTCGTGCTCGGCGCCGAAGTACCGAACACGTTTGACCAGGCCGGCAGGCGGATGCCCCTCGGCCAACCGCTGTGCGGGGACGGCGGAGGCGACACCCGTCCTCGCGTCCCATTTCACTTCGACTCGGGGCCCAAAGAGGGTCAAGTTGATGCTGCCCGGTAGAGCCGCCGAGGGACTGAGGATGCCCCCAGCTCCCAGTCTGAGTAGGCGCTGAGCCTCCTGCTGGCATCGCTCATGATCGTCCGCGACCAGTGCCTCTGGCGGAAAGCCCGCATCTTCAGCTTTCTGAAACGTGCTGTAGTCCACGACGAAACCCTCGTTCACTTGTAGCTCCCAGAGAGTGGTCGTGTACATCACGGCGTCCGCCTCGGTCTTGAGATCCTCATGACGGAGCTTCTCGGCGAAGGGTCCTTCCGAGTCGAGGCAAAGGTATTGAGCGGTGCCAGATCTGGCCAGGTTCCACCGCCCGGGGCGCCTATTCGCAGCCACCCTCAGCGGCACGTCATAGCTCGTCGCTCGGTAGGCGCGAGCTTCAAGCGAGACGTGCGGCGGAAGGGGGTTCTTAGCCATCTTGCGATCGCCCGGCCCTTGCCTCGGACAGCAAGCTTTCTTCGGCGCCGGGGTCGTCGAGAAGAGTGGCCGGCCTTCGACCGCCTAGTCCTCGCCGCGGTCGTTCGAACCAAGCGATTACACCCTCTTCGGTCCAGTTGTGTCTAAGGATGGCAATGAGATGGGCCACGAGTTGAAGCTGCCGTGGGGCAGGCCGGCTCGCTTTCGTCCATCGGGCCAGCGTCTTTCGGTTGACGCCAACAAGACCGGCGATGGTCTCGTTGGACGTATTCGGAAGCCATCGCTTCAACTCCTCGACCACCAAGCCGGCATCTTCCGGAAGCCCTACGACATGCTCGTCGAGCGCATCGCGGATGACGTGCCTCACACGCTCGATGGCGACTAACAGCTGGTCGATGACATCTAGGTCATAGGAGGTCTCCCGCTCGGTCAGAAGCCGATTGATCGTCCACAGGGCTTCGTGGAACTCGATTACCTGCGCCTTGTCCAGGTCATCCTCGGGTCGAAGCCCTTCGCGCAGCGCCGAAAGCCGGGTGCCAATTCCCTCCAAGCGCTCATCGAACGAATTGTCAATTTCGGGATGTTCTTGAAGTTGGGTAATCGCCTCGACAAACCCGTTCTTCAGGTCGAGCAGCTCCTCATCAGCCTGTCCTAGACGTTCCTCCGGGGTGAGAGTGGCCGTCACCGCCTGGTCTCCTTTCGCCTCACAAATGCCCGGTCGTTGGGACATTATAGGGACACGCGAAGGATAGATCAAGCGTAAACCGCTTGCCCAAGCGGTTTGACAGGGATTTCGGCTCTAGGGAACGCCTCGCCGAGTGGGCCGTGTTGGGCTCGAACCAACGACCTTGAGATTAAGAGTCTCCTGCTCTACCAACTGAGCTAACGGCCCGAACCGCGGATTATAGGAAGGCGGGGCAGGCGCGCGCCGACCCCTCCGCGCTCAACGTTGGGCGCAGTACTTTTCGAGGCCGACGCCTTCGATCGTGAGGCCGTTGGCGAAGGTGAAGGCGCCGTGGCTGCGGAGGATATGGTCGCTGCAGCGGGCGGAGACGTAGCTGCGCTTCTTGCCCCCGGCGGTGTATTCGCGACCGATCTTGACGCTGATCTTGGTGATCGCGCCGAGGCCGCCGGCCAGCGGCGGGATGTCGGCGGTGGCGCGGTAGCGGAATTCACCGGGGCGCTTTTCGATCGGCACGGTGAAGGCATAGGTCTGGGTCGCGGGCACCGTGGTGCGGGCGTGGACGACCACGGTCGGCTTGCCTTCGAGGCGGGGACCGTTGAAGAGGGTCAGCGGCGAGCTGGTCGGAACCAGGTTGCCGGAGACGGGCAAGGCGACGAGCGCTTCGATCTTGCCGGTGCCGACGATCGCCGCCTTGCAGATCCGCCGCGCTTCTTCGACACTCGCCTGGGCCACCGATTCCGGCGCGCAGGTAGGCAGGCCGGCGACGTCGAGGCGGCCGTCGCGGTCGAAGTCGAGGACGATCTGTCGGAGCGCGGGCGGTTGGCCGCCGCCCGGCTTGGAGACGTCGAGGAAGCCGGAGAACTGGACCGGGGCGAAGCTCTTCACGGGCAGGTCACGGGGATGGAAGGCCGCGTTGACTTCGATCCGCACTTCGCGCGTTTCGACCATCGCGTTGGCCGCGGCGACGGCGGCGCCGATGGCGCAGGCGAGGAGGAGGATCGCGAGGACGGGAAGGGCGCGGCCGAGACGGGTTCTTAGTTTTCGAAGTGGCATGGCGAGGTGAGCAGCGACTGCAGGAAGCTGCCGTCGCTGAAGATCAGTTCGCCGTGGACCTGGAGCCGGCCGCCGGAGCATTCGGCTTCCGCGTACCCGACCTTGCGACCGTGACGCTTGTAGGTGCGACCGAACTTGGTTTCGGCGAGGATCGGCGAGCCGTGACCGTCGGCGATCGGTGGCAATTCGAGCTCCGCCCGGTAGCCGTAACGACCGTGGTTGATCTTTTCCACCGTGAACGGGACCAGCAGTGCCTGGGGCGAGGGGACGGTCTCGTAGGCGTGGGCGATCAGCGCGGGCCTGCCGCCTTCCGGCGGCGCGTTGAAGATCGAGATCGGCGAGGTCATCACGAAGGAGGGCTTGCCGGGAAGGTCGACGCGGGCTTTGCCGACCCCGGTGCCGAGGAGGGCCGCGGCGCAGCGCTTGCGCGCTTCATCGGGCGTCGTCCCTTCCAGCTTCGCCACCGTGCAGGTCGGTAGGCCCTTGAAGTTGATCCGCCCGTGTTTGTCGAATTCGAAGATCAGCGTCTTCAGCACCGGCGGCTGTTCGCCGTTCACGGTCTTGATCCGCACGATGCTGCCGAAGGTGGCCGGCCGCGTCCCGTGTTCCGGGAACGCGCGCGGCTGAAATTCGGCGGTGGCGCTGACCTTGAGGTTGCCGATCTGGGTGGTGACGGCGTAGGCCACGGCACCGCAGACGAGGGCGGCGGCGAGGAGGACGGTCGCGACCGCCCCGACCCGCCGCCCGCGAGCGCCGAGGCGCCTCAATCCTTCCCCGTGCACTGTTTGAGGATCAGGCCGCTCAGTTTGGTTTCGTCGGTGAATTCGACTTCCGCTTTTGCCTGCAGCTTGCCACTCGGGCAGCTGGCGTTGATGTAGCTCAGCCGTTCGCCCTTGAAGGTCCATTTTTTGCCGATCTTCAGGCCGCCTTCCAAGGGGATCCCGTAGCCACCCGCGATCCGCGGGATCGTCGCTTCGGTCTTGTACCCGAAGGGCCCGTTGTGGATCCGCTGAATTTCCACCGGGACGATGTAGGTGGTCGGCGCGGGCACGCTGAGGTAGGCGTGGGCGAGCACGGTCGGGTTGCCGTTGTGGGGCTTCGCGTTGAAGATCGTGATCGGCGAGCTCGCCTTGAACGGCCTCTGTTCGGGGAAGGCGATCAGGGCCGTGCCGCGGCCCTCGCCGACGATCGAGCTGCCGCAGACCTTGCGCGCCTGCTGCGAGGTGGTGGCTGCCAGCTTGCCCGGCGTGCAGTAGGGCAGCCCCTTGGTCACCACTTCGCCGTGTTTGTCGTACCAGACGTTCAGCTTTTTCAGGATCGGCGGCAGCGAGCCGTCGGTGGTCCCGATGCTGCCTTCGCCATGGATCGTGATCGGCGCGAATTCATGCTTGGGCAGGGTCGTCGGCGCGAAGCCGCCTTCGAGAACCGCTTCGATGTTCCCCGACCGCAGCACCAGCGCCAGCGCCGCACCACTCATCGCCAGCAACGCGACGACGGTCAGGACCGTCGTCCTTAACACATTCTTCCGCATAGGTTCGCTCCTCCCGTAGCCCCTGACCGCCAAACTACCACGGGTGGGAAGCAGTAGGAGCAGGGGAGGGAGTCCGACCTCGAGCTCGGGGTCGGAGCGACGGCAGCCATGGCTGCTGAGGCATCCGCGCGAGATCTTGCTGGTCGCCGCGATCGTCCTCGCGGTGCTGGCGGTGGTCGGCACCGGGGTCAACAAGCGCTTGACGCCGACGACGCTCAACGTCCCCGGCGGCGCCGCGACGGAAGCGAACCGGATGCTCGAAGAGCACTTCGGGCCCTCGGCGGGCTTCGCGATCCTGCTGGAGGGTCCGGCCGCCGCCTTGGAAGAACAGGGGCCGCGCCTGGTCCGCGCGCTGCGCGCCGAACCCGGGGCGACGACGCTCTCGCCCTGGGACAAAGGCTCGGTCGAAGGGCTGCGCCCGTCCTCCGAAAAGGCGCTGATCCTCGCCGACTTCCACGTCGACACGAAAACGGCGGTGAACGAGACCGTGCCGCAGGTCGAAGGGCTGCTGGAAGAAAAGGTGACGGCGCCGGTGACGGCGACGCAGACCGGATACCCGACCCTGTCCCGGGCCCTGCAGATAGAAACCATCGATGCCGCCGAGCACGGCGAGCTCGTCGCCCTGCCGATCCTGCTGATCGTCCTGCTGCTGGTCTTCCGCTCGCCGATCGCGGCGGCGATCCCGCTCGCGTTCGGCGCGATTACCGTGGGCGCCTCGCGCGGGGTCCTCTACTTCCTCACCTCGTGGTTCTCGATCGATGCCTTCGCGCTGACCGTCTGCACGATGATCGGGCTGGCGCTGGGGGTGGACTACGCGCTCTTGATGGTCTCCCGCTTCCGGGAGGAGCTGGCGACCGGAGTCGAGCCGATCGAGGCGGCCCGAAGAACGCGCAAGCATGCGGGGCGCACGGTCGTCTTCGCAGGCTCGACCTTGCTGTTGTCGATGCTCGTCTCGCTGTTGGTGTTGCCCGGGTCGTTGCTGGTCTCGCTGGCCGGGACGGTGTGCATGGTGGTCGTCCTCTCGGTCCTGGTGGCGACGCTGGCCGGCCCGGCGGTCCTCACCCTGGCGGGCGAGAACGTGAACCGTTGGCGGATCGGCTCGGCGGCGACCGCCGAGCGCTCCGGGGTGATGGTCTTCGTCAACGCGGCGCTGCGCCGGCCGCTGCTCGCGGCGATCGTCATCGGCGGCGTGCTGCTGGCGCTGGCGGCTCCCGCGGTCGGGCTGAAGCTCGGCCCGCCGAGCCCGGAACAGCTGCCCAAGGACGCGCCCGCCCGGCAGGACCAGGAAAAGATCGCCGCCGCGATCGGGCCCGGCTGGGCCGCCTCCTTCATCGTCGTCGCCACCAACCCA
>DATEDJ010000102.1:0-18294 GCA_035281725.1 Solirubrobacterales bacterium
CGGAGCCTGCGCACTTCCCGCCGAAAGCCTCACGTCCTGGGCGTCTCGTGGCGGCCACAGCCTGCCAGGGCCGCCACGAGACGCCCAGGACGGGACCGTCCCCAATCGACCGGTCCCCGAATCGCGCCGTCCCTCGCCGCACCGGCCCGAACTCCCTTAACTTGACATGTGACCATTTGGTCACCTATTCTCCGTCCCATGATCGATGACGTGTTCAGGGCCTTGGGGGATCCGACCCGCCGCCGCCTGCTCGACGAGTTGTTCGAGCAGGACGGTCAGACCTTGAGCGCGCTCGAGCAGCGGTTGCCGATGACCCGCTTCGGCGTTGCCAAGCACCTGAAGGTGCTGGAGGAGGCGGGCCTGGTGACGACGCAGCGGCGGGGGCGCGAGAAGCTCCACTTCCTGAACCCCGTGCCGATCCGCGAAGTCCACGACCGCTGGGTGAGTAAGTACGCGGAGCCCTGGGCCTCGGCGCTCACGGAGCTCAAACGAGACCTCGAGAAGGAGGACCCGAGATGAATGACGAGCAGCTCTACACCGTGGTCGGCGACCGCGGCACCTTGACCGTGTTCGAGATCTACATCAAGACCAGCCCCGAGCGCCTCTGGGAGGTGATCACCGACGGCGAGATGCGCAAGCGCTACAGCTTCGGCGTCGGCACCGAGTCAGCCTGGACGGAGGGATCGGAGTACCGCTCCGCCGTCCTCGGCGTGATCGACGTCGCCAGCGGCGAGAACGTCGAGGTCGACCCGCCGAAACGCCTCGTGCAGACCTTCACCGCGCTCTGGAGCGAGGACGTGAAGGCCGAAGGCACCTCGCGGGTTACCTGGGACATCGACCCGGTCGGTGACGACTCGTGTCGGCTGCGGGTCACCCACGACCATCTCGGCGCCGAAGCGAACAACGAACTCTGGGGCGGCTGGCCGATGATCCTCTCCGGCCTGAAGACGCTGCTGGAGACCGGCGAGGACCTGACCACCCCGGCCTCGCTGATGTACGCGGACGCGCAGGCGCGGCGGGGCGGCTGAGCATGGCGACGACGTACCTGCACGCGGTCGCCTCGCTCGACGGCTACATCGCCGACGAGCAGGACGGCGTGGGACCCCTCCACGACTGGTAGCTCAGCGGCGATCAGCCCATCCATCCCACGGACGACGCCGACGTCCACGGCGGCTCGCCGTTCCGTGTGTCGGCCGCCTCGGCCGACTACGTGCGCGGCATCTGGTCCCGCCTGGCGGTCCTGGTCGTCGGCCGCCACCAGTTCGACTTGACCAATGGCTGGGAGGGGAGGCCGCCGGCGGGCGAGCACGCCGTGGTCGTCTCCCACCGGCCTCAGCCGGATGGCTGGCACCCGGAGGCCTCCTACCACTTCGCCGGCTCGGTCGAGGAGGGGATCGCGCGGGCGCAGGAGCTGGCCGGCGACGGGGAGATCGGCGTCGGGGCGGGTGACGTCGGCGGGCAGGCGTTGGCACTGGGGCTGATCGACCACGTCGCGATCGACGTCGTGCCGGTCGTCTTCGGCGGCGGGAAGCCGTACTTCGGTAGCCACGCCGGCGGCCACCAGATGCTGGAGGATCCCGAGGTGGTGATCCAGGGGCGAGCGGGTACTCCACCTGCGCTATCCGTTGCGCCGCTGAGGGGCGCCGCCGTCGGTCAATCGCGGACCGGCGGCGGCGTCGCCTCCTCGGGGGAGATGCCGAAGCGCTCCTGGTAGGAGGCGTTCAGCGCGGTCCACGGGCCCGGGACGTCGGGATCGCCCCCGGGTGGCTCGGGTTGGCCATTGAGCTCGGCCGCCAGCGCGTCGAGGCAGACGTGCCAGCCGGCCCCGTCGCGGGCGGCCTTGAGGCGATCGTCGAAGGTGTGGACGAGGACCAGGACGCAGCCGGCGTCGTCGGGGCGGAGCTCCCAGCGCAGGTGGCCCGGGCGCGGCGTCTCCAGCGTCGACCAGGTGTAGGCGAGAAGGCGCGGCGGGTCCCAGTCGGTCACCTCGCTGTCGGGCATCCCGGCGACGTGGCCGTCCGGATGCCAGGCGACCCGGCCGCCGACCCGGGGCTCGAACTCGGCCGGGGTCGGGTGCCAGGCGAACATCTCCTTGGTGTCGGTGAGCGCCGTCCAGACCCGCTCCGGCGGGTGGGGGAGGGTGCGTTCGAAGCGCAGCGCCGGGCGGCCGTCGACTTCTTCCAGAGTGGCGTGCTTGTCGGGCATGGTCAGTCCTCCGTCTTCGAATCGGTCTTGGTGTCGGCGTCGAGGTGGCCTTCGAGCGCGTCGAGGCTGCCCTGCCAGAGGCGCTGGTAAGGAGCGACCCAGCCGATCAGCTCGGCCAGGCCGGCGGGGCGGAGCTCGTAGATTCGCCGCTGCCCTTCGGCCCGCGGCTCGACCAGGCCCGCCTCGCGCAGGATCCGCAGGTGGCGGGACGCGTTCGGCTGGCTGAGGCCGGTACGCGCGGCAATCTCGCCGACCGGCCGCGGCCCCGCCGCGAGCAGGTCGAGGATCTCCCGTCGCGACCCCTCGCCGACCGCGTCGAACACCTGGCTCTCCTTCGTGCTCATGGACATATACCTAATCATCTGCTTATATAAGTGTCAAGTTATTACTTGAAGGAGGGAAGATGGCTGCGAACGCGATGACTGGGGAGAGGATCGAGATCGATCTGGCGGCGGCGCCGGCGCAGGTCTACGAGGCGATCGCGACCGCCGCCGGCGTCACCTCATGGTGGACCGAGGGGACGCTCGCCGAGGAGGTCGGCGGCGTCGGCCGGCTCAGCTTCGGCAACGGCTGGACCGAGCTGCGGGTGGAGAAGCTCGTCCCTGACCGCGAGGTCGAGTGGAGCGTCGTCGGCCAGTCGATCGAGCACTTCGACCCGACCGACGAGTGGGTCGGCACCCGGATCACCTTCCTGCTCGAGCCGCTCGACGACGGCGGGCGTACCCACCTCACCTTCACCCACCACGGCCTCGCCGGGCTCGACTGCGAGGAGCTCTGCACCCGCGGTTGGGACCACTACATCCGCGTCAGCCTCCGCGGCCTGGTCGAGACCGGCCGCGGCGCCCCCGGCCCCGGCGCCGGCTCGCGGTCGCCGGGGCTGGGGTCGCGCTAGCGCTCGATCGGCTCGCCGTAGACGATCAGCCCGTGGAGGACGATCAGGCAGAGGGCGAAGATGCCCAGCGACCAGAACGGGTAGCTGCCGCCGACCGAGAGCAGCGACTCGATCGCCCCGATCGTCGCGCCGATGATCCCGATCGTGCGCCCGTAGACCCCGCCGCTGAACAGCGAGTAGCCGCCGGTCAGCTGGACCAGCCCGATGATCAGCGTCACCCAGCCCCAGAAGCCGAGGCCGAAGACGACGTACGAGGTCTGGCTGAAAAAGTCGCCGTTGCTGATGGCGGCGATGCCGTAGATCACGTTGAGCACTCCGGCGATGAGCAACAGGATCGCGGCGAACATGGCGCGCGCTTCGCCTCTCACTTCCACGTCAATCTCCTTTGTCTGCGGGGTCCGGGACTGCGGAAACGGCTTGACCATCGCAGTTGGAGCGGCGGCAAACCGGCCGCCGGGCCGGGTCGGGCAGACTTCTACTCAGATGGACGGCCACACCGGTCACGATCCGGATAAGCACGACCACGCCTGCTGCGCCCCCGGTCGCCCGCCGGGCGGCGAGGACGCGACGGTCCGCGCGAGCGCCGAAGACGCCGCCACCGACGGCATGGTCCGCCTCGGCGGCAGCTTCCTGATGGGGACCGAAGATCCCGACGGCTTCCCCGAGGACCGCGAGGGCCCGATCCGCGAGGTCGACCTGCCGCCGTTCTGGATCGACAAGCTCGCGGTCACCAACCAGCGCTTCGCCGAGTTCGCCGACGCCACCGGCTACCGCACCGAGGCGGAGAAGGCCGGCTGGACCTTCGTCTTCGCCGCCTTCCTCCCGGAAGACTTCGAACCGACCCGCGGGATCGCCCACGCGCCCTGGTGGCGCCAGGTCTTCGGCGCCGACTGGCGCCGCCCCGAGGGCCCTCACTCCGACCTCGAGGACCGCCTCGACCACCCGGTCGTCCACGTTTCCTGGAACGACGCGAAAGCCTTCTGCGCCTGGGCCGGCGGCCGCCTCCCGCACGAGGCCGAGTGGGAGATGGCCGCCCGCGGTGGCCTCGAGCAGGCGCGCTTCCCCTGGGGCGACGAGCTCGAACCGGGCGGCACCCACGCGATGAACGTCTGGCAGGGCACCTTCCCCGACCACAACAGCGGTGACGACGGCTGGCTCGGCACCTGCCCGGTCGACGAATACGAGCCCAACGGCCACGGCCTGATGAACACCTCGGGCAACGTCTGGGAATGGTGCGCGGACCGCTTCGACCGCCAGACGCGGACGATCCGCGGCGGCTCCTACCTCTGCCACGCCTCCTACTGCAACCGCTACCGGGTGGCGGCGCGCAGCTTCAACACGCCGGACAGCTCGACCGGCAACATGGGCTTCCGCCTCGCCCGCGACGGGTAGCGACCGGTCCCAGCCCGATAGGTTCCCTCCAACCGGACCGGGGTAGACGATCCCGACCACGACCGAGGAGGAGGAGCGGATGGCCCACCCGACCTTTGAGGACGCCCGTCGACTGAGCGACTGGGAGCCGGAGCTGGGAGTCGTCTCCGTCTATCTCGCCTTCGATCCGGCCGACCGCGGCGGCGCCTGGCGCACCGAGCTGCGCAACGGCCTCGACCGGCTGCTGGAGGCGGCCAAGGACGCCGAGCACAATCGGCGCCTCGCCCTGCGCGCGGTCGCCAAACGGATCACCGAACGCTTCGAAGACGGCGACCACCGGCCGCCGCCGCGCGGCGCCGCGGGCTTCGTCGAGGTCGCCGAGCGCAGCGGCGAAGAACACTGGTGGGGGACCGGCGCGGCCCCGCAGGCGAGCGCCTGCGTCGAGCTCGGCGGCACGCCCTCACTGGCGCCGCTGGTCGACCTCGCCTGTCGCGGCGAGCAGCGCGGGATCGCGATCGTCTCGCTGGAGCGGGTCCGCCTGCTGCTCTTCGCCGAAGGCGAACTGAGCGAGCTGGCCGACTGGGAACTGGAGATCCTGAGCCTCGACTGGCGCGAGCGCAAGGCGCAGAGCGGCGGCGGCGCGACCAGCGGCGTCGCCTCCTCGGGCAAGGACGAATACGGCGACCGGCTAGAGCACAACCGCCACAAATTCCTCGGCGAGGCCGGGGCGTTGGTCGGCCGCGAGCTGGAAGCGCGCGGCGTGGGGAGGGCGCTCGCCTTCGGCCCGACCGCCGACCTGGAGAACTTCGAGGCGGGCCTGAACGCGCCCAAGGTGAAGCTGTCGCGAGCGGGCCAGGAGGACCTGATCTCGACCCCGCTCGGCAAGCTGCACGAGACCGTCGCCGCGGCGGTGGAGAACGCCGACGCCGAGCGCGAGTCGCGCCTCGTGGCGTCGGCCCTGGAAGAGGCGCGCGGCGGCAGCCGCGGCGCGACCGGCCTGCAGGACGTCGGCGAGGCGGTGGCCGAAGGGCGGGTCGAGCGCCTGGTGCTCGACGCCGGGCTCGGGGTCGCGGCAGAGTCATTGGTACGCGGCGCGCTCGCGGTCAGTGCCAAGATCACGGTCGTCCACGGGCCCGCCGCGGAAGTGCTCGGCTCAGCCGAAGGCGTCGCCGCGATCTTGCGCTACTGAGGGCCTCAGTAGCGCCGCGCTGGGTGAGGCAATGTATCTGCGTGCTTGACTGCGCACCGCGAGGCATGGGGCGGAGGTGCGCGAGCGCCATCCCGACGCGAGGATCTGGGCCTTCGACGGCGACCGCGACAAGATCGCCGAGCGAGCCCCGATCGACCGGACCTTCGCCATCGGCGACGAGTTGCCCGGCGGGCTGACGGCGCTCGGACCGCTGCCGCGGGAAGAGGTCGCCTTCTGGGACGCCGCCCGCGCCGCCCTCTTCGCCGGTGACGTCCTGCTCGGCGACGGCGCCGAGGGAGAGGGGCTGACGATGTGCCCCTAGCCCTGGCTCGACGGGCCTGGTCTCGACACGTTGCGGGCGGGCCCGTCCCCGGTGCTCGATTGGCCGGTCGAGGACGTGCTCACCTCCCATGGCGCGCCGGTTGTTGGCGGCGGACGCGAGGCGCTCGCGGCCGCGCTGTCGGTCTAGGCGAGGGTGGGCTGCGTAGCCCGGTCGATCGGGGACGGTTAGCCCCGGGCGTCTCGTGGCGGCCCTGGCAGGCTGTGGCCGCCACGAGACGCCCGGGACGCGGGCCTTTCGGGGGGAATGGCACGGGTTCGTGACCCGTGGCATCGCGCTGCAAGGGTTGATGTGGCCATGGCAACACCAAGGCTTGCAGCGCGTCGCCGATGCGCGGTCGAGGTCGTCATGGAGGCCCGGATCCACGCGGGGTGAGTTGACCACACCAGGGTGTGGTCAACTCACTCAGCCCGATTTCAAGCCATGAGGAACCGTGGAGTTCCGCACGCCTCCGTGACGATCCTCCCGTCCCCGTGACGCCTCCCCGGCGTCTCATGCACATCCCCACGAAACCCGGCCCTCTCGGCGGCGGCCTCAGCCTGCCCGGGCCGCCGCCGAGAGGGCCGCGTCCCTCGCCGTCCTTTACCCCGCCCCCGTCGGCCACCGGCCCGCCGCGCCCCTCCCGTGGTCCCCTTCTTCGTCTATTCCGAAGCAACGAAGCGCGGAAAGGTCTGCAGGTGCGTCGTCAGCGCCCCGTCCCTTAACGCGTGGATCGCGAAGCCCGCCGGATCCGGCACCATCCCGATCGGCGCCGGGACGAACTCCAGCACGGACTGCAGGTAGGTGCTCGGGACCGAGACGACGGCGCGGCCGGCGAGCTCGGCGACGATCGGCCGGTGCACGTGGCCGGCGATGATCCGGACCACCTGCGGGTGGCGCGCCAGCAGCTCGCCGAGCGCCTCCCGCCACTCGGGCGCCAGCCCGATCGCGTCGAAGGTGGGGATCGCCGTGGTCAGCGGGGGGTGGTGCATGGCGAGCACGGTCAACTTCTCGCGGTCCGCATCGAGCGTCGATTCCAGCCACTCGATCCGCCCTTCGTCGAGCGACCCGGCTTCGGCACCCGGGATGATCGAGTCCAGGCAGATCAGCCGCAGCGGCCCGAGGTCGACCGCGTGCGAGGCGGGTTCCTCGCCCTCGCCGGGCAGCCCGAACGCCTCGCGCATCGCCCCGCGCAGATCGTGGTTGCCGGGGAGGACGTGCGGCTCGAGGTCGAGCGGCGCGATCAGCTCGCGTACCCGCCCGTACTCCTCCGGGGTGCCGTTCTGGGTCAGGTCGCCGGACATGACCAACGCGTCGGGCCGTTGTGGCAGGTCGAGGATCGCCTCGACCGCGCGCAGCAGGCACTCGTCCGGGTCGACGCCGTGCCAGTCCGCCCCGAGATGGGTGTCGGAGATCTGCAGAAGGAGGAAGGGCTCGGCGCTCATCGGCTGATCGCACGGAGCTTATGTGCGATCAGCCGATGCTCGGCATCGTCGTCGATCAGGGCAAGGGCACGTTCGAAGGCGGCGCGCGCCTCCGCGGTGCGGCCGATCCGCGCCAGCAGCTCGCCGCGGGCCGAGTGCAGGTAGCGGTAGGAGTCGAGCCCCTCGATCCGTTCGACCAGCGCCAGGCCCGCCGCCGGCCCGTAGGCCTCGCCCACCGCGACCGCCCGGTTCAGCTCCACCACCGGCGAGTCGGTGAGGCGCGCGAGCTCCGCGTAGAGGGCCGCGATCTGCTCCCAGTCGCGCGGCTCGTCGGCATGGAGCGAGGCGATCGCCGCCTGCACCACGTAGGGCCCGCGGCCGCGCAGGGCGAGCGCCCGGTCGAGCGCCGCCCGTCCCGCCGCCACCGCCGCGGCGTCGTAGAGCGTCCGGTCCTGGTCGGCGAGCAGGACGATCTCCCCGACCGGGTCGAAGCGGGCCGCCCGGCGCGCCTCCAGCAGCAGCATCAATGCCAGCAGGCCCTGCGCCTCGGGCTCGTCCGGCATCAGCTCGGCCAGCGCGCGACCAAGCCGGATTGCCTCGCCCGCCAGCTCGCCGCGACCCCCGTAGCCCTCGTTGAAGATCAGGTAGATGGTCGCCGTGACCGCGGCCAGCCGGTCGGGGAGGAGGTGGTCCGGCGGGACCCGAAACGGGATCCCGGCGGCTTTGATCTTCGCTTTCGCCCGCACCAGCCGCTGAGCCATGGTCGGCTCGGCGACGAGGAAGGCGCGGGCGATCTCCCCGGTCGAGAGCCCGCCGAGGGTGCGGAGGGTCAGCGCCACCTGGGCCTCGGTCGCCAGCGCTGGGTGGCAGCAGGTGAAGAGCAGCTCCAGCCGTTCGTCGGGGATCGTCGCGTCCTCGTCCATCTCGGTCGCCTCCTCGGCTTTCGCCTCCAGCAGGCGCGTCTTCTCCGCCAGGGTGCGGCGCCGGCGCAGCGTGTCGATCGCGCGGTTGCGCCCCGTCGTCACCAGCCAGTTGGCCGGGTTCGACGGGACGCCCTCGCGCGGCCAGCGCTCGGCGGCGGTCGCAAACGCCTCCTGGGCGGCGTCCTCGGCGAGCTCGAAGTCGCCGAGGATGCCGATCAGGGCGGCGAGGACGCGACCCCACTCCTCGCGAAACGCCTCGGCGGCGCTCGTTACCACTCTTGGACGGGTCGGATCTCCACCGCGCCGCCGAGCCGCGCCGCCGGCACCCGCGCCGCGATCTCGATCGCCGCGTCGAGGTCGTCGGCCTCGAGGAAGAAGAAGCCGCCGAGCGCCTCCTTCGTCTCCACGAACGGCCCGTCAGTGGTCAGCGTCTGGCCGTCGGCGACCCGTACCGTGGTCGCCGTCTCCGGCAGCTGCAGGCCGGCGCCCGGCTGGACCCCCGGCGTTTCGTTCAGCGCCTGGTAATCGGCCGCGATCTGGGCCTGTTCCGCCGCCGGGACCTCGGCCCAGAGCTCCGGGCGCAGCGGGGTCGGCGTATCGCCCTGGTGGATCAGCATCACGTACTTCATCGGTTCCTCCTTGTCGGGGATCGCCCCCGTTTGGGGATGGTCGCCGATTAGACGAACGGGAGGCGGCCGAATCGACAGCGGCGGGAATACACGCAAAAACGCGTCCGTTTTCCCCGTTTGACCCACTCAAACGTATTTACGACGGTTGCATCTTTCCCCGTAGTACTTTTCTTGGACGCTGGTCATGTTTTGTTCGAAACAGGCAGGTTTGTAGATTGCCAAGGCGCTCGGTGGGGAGCAGATGGCGGGTGGATTTGTGATCGCGTCAAAGGAATTCGAGAGTTGACCGGATCCGCAGTGGACGGCCAAAGCACGGCGCGCCCGGCTCTCACCGAGATCTCCAACACGGCGGTTGCGCTCCACCGCGAGCATTTCGGGCGCGGCCCTGGGGCGGCGAAAACGCATATCTCCGACAACCTCGTCGTCTGCGTCCTCACCGACGTGTTCACTCCGGTTGAGCGGACGCTGATCGAGGCGGGCCAGGAGGCCCGCGTCCGCGAGACCCGCGCTGCTCACCGCGCCGCTACCGAAGCGATCTACAAAGAGCGCATGGAAGCGGTACTGGGACGCCAGGTGGAAGCCCACCTCAGCTCCGTCCACGTCGACCCCGACGTGGCGGTCGACGTCTTCGTCCTGGGCCAGGACGTCCCAGACGACGCCTGACGGCGTCCTCAGTCGCTCGCCTTCGGGTCACGCGCTTAGGTGCGCTCCCCTCGGCTCGCTCCCTGCGTCCTGGTCAGGCGGCGCCTGGGACGCCCTGGCCAGCCCTAGCTAGGACTCGACCTTGGTCTGGACTATCTCGGTCGCTGCCGAGTAGATCGCCTCGGCGTCGATCTCGGCGGCGCGCAGCAGCTCGGTCGGCTTCGCCGAGGTCGGCATGTCCTCGACCGCGAGGATGCGGACCGCGGCGCTCGCGCCGTGCTCGGCCAGCGCCGCCAGCACCGCCTCGCCGATCCCGCCCTCTTTCCAGTGGTCCTCGACGGTGACGATCGCTCCCGTCTCCTGGGCCGCCTTGACCAGCGTCTCGTGGTCGATCGGCTTCACCGAGTAGAGGTCGATGACCCGCGCCGAGACGCCCTCGGCGGCGAGCCGCTCGGCCGCCGCCAGCGCCTCGTGCAGGGTGATCCCGGCGCCGACGAGGGTGACGTCGTCGCCCTCGAGCACCGTCTTCGAGCCGCCCGCCTGGAATTCCTCGCCGGCGTCATAGATCACCGGCGTCGCCCCGCGGGTGGTGCGCATGTAGGAGATCCCGGCGGTGTCGGCCATGATCTCGACCAGGGCCGCGGTCGAGGTCGCGTCGCTCGGGTAGAGGACGGTCGAGCCGTGCACCGCGCGCAGGCTGGCGAGGTCCTCGAGCGCCATCTGCGAGGGCCCGTCCTCGCCGATCGAGACGCCGGCGTGGGAGCCGCAGAGGCGGATGTCGGCGCGGCTGATCGCCGCCATGCGGACGAAGTCGTAGGCGCGGCTGAGGAACGCCGCGAAGGTCGAGGCGAACGGGGTCCAGTGGCGCCGCACCTGGAAGCCGACCGCCGAGGCGATCATCTGCTGCTCGGCGATGTAGACCTCGATGAAGCGGTCCGGGAAGGCGTTCTTGAAGTCTTCGGAGTGGGTCGAGTTGCCGACCTCGCCGTCCAGCGCGACGATGTCGTCGCGCCGCGCGCCGAGCGCCGCCAGGGCCTCGCCGTAGGCTTTCCGGGTCGCCACCTCCTCGCCCTTTTCCCAGGTCGGCATCTCGCCGCCGGGGGTCTCGAAGCGATGGATGGTCGCGTCGCCGGTCGGCTTGGCCACCTCGACCCGGAGGTCGCGTTCGCCGCCCAGTTCCTCGATCGCGGTCGCCGGATCCGACAGCGGTTTGCCGTGCTTGCCGGGCAGGTCCTCGACCTCTTTGGCGCCCTTGCCCTTCTTCGTCCGGGCGACGATCATCGTCGGCCGGTCGCTCGCCTCGGCGTTGGCGTAGGCGTCCTCGATCTCCTGCACGTCGTGGCCGTCGATCTCGAGCGTGTTCCAGCCCGCCGCCTCGGCGCGACCGCCGTAGGAGTTGAGGTCCCAGCCGTGCATCGTTTCGCCGGTCTGGCCGAGCCGGTTGACGTCGATCAGCGCGGTCAGGTTGGCGAGGCTCTGCTTGCCGGCGTGCTCGACCGCCTCCCAGATCGACCCCTCGGCCATCTCCGAGTCGCCGCAGAGGATCCAGACGCGCGAGGGCATCTGCTCCATCCGCGCCGCGGTGGCGACGCCGACGCCGATCGGCAGGCCCTGGCCGAGCGAGCCGGTGGCGACGTCGACCCAGGGCAGGACAGGGGTGGGGTGGCCTTCGAGCCGCGAGCCGAGCTTGCGGAAGGTGAGGAGCTCGTCGTCCTCGATCGCCCCGACCGCTTTCAGCATCGAGTAGTAGAGCGGCGACGCATGTCCCTTGGAGAAGATCAGGTGGTCGTTGCGCGGATCCGTGGGCTCGCCGAAGTCGAGCTTCAGGTGCCCGTCGATCAGCACCGCCAGGAGGTCCGCCGCCGACATCGAGGACGTCGGATGCCCAGACCCCGCGGCATCGGAGCAGCGGATCGAGTCGACCCGCAGCTGTTGGCCAAGTTCGCGTCGAAAATCCATGTCTCCGCTCATGGGGTGCAAGCTAGCGAAAGCGGGCGGCGGTCGTCTGCGATCCTCCGCCTGTGGACCGTGACCTCTACCGGCGTCGGCAGCGGCGCCGGGCGATCATCGCCTGGTCGGTCGCCGGGCTCGTCGTCGTGGGCATCGCGCTGGGGGTGGTCTTCGGCGGCACCGAAAGCAAGGTGACGACGATCTCCCGGGCGCCGCTCCACCTCTTCTCCTCGGAAATGACCTCGGAACAGTACGAGGCGATCCACGAGGGCGAAAGCGAGAGCAAGGTGCTGATCCGCCTGCGCAGTGTCGGCCTCCAGGAAGACCAGGTCGAAAGCTCCGAGGTGCCCGGCCTCTTCCCGACCCGCCCGCGCCGCTCGACCTGCAGCTACTGGACCCTCAGCGACGCCCCCGGCCACCTCGTGCGCCTCTGCTTCAGCGACCCCGAAGGGGTCCTGGTGCAGAAATCGGTGGTCGTCGCAGGCGCCGAATCCGCCCCGAAGACCCTCGCCTAGCTACGGGTGGGGACCTGCTGGGTGATGCAGTGGATGTTCCCGCCGCCGAGGAGGACCTCGCGGGCCGGCACTCCGACCACCTCGCGGCGGGGGAAGGTGGCGGCGAGGATCGCGCCCGCCTCCTCGTCGCGGGCCGGATCGAGGAGCGGGAAGACGACGCGCGAGTTGCCGAGGTAGAAGTTCACGTAGCTGGCCGCCATCCGGTCGCCGGCGCGGCGCGGCTGGGTGCCTTCGGCCGCTTCGACCCCGGCCGCCTCCTCGGCCTCGATGGTCAGCGGCCCGGGCGCCGGCAGCTTCACCACCTCGAAGGGGCGGCCCTTGGCGTCGGTCGCCGCCTCGAGCCGCGCCAGCGCGTCGCGGGAGATCGCGTGCTGGGGATCGGCCGGGTCCTCGACCCAGGTGAGGAGGACGACGCCGGGCCGGGCGAAGGCGGCGAGGTTGTCGACGTGGCCGTCGGTCTCGTCCTCGAAGACGCCCTCACCGAGCCACACCACCTTCTCGGTGCCCAGATAAGAGTGGAGTGCCGCCTCGACCGCGGCGCGGTCGAGCTCCGGGTTGCGGTTGCGGTTCAGCAGGCACTGTTCGGTGGTCAGCACCGTGCCCTCGCCGTCGACGTGGATCGCCCCGCCCTCGAGCACGATCGGCGCCCGGTATCTCCCGTCGCCTTCGATCTCCAGCACCTTGGCCGCCACCCGGTCGTCGCGGTCCCAGGGGGAGTAGAGGCCGCCGTCGTGGCCGCCCCAGGCGTTGAAGCGCCAGTCGACGCCGCGGCGCCCACCCGCCCTGTCGAGGACGAAGGTCGGGCCGGTGTCGCGCATCCAGGCATCGTCGGTGGAGACCTCGACCACCCGGATCTCGTCGGGCAGCGCCGCCCGCGCCGCCTCGAACTGGCGGTCGGAGACGGCCATCGTCACCGGCTCCGAAGCGGCGATCGCGGTCGCCACCGCGGCGTAGGCCTCCCGCGCCGGCCCGGCCTCGGCGCGCCAGTTGTCGGGGCGCTCTGGCCAGGCCATCCAGCAGCCCGCGTGCGGCTCCCACTCGGCCGGCATGTGAAAGCCGTCGGCGGCGGGGGTGGAGTCGAGCGGGCGCGCCATCTCAGGGATTGTCGCCGACCGGCCCAAACGCCTACAGTCGAGGCATGGCGGAGCTGCGACTGATCGAGAGGACCGGCGTCGATGTTCATGACTCGCCCGCGCGCAAGCGGGCGCCGGGGCGGGAGCCCTTCCGGATCGGTGCCGTGCAGCAGGCCTGGCATGCCGATCCCGACGAGCATCGCGAGCGGCTCGCGGCCGGGATCCGGATGGCCGCCGCCCAGGGCGCCCGCCTGGTCTGCCTGCAGGAGCTGACTCTCTCGCCGTACTTCGCCGTCGACCCTGCCGGGCCGCAGGGGGTCGGGGTCGAGCCGGAGGAACTCCCCGGCGGCCCGACCTACCAGTTCGCTGCCTCGATGGCGGCGGAGACCGCCGTCCACGTCCACGCCTCCCTCTACGAGCGGGCCGAGGACGCAGATGGGCTCGGCTTCAACACGGCGATCGTCGTCGCCCCCGACGGCACCCTGCTCGGCCGGACCCGCAAGCTCCACATCCCGGTCACCGCCGGGTATCACGAGGATCGCTATTTCCGCCCCGGCCCGGCCGAGGACGCGCCGTTCCCGCTGGTCGCGCTGGGCGAGGCACAGCTCGGCCTGCCGACCTGCTGGGACCAGTGGTTCCCGGAGCTCGCCCGCGCCTACAGCCTCGCCGGCGCCGACGTGCTGATCTACCCGACCGCGATCGGCTCCGAGCCCGACCACCCGGACTTCGACACGCAGCCGCTCTGGGAGCGGGTGATCGTCGCCAACGGGATCGCCAACGGCACCTTCATGGTGGCGGTGAACCGGATCGGGGAGGAGCCGCCGCTGACCTTCTATGGCTCCTCGTTCATCTCCGACCCCTACGGCCGCGTGCTGGTGCAGGCGCCGCGCGACGAGCCGGCCGTGCTGGTCGCCGACCTCGATCTCGACCAGCGCGGCGACTGGCTGGAGCTCTTCCCGTTCCTCGCCACCCGCCGGCCCGATGCGTACGCGAGCCTGGCCGAGGGTAGGGCGGAGCGATGAGCAACGTGACGCCGGAAGAGGCGAGTGCCCAGACGACGATGACCTGCCCCAAATGCGGCGGCCAGATGCACGCCAACAAGCGCAACGGGGTGACGATCGAGCAGTGCCGCAAATGCCACGGCATCTTCCTCGACCGCGGCGAGTTCGAGCAGCTGATGAGCCGCGAAACCTCCTTCCTTGGCAACGGCGAAAGCCTGTCGGGCCAGAGCGCGGGCGGTGGCGGGCGCGCCTCCCGGTGGAAAAAACCATGGCGGCGCTGATCGAGTTCCCCGCCGACGACCCCGAGCGCGCACTGCGCTTCTGGCGCGAACTGCTCGAGGTCGAACTGCGCAAGCGCGGCGAGGGGGAGGGGGCCGGTTGGGTCGCCGAGTCCGACGGGGTTCGGGTCGGCGTCCACGAGCGCGGCCGCGGCCCCGGCGACACCGACTCGCTGCCCTACTTCCCGGTCGCCGACATCACCAGCGCGCTGCGCAAGGTCGAGGACCTCGGTGGCTCGATCGTCCACCCCGGTGAGCGCTGGGCGATCTGCCGCGACTCCGAGGGCACCCCGTTCGCGCTAGAGCAGCGGTAGGTGGTTGGTCCCAGGGCGGCGGCGGGACGGGCAAGGGACCCGGCCATCTCGGCGGCGGCCCGGGCGGGCTGAGGCCGCCGCCGAGATGGCCGGGTCTGTGGGGACAGGTGGGGGTGCGGGGCCGGTGCGGGTCTCGGCGGAGAGACGTGAGGGAGAGGCCGGAAACGTCACAGACCGTCCTCGTATTCGAACGGTCAGGAATCTGCGCGGTTACTTATCCGCCTATAGGATGGATTTCTAACCACGCAGATTCCTGACCCTTGAAGACCGTGGCATCTCCGTGACATACCTCCCGTCCCTGTGACGGATCCCCCCGAAAACCTCCCGTCCCGGGCGTCTCGGAGGGGGCCACAGCCTGCCCGGGTCGCCTCCGAGACGCCCGGGCCCACCCTCCCCGGCCGCACCGGCCCGGACCCTCGCCTATCGAGTGCGTTCGCAGTTATCCCCGGATAGCGGGGAGAAGTGCGAACTCGTCAGCGGCGGCCGGAGCCGTTCAGCGGTTCGATCCGGAAGGCGGAGCGTTTTGGGTTCTGCGGCTTGTAGAAGGTCGCCGTCTGGTTGATCAGTTTCCACGGGGCGGGCAAGGGGCCGCCGGCGCCGAGGAACCGGGTGAAGAGGACCGAGGCGCGGTTGCAGGTGATCCCCGAGCCCGCGGGCAGGTAGATCAGGAAGGCGCCTTTGGTGAAGCGCAGCGGCCCGACCAGGGTGGTCGAGTTGACGGTGAAGGTGCCGGGGCAGAGTTGGCCGAGGTCCGGGTTGGTGCCACCTTCTTCGGTGCCGGTTTTCTTGGTCAGTTCGACCGCGAAGCCGGGCTGGGTCCCGCCGGTCACGGCGCGCAGGAAGGAGGACTTGCCGGGCCCTTCGTTGGAGATCACCCACGGTTTCGGCAGGTTGCCGTCCCAGTCCTCGAGGAAGCGGGCGAAGAGCGCCGCGCTCGATTTGCAGTCGAGGCTCGCGTCCTGCAGGGTCAGCGTGTAGGTGCCGGCCGGGAAGGTGGCGGCGCCGATCCGGTCGTTGTGGAGGACTTTGAAGCCGGGGCAGGTGGTCGGGTTGGCCGTGATCGCGGCGGCGTCGGCGGGCCGGGCGACGATCGCCAGGGCCGCGACGGCGAGCATCCCGATCAGGGCGAGGACCGCGAAGCGGCCTCGGCGCGGTTCGAATCGGGAAAGCACCTGCATCGGGCGGGCAAACTATCAGCCTCGCCCGTCCCTACCATGCGTGGGTCCGATGCCCGAACCGATTACGCGCGGCGAGCGCTACATGCCAGGGCTGGACGGCCTGCGCGCGATTGCGGTCCTGGCGGTCATCTGCTTCCACCTCGGCTTCGGCTGGGCGCCCGGCGGCCTGCTCGGGGTCGGGATCTTCTTCACCCTCTCCGGCTACCTGATCACCGACATCCTGCTCGGCCAGTTCAACCGCCGCGGGATGATCCACCTCGGTCGCTTCTGGCTCGGCCGCGCCCGGCGCCTGTTGCCGGCCCTGTTCCTGATGCTGCTGGTCGTGATCGCCTGGGTGACGATCTTCGGCCCCGCCCAGCCGGACCAGTTCCGCAAGTCGGTGGTCTCGGCGATCTTCTACGTCAACAACTGGCAGCAGATCGCCGCCAATGTGTCGTACTTCGCGCGCTTCGCGCCGGAACAGCCACTGAACCATCTCTGGTCGCTGTCGGTCGAGGAGCAGTTCTACATCTTCTGGCCCTTCCTCCTGCTGCTCGGGCTCAAAGTCTTCCGCGACCGCCAGGGCAGCGGGCTGCGCCCGCACCTCGCCCTCGCCACGCTCGTGCTGGCGATCATCTCCTCGATCCTGATGGCGGTGCTGTACCACCCGAGCCTCGACCCCTCGCGGGTCTACTACGGGACCGACACGCGCGCCGCCGGGCTCCTCTTCGGCGCCGCCCTGGCGATGGTCTGGCCCAGCCGCCGGCTTAGCAAGCGGATCACCCCGCAGGCGCGCAAAACGCTCGACGGGGTCGGCGTCCTCGGCCTCATGATCATCGCGATCATGATCTGGCGGACCGGCGAGTTCTCCCAGTTCCTCTATCGCGGCGGCTTCGTCGTCCTCTCGCTGGCGACGGTGATGGTGCTGATGCCGCTCGCCCACCCGGCCTGCCGGCTCGGCAGCGTGCTCGGCGCCAAACCGCTGCGTTGGATCGGCGTCCGCTCCTACGGCATCTACCTCTGGCAGACGCCGGTGATCGTCCTCACTTCCCCCCAGCACCCGCACGGCCACAGCCTCGTCCGCGACGTCCTCCAGGTCGCCGCGATCTTCGCCATCGCCGCGCTCTCGTGGAAATTCGTCGAGGAGCCGATCCGTCACGGGGCGATCGGCCGGTTGCTGGCGCGCCGCCGCCGGCTCGGGTGGAGCTGGGCGACGTTCTCGCCGGAGGGCCGCATGGTCCTGGTCAGCCTCGGCGTGCTGTTCATCGTCGCGATCGCCGGCATGGCCGGCCTGAACGCGGCCCAGGCCGAAGGCGAACAGATCCGGGTCAAAGAAGCGACGGCGGCGGGGACCAAAGGCCCGGTGCCGCTGACCAAGGCACAGGCCGCCGACTCGACCAAATCCTCATGCAAAAAGGTCGTCCACATCGGCGACTCGACCTCGGAGGGGCTCGACTCGGCCGAATACCTGCCCAACCCGAAAGAGCGGATCGAAAACCGCTACTCCGAAGTGGGGGTCAAAGAAACCCACATGGAGGTGCAGGGCGCGCGTTCGATCGAAGAGCGCTTCGAAGGCGAACCGAACGCCCAGGAAGTCGCCGAGGCGTGGAAGGCCGAAGGCTACAAAGGGTGCTGGGTGCTGGCCCTGGGGACGAACGAGGCGGCCGACGTCGCCGCTGGCTCCAACGTCGGCCTGCAGGAACGGATCGAAAAAATGATGAACATCATCGGCGACGAACCGGTCCTGTGGGTCAACGTCAAGACCCTCCCTGACGCGACGGAATTCTATTCCGAGGAAGGGATGAAGAATTGGGACGAAGAACTGGAAACCGCCTGCCTTCGCTATCCCAACATGCGCATCTACAACTGGGCCGGTGACGTCAAAGACGCCTGGTTCATCGAAGACGGCATCCACTTCACGTCGCCCGGCTACGCCGCCCGCGCGGCTCTGATCGCCCACGCCCTCGCCCACGCCTTCCCCGCCAAAGGCACCTCGCCGAGCGGGGCGAAATGCGTGGTCAGCTGATCTCGATCGGCTGCAGCTCGTCCGCCGGCTCGAAGCCGAGGAGCTTGCCGTAGAAGTAGAGCTCGGCTTCGAGGCAGCGGATCTCGGTCTCGGCGCGGCGGAAGCCGTGCTGCTCGCCCTCGAAGGCGAGGTACGCGTGAGGGATCCCGTTGGCGGCCATCGCGGCGATCATCGCCTCTGCCTGGTTGGGCGGGACGATCGCGTCCTCGAGCCCTTGGAAGAGGATCACCGGCGCGCTCAGCCGCTCGACGAAGTGGATCGGCGAGCGCTCGCGGTAGAGGTCGGCGCGTTCCGGATAGGGCCCGATCAGCCCGTCGAGGTAGCGGGCCTCGAACTTGTGGGTGTCGCGGGCGAGCGTCTCGGTGTCGGCGACGCCGTAGTAGCTG